>CAZVSN010000193.1:0-1015 GCA_964629455.1 uncultured Micavibrio sp. | reverse complement strand
ATTTTTGCAACGCAATATCCCGAGTCGTATTTACCGAACCCAAAGATGTTGAAAAGGTGGACGTTTATGTAGCTCCTCATTAATCACATGGCACAAATAATTATAATCACAAACGATTTCTGTTTCATCGCGATAAGTTTTCAGGCTGCGACCGATTTCAAAAATCTCTTTTAACTGGTCAATATTTTGCAGGACTTTGTCTTCGCTTTGCGGACGCATTGATTTTTCCTGATAATCGAACATCCGAACAACATTACTTGGTTTGGTGGTTTTGACCACTCTGCTCGTTGCCTGATAATGTTCATTAAACCGTTTGGCGACTTCAGGAAAAATAGTGGTCAGAACAGGCGATACATCCCCTAAACTCTCCAACTCTTCCAACGTAACAATGTCTGGTATCATGATTTAGCTTTACTCAGTTTTTATTGGCTCAATTGAATTGAAAATTTAATACACACGAATTTTTTCAAAACCACGATGGACAAGTTCATCATTAACAATTTTTTTTAGATCCAAATAATCACCCGTCATCGCGCTCGCAATACATTCGTTATCCAATTCTCGCCCACGCCGAAATATTCCAATCAATTTCTGTTCACTATCAATTCTTCTGGAATTGTTTATTCTTTGAATGGCCTTCAAAAATTCATGTTCAGCAATGTCGATAATTTTGGTGTCGCCAGAGATTGGGGCGGGCAGCAAAACATCATCATTGCTCCCTAATTTTTCATTGAAACACTTGGCTACATTCTCAAACAATGTTGAAAGACTGATTCCAATATCACCGGCATCTTTCAAATCTTCAATTTTAAAATGCCTGATATTTGCCAAATCTATTGTCATTGCCCGCCCTATTTTATCTCAAAGTTCGGGAATCCACGCGCTTCCGCCGCCTTTGACAACCCATCCTTACAAAACCCATACATATCAAGGATATGTTTGTTTTTGGGGTTGGGGGGACCTTTTTCCAAAAGGTTTTCACCCATTTTTATAATACGCAACATTTGCTCTAGGC
>CAZVSN010000192.1:0-1022 GCA_964629455.1 uncultured Micavibrio sp. | reverse complement strand
GTATTGGGTATGCGGGCGGGGTAGTATTTAAGTTTTATAAAATGTCCCGTGCTCGATTCCGAGAGGTGTCCAGAGTCATAAAACGGATAAATATCCGTTGCGGTCAGTGTGCCAGCATAGGCCGTTGATGTTGTCGTATTCCCATTTGCAGTATAAGACGCGGTTGTTCCAGAGTAGGAGATTGCAGTTTTATTCAGCGTGCCTGCGGCATTGATTGTGGAGGATGAATTTCGCCAAGCGCCATCGTAGAATGACAAAGTTACGCCTGAATTAATACCTATCGGAACTTTGATGCTTGCCTGTTGTGAAACAATCACTCTGGGGAATGGTCCCATATATTTGTCTATGTTCCATTCCCCATAAAATGTGCCCAATGAAGAATTGAGCCATGTGGGTGTTGCGATATCCAATGAATCTGCTGCGCGGGCGACAGCGGAAGATGATGTTGTCGGGATGTAAGATGTTGCAAAAGATCCGATTTCTAATTGAGGGGCCGCAACGCGTAATGTGAAATCCATCGCCACAGGGCTTCCTGTTGAACTCCATATTAGTCGTGACCCTATCACATTATTTGTTGTGGCCTGTGCGGGTTTTGCTGTTCCGCTAAAACGGGTTAACGTTGATGTGATGGAGGAAACTGGGATGCTTAATAATGTTCTGTTGCCAAGATAGGCACCCCCATTTTGTTCGGACACGATAAGGCCCGTTGTGTTTGGGATTGAGCCAGATACAAGAGATAAATAAAGGCTTGCCACAAGATCTGTTGATGTTGTGGCAGAGGCAGAAGGGCTGTACCCGAATACAAGTTGGAACCACCCCCCTGATGCAGGAAGGTTTCCCTGAAATCTGAAGTCAGTATAGGGCATTCCATTGATTGTACCTTTTCCAGCAACACTGTTTGTTACCCCAAAACCACTGTCACCATATGCCCAGCTTGTTGGAGGGGTTCCTGGGCTGCCCACTACAGATCCACCAGCTTGGGAATTAGAAATATAATTTGTTCTGGTTTCTTCAATCAATAT
>CAZVSN010000191.1:0-1049 GCA_964629455.1 uncultured Micavibrio sp. | reverse complement strand
ATTCAACCGTACAGAACTGATTGCTCAGGTCAAAGGGATACTGGCAAAGAATGTAACTGGAAATGCTTATAAAATATACGGTGGAGAGGAAACATTAAATCCGACAGCCAATCAGAAAAACCTTATAAAAAGTATTGAACGCAGTGATATCGTTTTTGTCGATGGCCCAATCGGAACAGGTAAAACTCTGTGGACGACATATGTGGGCTTGGCAGGTCTGGCGTCAGGAAAATATAAACGGATTGGAATTTCTGTTCCTGCAGTGAAAGCAGATGAAGATGTCGGATTTTTGCCAGGTGATTTGGGTGAAAAAATGTACCCACACCTTAAACCAATTCTTGATTCAATCGACGACTGGATTGGAAAAGATTTGCGGATGAAATTACAAGACGCAGGCGTGATTGATATCGAAGCCCAAGCGTTTATGCGTGGTCGTACCATGAAAAAAACATTTCTGATTCTTGATGAAAGTCAAAACGCGTCTGGAAAACAATTGATGACAACATTGGGGCGCATTGGCACGGGTTCAACCTTTGTTTTTATGGGTGATAATAACCAGAACGACCGCACAAAAACAACTTCAGCTTATGTTTATATGATCAATCGATTTGCAGTTCCTAAGTATATGAATGTTGACTCTGTCACACAAAGAAGTTTTGTAGGGCATGTTGTTCTGGATGCAGTGGATGTTAGTCGCCACCCATTTTTGCAAATGATGGTTAAAAGTAAAGATCATCTTCCATTAGTAATGGATGAGTCAAAACTGAATCATTTGGGAAATGGTACAATCGGGGCGAACTCTAATAAAAAGAATGGCAGCAATGGGCATGCGCATGTACAGCCGCAGCAAAAACCATCATAAATAAAACTTGCAATACATAACAACTATTGATACAATGGAAGTATAAATAAGGAATAATTTGGGTGGGGTTGCGGAAATCGTCCCCCAGATGAATTGAGGCTCTCACCCGAATTATTTCTAACGTGCATCATCGTCATTGCGAGCGGAGCGACGCAATTCATAAATTATGACTGGATTGCCACGTCGC
>CAZVSN010000190.1:0-1052 GCA_964629455.1 uncultured Micavibrio sp. | reverse complement strand
GGCAGTTTCCAAAATCTAGCGCAACGGATACCATATCCGTATGCATACACCATACCAGCGCCTCTCCTTGGCTGAGCGCGAAGAAATCAGCCTTGGAAGAGAACAGGGAAAATCTATGAACGATATCGCGGAGCGACTCGGCAGAGCCGTCAGCACCATATCAAGAGAGTGTACCCGCAGTCCCGGCAGGTACCGGGCGTATCAAGCGGGGCAAGACGCCTCTCTCAAGGCAGCCTCACGGAAACAGGGTAAGACAAAACTTATCAAGAACGTGATGCTCCGGCAGTATGTGGAGTCAAGACTCTCCGACTGCTGGTCTCCGGCACAGATAGCCACCCGCCTCAAAACCGAGTATCCTGGTGATATGACTATGCACATCTCACCGGAAACCCTCTACCAGTATGTATATGTTCTCCCGAGGGGAGCGCTGAAGCAGGCGCTCATCAAAGGGCTTCGGCAAGAGCGGAAGTATCGGAGAACGAGAAAGAAAAGCGGAGTGAGAATACCGGAAACAAGAGGAAAGATCGCTGATATGCTCTCCATCGAGGAACGCCCCACCGAAGTGATCGATCGTATCGTTCCAGGGCATTGGGAAGGCGACCTCATCATCGGAAAATACAAACAGAGCGCCATCGGAACGCTCGTGGAACGGACAACACGATACACCATCATTGTCCCGTTGAAAGAAAAAGATGCGGAAAGTGTCAGGAAAGCATTCGCCCGTGAGATCCGGACACTCCCGAAGGAACTCACGAAGACCCTCACCTACGATCAAGGGAAGGAGATGAGCGGACACAGGCAGTTTACGCTTTCGACCGGCATGCAGGTATACTTCGCCCATCCGGCCAGTCCGTGGGAACGGGGGACGAACGAAAACACGAACGGCCTCATCCGTCAGTATTTCCCGAAAGGCACCGACTTCCGCGCCGTCTCCGTACGGGAACTCAAACGGGTGCAGCGGTCACTGAACGGACGACCAAGAAAAGTATTGAAATTCGCAACGCCTCAGGAATCCTTTAATCAATGTGTTGCGTTAGATTCTGGGAAGTAAG
>CAZVSN010000189.1:0-1053 GCA_964629455.1 uncultured Micavibrio sp. | reverse complement strand
AATGCAGTGAAATTATGGCGCCATCGCTGGTGTTCCGCGATAGCGAATTGGAACGCAAAATATTTCCCGATAGGATTATTGATACGTTAGCTTAAGGCTGGTTTGATAAATGCTGTTCGCTTAATTTCTCTTGATTGAGCATTAAAAGTTCTTTTGCCCATAATTTTTTATTATCACCACCCACTCTTGCGCCAACTTCGGAGGCCGCAAGTATTTTTAATGTAACGTTTGTTGCTGCACCATAAAGAACTGCAAATGTTGTTGCGGCAGCATCTCTGTCTTCTTTTTCAGTATTGGGATTTAAATCAAACCCCAATTGATGCATCCGCGCTTGTAAGTCATTCATGTAAAAATTGGCACGACGATCGTTGGAAATAGACTCTGCTGTTTTTGTAACGGCATTTTTGAGTGTTTCAAAATCATTTGCCAATTCTAATTGTGCCAACCATCCTAGGCGTGTATTTTTTGTGCTGGCTATAATCACATTTAGAGCTTTGTCTTGATTGTCTATAGACCCAAAATCACTGTTTTGTATAGCCGACTTGGCCAGTGTTAAATAAATAGCAGCATCCTCGTCTTTGATAGATGGCGCGCTGGAAATTAGCGCAAAGCGGAATGTGCTAAAATCGTGCACATTGTGGAAAGAATCTGCAATTGATTGGCTTTGTTGATCGAATATTTTTTTCATTTTATCCCTCATTCTTTTATTGGTTGAGTTCAAGCGCCGTGTCGCATTTTTCTTTTAGAACATCTGATTTTGCTGTATTGGCAATAAGATTCAATATTTCAAATTTATCATTTTCTGTGGCATTCAGTTCTGATGCTTTTTTAACAGCTTTGTGAAAAAAGCCTTTTGCTCCCTCATCCCGAATATTTGCAGTCTGTTCTGTTAGAATCTCTTTTAGAGTTTCTAATGATGGTGCGGCATCAATCTTTCCAACAATCAGATTGAAGAGTTCTTTGTATTTTTCGTCTGCCATTTTCACACCGTTTTTTTAAATTTAGGTTATGGTAATGATTTTCTTATTAAAATGCAATGTTTATCTTTGTTTT
>CAZVSN010000188.1:0-1061 GCA_964629455.1 uncultured Micavibrio sp. | reverse complement strand
ATGTTGAAATTCCACAATCCGCCTTTATCGCCGCCCTCAAAATGGGTGATGAGAAATAAATACACATGTTTGATATTAGTTTGTCTGGCAGAAGAACTTTACCAACCCTACCGTGCAAAGTTTATAATGGCATCGGCAATCGCGCCGAAATGACGATACTTACGGTCTCAATCTTAGTATTTACACTTCTTAAAGATTTTCAAGATGAGCGCATTAGATTTATAATATGTGGAATCATTATCTTTGCTTGGATCATTCTATTTTTAAAAATACCAAAAGCTATTACAAAAACCTTTCTAAATAGTAACACCGTAACTATAGAATTCGAGAATAGCATTAAAACAAAAACTTCTATAGAAGACTGTGTTTTTTATATTTCTACAACGAATATTAAGGGCACCAAAAAATCTTACTCTTATAACGTTTTCTTACTCTCGATAAATAAAAATGGAAGAAAATTTGATCTAAAAATCCCCTTAAGAAAAAGACTTTTAACTCCAGCAGAAGCAACAGAATACGTCAATAACATACAATTACAATTAGATAAAAAAATAGACATTACCTACGAAAGCGAACATATTGCTCTCGAATGTACGACCAAGCAATTTATTAAAAAATAAATTTTCATCCAACCAGCATAATGAATATATTGCCCCTAGACACCAAACACGCAACGACCTAAATTACCGCCATGTTCCTCTTTATTACACGATTTTTAAAAGGATTGATTATCGGCTGGATAATGTCGTTAATCATGTATCTGGTGAAACGCGCACTTGCCAAATCATTCGGGCAAATGCCCCAACAGAATTCACAACACCCGCAACAGCCATACCAAAGACCGCAATCATCGCACCCACGACCACCACAACATGATGTGGTTGAAACGATATGGGCGGGAATGACCACCGACCAATTGCGCACAACATTCGGCACCCCCCAAAGCAAAGAAAACAGTGAAGGCAGAGAAATCTGGGTCTATTCCAACCTGAACGGTCAGGGAACACGCACCGCAATTACCATTGAAAATAACGCCATCATGGAATGGCGCGATATAGGAA
>CAZVSN010000187.1:0-1077 GCA_964629455.1 uncultured Micavibrio sp. | reverse complement strand
TTATTTGGAGATGAGGTGGCTGAATTAGTAGATGGATTATCAGATCCTCCTGAGTTTGCAGCTATGCCATTAGCTTCACGAAAAACTCAGCAGGCGGAACGCCTTGCTTTCAAAAGTAATAAAGTGAAGTACGTTAAACTTTGTGATCAAATATCGAATGTTCACTCAGTTTTGAATGATCCTCCTTTGGATTGGGATAATAGAAAGTGTCTTGCTTATATCGAGGGGGCAAAGAAGATAGCGGAAATCTGCTCTGGATTGTCAGACCATCTTGATACACTTTTTGAGAAATACTATCTTGAAAGAGTGAAATATTTATAGGCAAAGTTAATATTGGATTGAAGTGGGTCCTGCCAGGCAAGAAAATGTCATAATGTATTTTATAAATAATAAAGTAATAAAATCCGAATAGGGGGCTTGTAACCTTATTAGATAGTTACGATGATAAATGCTGAACAAAGTCCATTGATCTATGCAAAATTCTGACGATGAAAATTGAACTATCTTCAATATCATAGAAAATTACATGACTCTCAAAATCAAAGCGCCTGACCGCAGGATTAGCTCTTATATCAAGTCGTCCGATCTCTGGGTTGGCACAGAGAATATCAATGCATTTATGCATCCTTAAGGAATACAAATCAGCTTGTTCTTCTCCAAAGTTGATGAAGCCGTATAAATAGATGCTTTCAGCATCAAGGGATGCTTGGGTTGATAACTTAAAATGCATTATGTGCGTTTCGCCTTAGCTTTTGCTCCAGCGATAATTTCTTCGAATGAGCGATCATCTGCCCCACTGTTGCGACCCATATCTATAGCTGCTCTAAAGGCCGTTGTTCTTTCTGCTTCTAGCTGATCTTTCCGGATTAGATCGCGGACATATTCGCTAGCATTGTGATATTGTCCTGCGTTGATTTTATTCTCAACCCAGTCCTTCATTTGATCTGGAAGAGACACGTTCATTGAAGTCATATAATCACCTATTTCTGTTTCTACATTATTAGTTTATAATTTATGCCATCTAATGTCAAATAATGACACGATAATGTAAAGTATGGGGGGATTACCAGTAGCATA
>CAZVSN010000186.1:0-1080 GCA_964629455.1 uncultured Micavibrio sp. | reverse complement strand
ATTTTCATAACACAAAATATGTCATAATTCGCTTGCAATGCAGGGGGATATTATGTAACCAAAGATGGTTTCGCCTGCGGGAGAGATGCCATTTGGATATCATTTGGCGGCGCAGGTTTAGATAGTATTTTTTTATAGTTATTAAGTTGGGAGAATAAATATGGTTGTTGCGGTAACAAATTTGGTGCCTGTTCTGGGAAAAGACAGCGTATCTCTGGACGAAGATACATTTGTGGTTATCAATGTATTGGGAAATGACATTGATACAGATGGTGGTGTTTTAACGGTAACAGCGGTGAGCGGTCTTCTTCATGGGACGGCTGTCATTAATTCCGACAACACAATTACCTATACCCCGAATGCAGATTATAACGGGTCAGAAAGTTTCCTGTATACCGTGAGCGATGGGCAAGGTGGTCTTTCAAACCAACGTGTCAACGTCACAATCAACCCTGTTGCCGATGTGGTCGAACCAAATGCAGCACCAGTATTGGGCAAAGATAATGTGACATTGGATGAAGATACATCTGTTGTTATCAATGTTCTGGGGAATGATTCTGATGCCAATGGCGATACATTGACCATTACATCTGTGGCCGGAGTTATTAATGGAACTGCGGTTATCAATGCCGACAACACAATCACCTATACCCCGAATGCAGATTACAACGGATTAGAAAGTTTCCTATATACCGTAAGCGATGGAAATGGTGGCGTTGCAACCCAACGTGTGAACGTTACTGTTAAGCCGGTTGATGAGGTTGTTGTTCCGAATGTTGCACCTGTCCTGAGCAAAGATAGCGCAACTGTAAATGAGGATAATTCAGTTGTTATCCATGTTTTGGGGAATGATACAGATGCGAATGGCGACACGCTCACTGTGACTGCCGTGAGTGGTTTGCAACATGGAACTGCGGTTATCAATGCCGACAACACAATCACCTATACCCCGAATGCAGATTATAACGGGTCGGAAAGTTTCCTGTATACCGTGAACGATGGGCATGGTGGCGTTGCAACCCAACGTGTGAATATCACAGTGAATGCGGTTGCCGATGAGGTTGAGCCGAATGTTGCACC
>CAZVSN010000185.1:0-1096 GCA_964629455.1 uncultured Micavibrio sp. | reverse complement strand
TTGAAGAACTGCGTGGCGGAATCAATAAACTGAACAAAGAAGCCCGTGAACGCCTACAACAAGCCTTTGACAGCGTCAATGAACACTTCAAAGTTTTGTTCACTCGCCTCTTTGGCGGCGGCTCTGCTCATCTAGCATTTATTGAATCTGATGATCCATTGGATGCGGCGTTGGAAATCTACGCGCAACCTCCAGGCAAATCTTTACAATCTCTCTCACTTCTCTCGGGGGGCGAAAAAACATTGGCCTCAACTGCGCTGATTTTTGCAATGTTCCTGACCAACCCTGCACCAATTTGCGTCCTTGACGAGATTGATGCGCCTTTGGATGATGCCAACGTTGACCGTGTGTGTTCAATGCTCGAAGAAATTGTTCAAAAATCCAGGACACGTTTCTTGGTTATTACCCACCATCGTTTGACCATGGCAAAAATGGACAGACTCTATGGGGTAACAATGTCAGAGCGCGGCGTGTCCCAATTGGTATCGGTGGACTTGCAAGGCAAACTCGACTTCCTCGAAGCTGCAGAGTAATCAAAATAGATGGTATGAAGTTTGTCTATAAGGGGGAGCCCCCCCTTATAAGGACTATTCTAAAGAACGTGGCTTGCTTTGACCTTGCGCTGGGAAAGCACTATCAGGCAAACAATAATCCAAAAACTCTGAGAATTTAACCATCTGCTCTTCTACATTGATCTGATTAATAGACAGGCTAAGGGAAACTCTACCCATCACGCCATTTCCATCACGATCCAAAGCAGGCATAAAAAAAAGATCGACAGAATGATCTGTGCTTATTTTTTCCTGACAATATTTCAGGATTGCGTTTTGAAATTCAACTGGATTGGTCACAAGAGATAAATCCCAATAAGATGATTTGCTAACTTTTAAAACCTCGTCACCAGTTCTTTTAGAGTCAGCCGTTAATATTGGTTTGCCGTACAATGTATGAGGAATCCCATACATCTCTCTCTCAAACTCGCGCCAAGTTTTATCTCTGGCAACATTTGGAAAGTTGCTTAATACAGAAACAGGGGGAATTAAATTTTGAGTCATAGAACACTCCTATATGGTGATGCGTCCGAGAAAAATATCAC
>CAZVSN010000184.1:0-1144 GCA_964629455.1 uncultured Micavibrio sp. | reverse complement strand
GTCGTTACAAGAATAGAAAAAGAAAAAGGCAGATAAAATATTCTGCCTTTTTGCTATTCATTTTAGAATTCTATATTTGCCAGACCCATCTCTTGTTTGATAATGGTCTGTTTTTGCTTTGTGGGTGGATTTGCTTCGTAGGTAGATAGCAATTTTGCCATTTCATCTAACCCTTTTTCTTCTGCGTAATCCTTGGCTGTTTTACCTTTGTTATCGGTTTGATTTTTGTTTGCTCCATGATCAATCAAATTTTTTGCTAAATTCTGCATAAAATTATCTTGAGCAGCATACATAAGGGGGGTTAATCCAGCGTCATTCGCTATATTCACATCTGCCCCTTTATTAAGGAGCTCTTTTGTTAGATCTGAATTGTTATTATAAAGTGAGAATAATAAAGCAGGCATACCATCATAGACGGTGAGGCAGCTTTTATTGACTGTTAGCCAGTCGCGATTCAGTTTTGTATTGATGCTTGCGCCATTATCAAGAGTCCGAAGTATTTTTTCGATTGGCTTATTACTATTTATGGCAGCAATAAATTTTTCATTAAGTTCTTCTTGGCTTGCGGCTTGGTTTTTCTTGAAAAAAGAAAGTCGCATGTCGTTTTTTCCTTTGGTTAGATGTTGTTTTCATTTCAAATGTAGATAGCAGAATTCATATTTTATGTCAATAAAAACTTCTCTGGAATATCTACATTTCCTGAGCGTGAGATAATTGAATTATATGGTTTATCAAGGGGTTATGTGAGTTATATTTTGTGATGTTTAATGACTTGATGAATGTCGCAATCACAAAAATGCATACTGCGCTTGGAAAAGGCATCAACCAGAGAGGTTTGTGCGATATCCATGAATTGGCCTGTTGCAAAATCCAGCCCCAACATCTTTCCCGTGACCATATCAAAATACCATCCGTGGAGGGTTATTTTTCCAGCCGCAACTCCGTCGCGTATCCAAGGGAATGTCATCAGGTTGTTGAGAGACGTCATGATCACAGCTTGTTCAAGTGCGCGTTGTTGAATGGATGGATCGATTGATTTTAATTCCATTAAAACTTCATCGCGTGCCGCAGAGCCGATTTTTATCCAATGGGTTAGGAATTCAAAATCCTGTGTTTTATCTTTTCCAGATAGTAGGGCGTTGAC
>CAZVSN010000183.1:0-1153 GCA_964629455.1 uncultured Micavibrio sp. | reverse complement strand
AACGCTTCCTCAATCCGACTGAACGCGAACTGGCGAAAAAAGCCTCTAAAAAAGCTGCCGTTTAATTTTTGCACAGCAAAACAAATACTTGTTCAAAACCCTGCCAAAACTTGGCAGGGTTTTGACTTTTTACAGGGAAAGGAGATAGGCTTAAACAATAATTATAAAAAGGGAGTCAATCATGAATATAAATAACAAAAAATTATTGTCACTTATATTTGGAGTTTCAACTGCTACAACCTTCTTAACGTCCCCCAATGCACAAGCCGCCACAGGTGAGCCCACATATAAAGATGCGCGGGAAGCAAATTCAAAACTAGAACAATATTGCGACACATATAATTTCAAAACCATGGATGATCATGCAAAATGTTTGCAGGAAACATCAGGTCAAACGATGACCTTTGCGGAAACTTTTTATGCTGGTCTTTTCATTAAAGAAAAAATTATACCAAGTGCCGAATACTACAAAGAGATGGTTCAAGCTTGGGAAAAAGAAATTCAACTCAAATCCTTACCTACCGCCAAGGATGATATTACCATCATAAAAGAATACCCAAAAATTTGCTATGACCGTATGCAGGACAATCTAGCAAGCCCCAAAGAAGCCCTTTCGTTTTCGTATACAACAGGCTACAGCATACCTAAATTTTGCCTAGATACAGCCCTTGATTTTTCAGAGAAATATCAAATTTCAATCAACACAGAAGAAGCAAAACGGCTTCAATCTCATTTAAAAAATATTTATAATTTTTATACTGAAAACCCGATCATTCCAGAAGATTCGAAACAGGAAAGATCCATCGATCAATTTAATCCGAACAACAACCTCAAACAACGAGGCGAAACGAGAGATTTTTGGGTATGATTTCCATTAAAAAAGCCCCCTCTAAAGGGAACTTTTTTAATGGTGCGCCCGGCGAGATTCGAACCCACGACCTTTGCCTTCGGAGGGCAACGCTCTATCCAGCTGAGCTACGGGCGCATTATAAAACAAACAACATAGACAACACACACCCCAACCTTTTAAAAAGTTACCCTCCTCGTTATTCCTTGGGGGCAACACTCTATCCAGCTGAGCTACGGGCGCATGAGGGTTTTTTAACAGAATGGGATTTATAAGGCAAATGACTATTTTCTTTGGGAACAGAAT
>CAZVSN010000182.1:0-1169 GCA_964629455.1 uncultured Micavibrio sp. | reverse complement strand
TCAGTCAGCGAGATGGAAGATGTTGTATCATTCTGGATACGCAAAGACGATATTCAGGATGCAAAGGATGCAATCACTCTGTCCATCAAAAATGACAAGGGTGCAGATATCACCTTTGATAATGTTGGGTTCGCGTATAAGGAGGATGATCGCAAAATTTATGACGGATTGTCAGTTGAAATTAAGGCGGGCGAAAAAGTTGCGTTGGTCGGTGCATCTGGTTCAGGCAAGTCAACCTTTGTCAAATTGATACAACGTTTATACGACATTCAATCTGGCGCGGTTCTGATTGACGGGCAGGATATTGCCAAAGTCACGCAACAAAGTTTGCGCGGGCGCATTGCATTGGTTCCGCAAGAACCTGTTCTGTTCCACCGCTCTCTGGCGGACAACATTGCCTATGGTCGTCCTGATGCAACACTTGATGAAATTCGTCAGGCAGCGCATGAGGCTTTCGCCGCTGACTTTATCGAACGCCTGCCGCTCGGCTATAACACGCTGGTCGGTGAACGCGGGATTAAATTGTCGGGTGGTGAACGGCAACGTGTGGCTATTGCCCGCGCATTGCTTGCCGATTGCCCGATATTGATATTGGATGAAGCAACGTCGAGCCTCGATTCCGTATCCGAACATTATATCCAGATGGCATTGGATAGGTTGATGGAGGGGCGGACGACAATTACCATTGCCCACCGTTTGGCAACCATTCAAAAAGCCGACAGGATTTTGGTGTTTGCAGACGGAAAAATCGTGGAACAGGGAAGTCATGCGGCTTTGTTGCAAAACCCGTCCTCAACCTACCGCCGCCTCTATGAAATGCAGGCACTCGATTTGGTCGGGGAATAGTCCATATATAATGTAACCTATTCGTTCTTTGGGGCGAATACGCCTACAACAGCTCTAAAGGAGGGCTTACCAAATGAAAGTTACTTCAAAAATACTTATGGTTACTGCTGCGGTGGTTTTGATGGCGGGGGCTTCTATGGCTTATGCCGATAGCCACATGGACCATTCCAAAATGGATCATTCCATGATGATGCCCATGGGACAAGGCGGAATGTATGACGCAGCCATGAAAACCATGCACGAAGGAATGGCCTCGGTCAAACCGACGGGCGATGCGGACGTTGACTTTGTGGCGGGCATGATTCCCCATCACCAAGGCGCCA
>CAZVSN010000181.1:0-1186 GCA_964629455.1 uncultured Micavibrio sp. | reverse complement strand
AAAGACTCTGTCTTTTACCGCAAGAAATACTGATACCAGAAAGCGAAATAACAGCCCCAAACATTGTAAAAGCCTTTAAGGAAGCTTCCGACCCATTCTTGAAATTGACAGGGGCAGAGATACCCAAACACTTGCACCCCGAATATGATTTAATTGACACGGTTATACAGGAAGAAATTCTGCCCTCATTAGATGTACTGGTTGAAGAATGGAATGCTTGGGATGATTTGAATGGATTTCACCCCAAATCCTATTGGCAAAGTCAAAAAGAATTTGCCGATAAATGTGTCTATATAGCCAATATTGTAGACCTCCAGATTATTGTCCCCGCATCTGCGATTGAAAAAGGGATCAATCAGGCCTATAACCCATAGAATGATGAATGATTTTATCTCCTTTTTAAAATCGCGCAGATCGTCAAAAATTGCGCATTTGGGCTTGCCTGCCCCCACTCCTGACCAGATTCAGGATATCCTGACCATTGCATCCCGCGTGCCCGATCACGGCAAATATCACCCATGGTATTTTATGGTGTTCGAAGGCGATACACGGCGCGAAGTTGGTGAGCATCTCCGCACGGCCTTTGCCACAGAAAACCCCGATGCCGCCCCCGCTAAATTAGAATTAGAAGCAGAACGTTTTCTGCGCGCACCATTGGTCATTGCCGTTGTGTCGCGCATTCGTGAAGGCAAACATCCACAATGGGAACAAATCCTCTCGGCTGGTGCCGCCTGTTATAATCTGTGTCTTGCCGCAAATGCGTTAGGGTTCGGCACAAACTGGCTGACAGAATGGTACGCCTATTCCCCAACATTCAAAACATTAATGGGATTGGACGAGCGCGATCATTTTGCAGGATTCATTTATATCGGAACAGCGTCTGAGAGAAATGAAGAGCGGGATCGACCCGACCTATCCGAAATTGTCACCTATTGGTCAAAAGAAACCTACGCCCCCCAAAAAGGCGAAGGTTACGGAATGGTTGGACAAGGGATGCCACCAAAAGGGTTTTAATTGATTGGCGAAAACTCAAGCGTATCGTGATTGAGGCGTTCAAATCTGCGATTGTCCAAATCAATATAAACAACAGCAGCATGTGCATCGCCACTTTTCATTGCATCACCAATTGTACGCGTTTGGTCATCCAAAACTTTCAGTCCTTTGAAATTTTCAAATGAAATAATTG
>CAZVSN010000180.1:0-1192 GCA_964629455.1 uncultured Micavibrio sp. | reverse complement strand
ATTATTCAACGATCGAAGCAACAACGCCTGCGCCGACGGTACGACCGCCTTCACGAATAGCGAAACGAAGACCTTCGTTCATCGCGATAGGAGCAATGAGTTTAACAGTCAATTTTACGTTATCGCCTGGCATAACCATTTCTGCTCCCTCTGGAAGGGTCACTTCGCCAGTTACGTCCGTTGTACGGAAGTAGAATTGTGGGCGATAGTTCGCAAAGAATGGTGTATGACGTCCGCCTTCTTCTTTCGACAAGATATAGGTTTCAGCAACAAATTTCGTGTGTGGCTTGATTGAACCAGGAGCACACAGAACTTGTCCGCGCTCAACGTCTTCACGTTTGGTTCCACGAAGCAATGCACCGATGTTATCGCCAGCCTCACCAGAGTCCAACAACTTACGGAACATTTCAACGCCAGTTACGGTTGTTTTAACAGTTGGGCGGATACCGACGATCTCGATCTCTTCACCAACTTTAACAATCCCTTGTTCGATACGACCAGTTACAACCGTTCCACGACCAGAAATCGAGAACACGTCCTCAACTGGCATCAGGAATGGGCGGTCTTTTGGACGCTCTGGTTGTGGAATGGACTCATCAACAGCTTTCATCAAAGCCAGAACAGAATCTTTACCGTATTGGCCGTCTTTACCAGCCAAGGCTTCAGTCGCAGAACCACGAATAATCGGGATTGTGTCGCCTGGGAAGTCATATTTAGACAGCAATTCACGAATTTCCATCTCAACCAGTTCCAACAACTCAGCGTCGTCAACCATGTCGCATTTGTTCATGAATACAACCAAAGCAGGAACACCAACTTGGCGTGCAAGCAAAATGTGCTCACGGGTTTGTGGCATTGGGCCGTCAGCAGCAGACACAACCAAAATCGCGCCGTCCATCTGTGCCGCACCAGTAATCATGTTCTTCACATAGTCAGCGTGGCCTGGGCAGTCAACGTGTGCATAGTGGCGGTTGGCTGTTTGATACTCAACGTGGGATGTTGAAATGGTAATACCACGCGCTTTTTCCTCTGGGGATTTATCAATCTGGTCATAGGACATCGCTGTCGCGCCACCAGCTTGAGCCAACACACTCGTGATAGCTGCAGTCAGTGTCGTTTTACCATGGTCAACGTGACCAATCGTTCCAATGTTACAATGTGGCTTGTCGCGTAAAAACTTCTCTTTTGACAT
>CAZVSN010000179.1:0-1193 GCA_964629455.1 uncultured Micavibrio sp. | reverse complement strand
ATGATACCCCGCTACACCCGCCCTGATATGGCTGCCATTTGGGAAACCGATAATAAATTCCGCATTATGCTCGAAGTGGAAACACTCGCCGCAGAAATTCAGGAACAGATCGGGATGATACCCAAGGGCGTTGCGGCTGCTCTGCGCGCACGCGGAAATTTCAATGCAACGCGTATTGATGAAATTGAACGCGAAGTCAAACATGACGTGATTGCGTTTCTGACCAACGTTGCCGAATATGTGGGCGACGAAGCAAAATTTATGCATCAGGGCATGACATCATCCGACATATTGGACACAACCATGTCCGTCCAATTGCAACAATCTTGCGATATCCTGCTTGCTGACCTTGATAAAGTTTTGACGGCTCTCAAAAAACGTACACTCGAACATAAACATACCATCACCATCGGGCGCAGCCACGGGATACACGCTGAACCAACGACCTTCGGCATTAAACTTGCGGGACATTACGCGGCATTTGCCCGCGCCAAAAAACGTCTGCTGACCGCACGCGAAGAAATCTCTGTCTGTGCCATTTCGGGCGCTGTCGGCACATTTGCTACCGTCCCGCCAGAGGTTGAGGCCTATGTCGCAGAAAAATTACATCTAAAACCGGAAACCGTATCAACCCAAGTGATACCGCGTGACCGTCACGCCATGTTCTTTGCAACACTCGGCGTGATTGCATCATCCATTGAAAATCTGGCAATTGAAATTCGCCATTTGCAACGGACAGAGGTGCGCGAAGCCGAAGAATTTTTCAGTGCAGGACAAAAAGGGTCATCGGCCATGCCGCATAAACGCAACCCTATCCTCACCGAAAATTTAACGGGTCTGGCGCGTGTTGTTCGCGCGGCAGTCACCCCAGCGTTAGAAAATGTTGCCCTGTGGCATGAACGCGATATTTCGCATTCCGCCGTTGAACGCTTTATCGCGCCCGATACCTGCGTCGCACTTGATTTTGCATTGAACCGTTTGGCAAATGTGATTGATAATTTGTTGATATACCCCGACACCATGATGGAAAATCTGGAACGGATGGGCGGACTGGTTTTCTCTCAACGCACGCTCCTCGCACTCACTCAGGCAGGAATTGCCCGCGAAGATGCGTACCGCATCGTCCAACGCTCGGCGATGAAGGTCTGGGAATCCAAAGGCAAATCGAGCCTGCGTGATATGTTGGAAACAGA
>CAZVSN010000178.1:0-1227 GCA_964629455.1 uncultured Micavibrio sp. | reverse complement strand
AATTATAACGTGGTTTTCTGCCTGATATTGGGTATTTTCTGCTTGATTTTCGCCAATCACAGCAGAAAATTGATATAATCATAATTATATCTTAATTAATTAACCAAAATAATTGCCTTATGGCAAGTTTTGTGCTACTTAATGGCAAAATCAATCATTGAGGGATAGTGAAAAAATGACACAATCTGCAAAATTCAAACATCCGCACGAAATCAAACGCGGCGACATTATTGACACCCCCCTCTCAAATAAACTGGGATTGGTTTATGACATTGAAAATGAAACTGGAATGACCACGTCTTTTAACATCATCCCAATCCATATCCATACATCTAACTATCATGGAAAAAATGACGAAATTTATTTTATGCTCCCCAAAGGAGTTAAAAATGAACTGGGGTTGGATGACACAAAAAACTATCAGGTAGAATTCAAACTAGAAAATATACTTATCGAAAACACACTTGATTTTGTCATTCGCCATGCACAAACAACATCCACTGGATTTGGGCAAGAAACTTTACGGCGGATGGAAGTAAATGATTTCAGAACCCATCACCCTGAATTGTACAAAACACCAGAAGAAAAAATTCATTCCATTCACAATCAAACACCATCCTTTGTCAAAGAAAGACAAAAACCATCTGCCGGAACCGAACTGAATATAACCGTTGAAGATGCTGCACAATTAGGATTAATTTGCAAAACAGTACGCGATGTTCTCAGTTACGGAACCTATAATCGCGGACAAAGCGTCCCATTCCTGAGAGAGGCCTATAAAGCCAGCATCTCAACAAATCCAAAAGATTATAAAAAGATGGAACAAATTTTCAGGTCAAGTGTAGGCCCATCAAACCTCACATTGGATGAAGCTTGCCAATCAGGCCTATTGAAAAGAGGAAAAACATCCCCCACGGTTTGGGAAAGAAAAGGAATTTTGAAAGTTTCCGATGCCTTGGAAGCCATCCAAAATTCAGGGAAAACTGTATCCAAAATCAATCCTCAGGTTATCGAACATATTGAAACATTCCCAGTTGCGACAGGATTGCCAACCCTCTTACAAGCGGCTTGGTCAGAACTAGGAAGGTTATATGTCAGGGATGATCCTAAACTGTACAATAGCGGCAAACCGTTCATGTATCCAATTCATGAACGAAAATAAGTTCTAAACTTCAAACCCCAGCGCGATGGATAGGATGGTAAAACATCCGATATAGAACAGGTAAA
>CAZVSN010000177.1:0-1238 GCA_964629455.1 uncultured Micavibrio sp. | reverse complement strand
TCAACCTGATCGGGACATGACTCTCAAAATGCTAATGGCTTCTGTTCATGATATGGAAGAAAAACACAATGTTGGCTATTCCAAAGGTGCTATCGAAGCGGCCTATGATTTGGTTAAACGATATCAACCAAATGTAAGTATGCCTGATGGTGCGTTTACGATACTGGATAAAGCTGGGGCATCAGCATCCTTGTTTCCTACAGGCAACCGTCAACTCATTCGATCCCAACATATTGCAGAGGCAATTTCTTTGAAAACAGGCGTTCCGATGCCACAACTCACCCAGAACGGTGACGAGAGAATACTTTCCCTATCAGATAAATTGAAAGAGAAAGTCTTCCAACAAGATAAAGCCGTGGACGTTCTGGTGCGCGCGGTACAATCCTCTAGCGCAGGATTGCGTGCGGATTCAAAAACACGCGGCGCTTTCCTATTCTCTGGGCCGACAGGCGTTGGAAAAACAGAGGCCGCCAAAGTATTGGCAGAAACAATCGGTGCAAAACTTATCCGTATCGATATGTCGGAATATCAAGACTCTCACTCTCTTTCAAAATTGATTGGATCACCTCCAGGATTTGTTGGGTATAACGATGGTGGAGTTTTAAGCGAGGATGTCACCCAGAACCCATATTCGGTTGTGTTGTTGGATGAAATTGAAAAAGCTCATCCAAACATTTACACCGTTCTTTTACAAACATTGGATAATGGGTTCCTGAAAGATGGTCAGGGACGCAATGTCGATTTCAGGAACGCATATATCATCATGACCACCAATGCGGGTCAGGCTCACAAAAAGAAATCAGGCAGCATTGGATTTACAGCAGGGACAGAGGATACAGAAACAGTGTCCACAGCCCTTAATAATCTATTCGCGCCGGAATTGCGCAATCGATTGGATGCCACTGTTGAGTTCTCTCCGTTAGGACAAGAGGGAGCTCTGAAGGTGGCTGGTAAAATGCTGTCAGATGTCGCCAGAACCCTATCCCAAAACAAGAGCATTACCCTGACCTTCACCGAAGCGGCCACACAACAAGTCGCAACAGGTGGGTTTGACCCTGTAATGGGTGCGCGGCCATTGGGGAGGTATATTGAAAATAATATCTACCCTATTTTGGGTCCCGCAATTCTAAGGGGTGCGATTAAAAAGGGTGATCGCATTCAGGTGGATTTCAAATCCGCCGCCGAAGGCGATAAGGCAGAATTTATGTATGAAAAGCTTCGCATTCATGCAAATGACG
>CAZVSN010000176.1:0-1243 GCA_964629455.1 uncultured Micavibrio sp. | reverse complement strand
ATTAATTTTAAGAGCGTAGTTTTAGCTTCATTCTGTCCACACATCACAAAACTTGGAGCGGGTAGCGGGAATCGGACCCGCGTACTCTGATTGGCAACCAGATGCACTACCATTATGCTATACCCGCGTGCAATTTAATTTTAACTTTGTGCTAAGGATTGGAGTCGAACCAATATATGACGCTCTTCAGGCGCCCGCCGTGACCAACTTGGCTACCTTAGCATTGTTTGTATTATATCAAATCTGTGTGGTCAGTACAGGACTCGAACCTGTGACCCCTTCGATGTAAACGAAGTGCGCTACCAACTGCGCCAACTGACCTAAAAATGTGCAGATCTACGAAACTGCTAGAACTTATTTTGTCTGCAACAACTAACTTCACGAACATAGTTTAACATGTTCGTTTGCATTCTCCAAGGGAGGGGTCAAAGGGGAAGGAATTGGAGAATGCTCGTGTTTCTCTGCTCGCCGCTTCGCGGCTCGCAACCACAGTCGAACATTCCGCTCCAGGCCTCCACTCGCTTCGCTCGATTCGGCCTTCCGCTTACCCACTTTAAGGAAAAGGGGGTATTTATAAACAGCCCTTGCGAGGGCTTGACGGTATACCGTCAGGTACTTTACAGAATCCGTCAACTGGCCGTATTTTCGGCCAATCTGCCGTGCTACGGTTGACGGCTGACGGTAACGGTAGCCGTTACCGTTAAAGTACCCAAAACCAACTACTATTTCAGTCGCAATTTGCCCTTTCAGGGCAACCACCCAAGTGCTAGAAAACAACTACAAAATGCCTTCGGCACAGCACTTGGTTAGAACACAAAAAAAACAAAACCATTGCTCCTGAAATATTCCCTATCGGGAATCCTGCCCTACACAAGACACCCCCAAAACTACAGGGGTGTTGGCCTTTGGCCAATGTGCAGGGCAGGAAAACAAGACCATTGCAGACTGGTAAAGTTAGTAATATATTTAATTAGATAGGTCTAAATATGGAAGAAAATGTAGATCCAATTAGAAGTAGTATTGCTAAAAACCAAAAGCGTGATGCTGACGGAAAGTTTATACCAAAAGAAGATGTTACTAAACTTCCTCCTATTTCTGTAACTGTTAATAATCCAACATCAGTAAACACAACAACACCTCCAGATTTAGTTAATCTAAAAGTAACTAACCCTCTTGTATATATCAAATACTGGTGGAAAAGAATAATGGCAAATGAAGGAATAGATATGAGGTTTAGAATGAA
>CAZVSN010000175.1:0-1246 GCA_964629455.1 uncultured Micavibrio sp. | reverse complement strand
ACAAAAATACCACAAAACCAACTTCCGTTGCACAGGCAGCCCCTCTCAAAGCGCCAGCTCCCCTCAAAGCCCCAACAGATTCACGCCTTATGCCCCAAGCAAGCCTAGAATCAGATGAGGATAAGGCTACAAAAGAATTTTGGAAACGCGAACAGCTTCAAAAAGCACTTGAAAGAGATAAAGTTTCTGTAACTGCCGTCATGTCAGCAGATTTTATTAAAGATGTAAACGAACTAGAAAAGCTAGACCAAGCTCCAAAAGCAACACCAGAAAAATTTGGTAGAGAAGCAGAAAGAACCGCAAATATAATTGAAATTGCAACAACAAGCAGCGCAAATTCTGAATTTATAAAGTCACATAAATTTTTCAAAAATGATACTGAGATTCAAAGCTACTCTAGAGAATCATTTAAAAATGTATCGCCTGCTGATAAAAATGACGTTGATTTGTCAAAAATCGGTAAAAAACTCAAAGTAGATAAAAACCTTGTTCTTGATGGATCTTTTGAACAAAGCTTCCAAATTGTTGTTGCCAGCGAAGGTGGGTTTTCTAACCATAAGGCTGATAAAGGCGGGGCCACTATTTTTGGCGTAGCCTCCAAAGCCAATCCAAAGGAATATGCCGAAATCATGTCCCACTTAAAGCGTGGCGACAAAGAAGGCGCAATGCAAATTACAATGGAAACATATAAAACGAAATACTGGGACAAAGTTAAGGGGATAGACGAATTATCACCCTCCGCAAAATTAATTGCTTTCGATGCTGCAATTAACAGCGGAACAGGATACGCAAATAAATTGGTCGAAAAATCTCACGGAGATGACGATCACATGAAAGATTTAAGGCTCGAAAAATACAACAGAATTATCGCCAAAGACCCATCTCAAGCTGTTTTTAAAGATGGCTGGTTTAATAGAATCGCAAAGCTAGATAAAATTACAGATATCAGTGAGAAAAATAGCACTGAAACTTTTAACCCAGAAATCTTGGCGGCAGCAGATAAAGCAATCGACAACGCAAAACAGTCATCAAGAACTGCACTTGCGGACAAACACAAAAGCCAAGAACACCCCGCACCGCAACCCGCATAGGTTGTACCGCATAAAGAATTCAAAACGTCCCGATTTGGGGCGTTTTTTTATGGTGAAAACCTGTAACAATTGCTGAAACCCTCTTGCCAAGTCGTCCCAATACCGATATTTGAATGGTTTCAGTGCCAACATAAAACCGTTACGCAAAAGGTCAT
>CAZVSN010000174.1:0-1263 GCA_964629455.1 uncultured Micavibrio sp. | reverse complement strand
CAATCTCAAACGGCTCAAACTAAAAGTCAAAGAAGAGATTGAACAATTGGTTTGACGACCTGTTTTGTAAAGAATAAAAAAACGGCTCGAGAATTATCCCGAGCCGTTTTTATTTTTTCATTCTGAAATTAAGAAGAACGTCCGGTTGATTTCAGGAAGTTCGAGAAATCAAAGCTGGTTTCAGATTTTTTCTCTGCGGCGGCTGCATCTTCGGCATCGGCAATTGCATTGCGTTTTGCTTGTGCTGCTGCGGCCTCTGCGTCTGGGTCACGACCCAATGCTTTTAATCCTTTGCGAATGGACTTATCCAACTCCTGATAGGTGCACAAACCAATTTCCGCAGGGTTGCGTGGGTTGAGTGCAGAGGAGCTTGGATGTGTTTTGTCGCGCAAGGCCTGAATGGTTGGTTTGGTTGTTCCAACCAGTTTGCAGATTTGGGCATCTGATACTTCAGGGTGATTTTTCAGGATAAACGCAATTGCGTCTGGTTTGTCATTACGACGGGCAACAGGAGTATAGCGTGGGCCTTTTGCACGGACTTTCAGGGCGGGGCCATCACGTTTGATGATTTGAAGGGTTCCGTTTTGGTCTTTTTCGCAACGGGCGATTTCTTCGGCGGTTAATTCACCAGCCAGAATAGCGCTTTCACCAATAATGCCACGTCCGACTTCTTCGTCGGCCAAGGCTTGAATCTCAACAACGTGGAGGCCAGTGTAATCAGCAATTTGTTCAAAAGACAGGGTTGTATTGTCAATCAACCATACGGCACTTGCTTTTGGTTTTAAGGGTTTAGAGGTATCGAGGTCAGCCATTTTTCTGCTCCTAAGCTCAAGATAATAATCTCCCCCTGCCGATCCGCCCCTTGCGGATCATCACTGGATTAACCTAGTGTTTTATGGGGAATAGAGGGGAATATAGTGATTTCGGGAAAAAAGTACAGTTTTTTCTTGTTGGGTATATGAAAAAGATGGGTTCTTTGGTATAAAACGGAACAATAAAACATAAAAGCAGGGAATTATTATGAGTAAGCCAGAGCGAATATTAGAAGTTGATGCGATCCAATGGTTGATGTTGCGTGGGACGAAACCTGCTTTGCAACAGAAAGATTTCGGTCCGTCCGAAGAATTGTATAGGGCGGTTACATCCCGCTTTTCATTAATGGACCAATTCCGTCATGGGGTTGTTCAACGCGTGTTTTTCGAATTTGGGAAATCTGTTCGCCCGAACCATATTGAAGCGTCCCGCGTGAATTTGTCTGATCTG
>CAZVSN010000173.1:0-1276 GCA_964629455.1 uncultured Micavibrio sp. | reverse complement strand
ACTGTGTTAACAATTGCAGCTGCGTATTGGGTATGCGGGCGGGGTAGTATTTAAGAGTTTTGATAGTACCATTTAGATAAGCAGACACACCCTGATATCCGATTTGGAGTCGGGTAATTCCCGTGGGAGACCCTGCGTTGGTATTGGAATAAAGTACGTTGTTGACAGCAAGTGGAGCTGACGCACTATCTGTTGTGCCTCCAACCTTATAATTGGTTCTAGCTACATAGGAAGGACCAGTTGCATTGATAATTGAGCCGCCGAATACTTTTTGGTTAATCACTACCCCCGCTGATGCGTTGGCAATTTGAAATATGTTATTGTAAGTCGGTTCGTTCAGGCTAGCCAACCGTGTTGAGTAACCACTGGAGGCAAAGCTTTCATATTCGCCGTACAATGTGCTAACTGTGGAATTAAACCACCCCCCTACGGGGATGTTTAGATTATCTGCCTGACGGGTGACGGCGGATGGCGTTGTTGTCGGAATATAGGATGTGGGGAACGAACCTTCTTCTAACTGTGCGCCCCAAGCGTATATACCAGAAACGCCGTTGCCAGCCCAAGATGTTGAAATTCCTGTTGCCAGATTTGGAGATTGCCAAAGATGATAGGTGATATTGCTGACTGAGGCAAAATTCTGGGTTACTGTTATTCTATACCACCCATTTCCGACTGCGCTTACATTATATGATTGGGGGAGTGTGTTGACGTTTCTGCTAAATCCGCCTGTAACCAATCCTGTCGATAAATCAACTTTTAATCCAACTTCGCTTGCAAGAGCGCCAGGGTGAACTGTTATCCCAATATAGTTATACCCTGCGGCTTTAGCAAATATGCTAAATGTGTATTGCCCTGCTGTGGTGGTTGTGTAGGTCTTGTGCGTCACATGCAAGGCAGTGCTGGTTGCCGTTGCTATAATTTTATCACCAGTCATTTGGTTGTCGGGTGCGACTACAGTATCGGCTAATGATGTTGTATTTAGAAGTGTAAAAGAATTGATTGCGGATGATGTGCCAACAAAATTTGTTCGACTTTCTTCAATCAATATCCCTTTGGCGGCATGGGTGACGGGGTCATAGTCAAAGCGGGGCGCGCCTGATGCTGCGGTTTGCATGACACCCGATGAATCGAAATATGTGCCGACACTGGCGCGGGTAAATGTCCCGCCCGTCGCGGTGAGGAATGAAGAAAGAGTGTTATGGGCTGTGCCATTTAAAGTATATCGCCCATCAGCATCCGCCACAAAATCCATTGAGAGTGACGGGTAATTGATTTT
>CAZVSN010000172.1:0-1283 GCA_964629455.1 uncultured Micavibrio sp. | reverse complement strand
TAGGCTGCTTTTGATTTTTGTTTGCTATCGCGTATCATATCCATAAATCGCCCGAATAAATAATGGCTGTCTTCTGGCCCTGGGGATGCTTCGGGGTGGTATTGCACGCTGAATGCTGGTTTATCCGTCGCGCGCAGTCCTTCATTGGTTTTATCGAACAATGAAATATGCGTAACCTCGACATTTTTTGGCAATGTATCGGGCAGCACATGGAAACCATGGTTTTGTGATGTGATTTCAACCTTGCCTGTTTTCAAATCCTGCACAGGGTGGTTGCCGCCGCGATGCCCGAGCGGCATTTTGGTTGTTTTGCCACCCAGTGCCAAGGCCAACATTTGATGCCCCAGACAAATTCCAAATAGCGGAATATTTTTATCAAGAAGGGTGCGAATAGTCGGCACAACATATTCGCCCGTTGCCGCAGGGTCACCAGGGCCATTGGATAAGAATACACCGTCAGGATTCAGGGATAAAATTGTATCAGCCGAGGTGGAGGCAGGAACAACAGTCACGCGGCATCCTGCATCCGCCAGACAGCGAAGGATATTCCGTTTTGCGCCGAAGTCCATAGCCACGATATGATAGAGGGGAGCGGTTTGTTTGCCGTACCCTGTTTTCAAATTCCACAATGTTTCATTCCATTCATAGGGTGCGGTGCAGGTCACTTCCTTCGCAAGGTCGAGTCCGTTTAAACCTGACCAATCGATGGCTTGTTTTTGAAGGGCGGCCAAATCAAATTCACCCTTTTTATTATGGGCTATTACGCCATTCGGTGCGCCATTATCGCGAATATGTTTGGTAAGAGCGCGGGTATCAATCCCAGAAATTCCACACAGGTTGTGTGATTGTAACCATGCATCCAGATGTTGCGTATTGCGAAAATTTGATGGGTCGGTGATATCTTCGCGGACAATTAACCCGCGTGCGGCAGGTTTCAAACTTTCGATATCGTCCGCGTTGGTGCCGACATTACCGATATGGGGAAAGGTAAAGGTGATAATTTGTCCTGCATAAGACGGGTCGGTCAGAATTTCCTGATACCCCGTGAGGGAGGTGTTAAAGCATATTTCACCCACGGCCGATGTTTCTGTTCCAAATCCGCGACCCCACAGAACTGTGCCATCCGCCAAGACAATAACGCCTGTGGCTCCATTTGGTTTTTTTACAGAATCTTTTGGGAAATCGGGGGTGGATTTGGAAAACATAACTCTAGTTCCTTGTTATTTCTTTTGATAGGCACTAGAAAGGGATTCTATAGGCAGAAAACGTTCAAAACACAATAG
>CAZVSN010000171.1:0-1313 GCA_964629455.1 uncultured Micavibrio sp. | reverse complement strand
ACATTTTATCAAGTTTTGCTTGCGCGCTAAATATTACGCAATAACCAAATGCCCAGCCTGCATAAGCGTAGAAACATCCTGATCTTGTAATCCGTTTATATGGGCGATGGCCACGAAGTCAGAATCACTGCCAGTACCTGCAGTATTTATTTTTAATGTTTGTCCTGTTCCGTCTATTGTCAGCATCACAAAATCAGCAATAGCCTCTGTAATCGGATCAAATTCGCTCAAAAGCCCAGACAGATCAAGGATATCTGCGGTGATGTCAAAATCTCTGATAATATCCATATCCCCCGCATGAAACTGATCGAACTGGAACACATCATCACCAAATCCGCCATGAAGAATATCTGAACCATATCCCCCTATCAGAATATCGTTCCCAAGTCCGCCATAAATCTTATCAACACCTGCGCCGCCCAAAAGAATATCATTGCCATCTTCCCCGGCAATCATGTCATTCGCGCTTCCTCCGCTTAATCTGTCATCGCCTGCGCCGCCAAATATTTTGGCATCTGATTGAAGATTAAGAGTTACAACATCATTTCCATCACCCGCATGAACAGAGGCGGTGATGCGCGAAGATGTCCCCTCTAAATAAACAGTATCGTTTCCTGCGCCTGTATCAATATCATAACAGCCTTTTATTTTCCCAGTTGCTGCAGATAATATCTCGATAACATCCGAACCATTTCCTGTTTCTAATTGCAGATTATATCCACCCGCAGCATGAACAGACACATCTTGAACGGCCGCAGACCCGTTAATAGCCGCATAATAAACGCCGTTCAGAACAAGGCTGTCCAAATCTTGGATATCTTGTATTTCTACTTTCAGGAACTGGTTTCCTATCCAATAGTTAACCCCGATTTCCAATTGATGATTTCCATCATTGGTACGATCAATAGAAACACCATTTTCTAAATTCCCAACACCAAAGTCTGAACTATTATAAATGGTTGTTCCGATATAATCGGACACAATATTTGTTACTGCGCCAGCGCGATTATAAAAAGCAATTTCTAGGTCTTTCGTTTCTGGAATTACGGGCAACAAACTGGAAAAGCTATACGAAACATTTGCAAAATCGAATGCTTCAATATTCTTTGCGGTTGTTGTGCCGTAAAGACCCGCAATATCCTGAATCAGAAGGGTTACAGAATCGACCAATGAAAAAATAAAATTGGTAATTGCGCTATCAAAAACTATGCGATCTTGACCTACCCCGCCATCAAGACTGTCTAAACCATAACTGGCTACAAAAATATCATCGCCTGCATTGCCTGTTAGAATGTTGTTTGCCGCGTTTCCAA
>CAZVSN010000170.1:0-1351 GCA_964629455.1 uncultured Micavibrio sp. | reverse complement strand
CCAGAACCTACGAATAGACTGCTAGTTAGAGTGTCAGAGATTTGAGCATCAGTTAGAGCATTACAAGCGGCTATTTGGTTAGAGGTATTACGACATAAGATAGCACTGCTATCTGTTGTACCTAGTGAGGAGATAGTCACACTAGAGCCAAATGAAGCTGCTCCGTTAAAGGTCTTAGCTCCGCCAATAGTCTGAGCTCCAGCACTTAAGACACCGCCATTAGTACCATCGGCTACGGCTAGGTTAAGAGTGTTACCAGTAATGCTAGCACCATTGGCTGTTGAGGTGCCGGATATAGCGCCGACGGCAGTAACACCACTACCAGCTCCGCCAGCGACATCGCCAGTTACTCGCCATAAGTTAGCGCCGTTATCATATATAAGGTCAATTGAAGAACCAACAGCTAAGGAGATGCTACCACCAGTACCAGTTGTAATTCGGTTGGCAGCTAGTGAACCAGCATCGCTGTTAGTAATAGTAGCGTTAGCGCTACCGGCATTAATAATGGTTAGTCTTTCACCGTCTCGACCACCGGCTATACCAGTGATGGTTTGGGCGCTAGCACCAGTTAGTCTAACTAGAGAAACATCACCAAAGCTAGCGTCATTAGTAGTGCCAACTGTGGCGTAGTCTGTGCCCTTCTTAGTAGCAATGCTACCAGTAAAGTCAGTTACACCAGTGACACTGAGAGTACCAGCTAAAGTAGCATTGTCTTGGACATCTAAGATACCAGCTCCATTAATGACGACATTACCACTAGTGACAGTCTGGATGACTAAGTTAGCTCCGGTATTAGTCAGAATTGGAGTTGTAACACTAGTTGTAAAGCTAGGGTTGTTAACAGTCGACAGGTTGCTACAAGTTCCACCAGTACCAAGCGTAATGGTAGTACCACCACCAGTTAAGTTACCACTGCCACTAGGACAAGTTAGAGTCACATTACCTTGAACGGCGGTGTTAGCAGCTGAGCCATAGTTGGTAGCGATGCTAATAGTACCAGCTCCGTTAGTAACGGTAATGCCATTACCAGAACTAATAGTACCGACAGTTGGAGCACCACTGCCGTCACCTATGAGTAGTTGACCATTAGTTAGAACAGCTGTGGCCGAGATAGCTCCAGCTCCGTTACCTAGTAAGATACCGCCAGCTGTTAGAGTAGTTGCTCCGGTACCACCATTGCCAACGCCCAGTGTGCCAGCTACTTCAGCTGTTGCTAGATCAATAGCGGTAGTAGTTGAACCAGAACCTACGAATAGACTGCTAGTTAGAGTGTCAGAGATTTGAGCATCAGTTAGAGCATTACAAGCGGCTATTTGGTTAGCTGCGTTTCGACACAAGATAGCACTGCTAT
>CAZVSN010000169.1:0-1364 GCA_964629455.1 uncultured Micavibrio sp. | reverse complement strand
CATCCAAACCTATGGTGGTGGCGCCGCACGATGTATGTTGATGGAATTGTTTTAAAAGTTAGATAACTGGTTTGCGTTCTGCAACCATAATGGTGAACTTAGCAGTTTTATCAGGATTATTGACCGCTTCGATTTCTTCGGACGGGATACACTCACGAATATTAAATTTTTTCCCGAAAGTTTCTTGGAAACGCGCTTTATCCCACAGGCTAATCAATTGGCCTTGGCGGTCTGGAACATCTGGTTTGTACTCAACCATGCCATCGGCACGCTGAACCATTTGTTGTTCATCGAAATCACGCATATCTCTGGCACTGACGACCAAAATTCCACCCGCCTTGATAACTTTCGCGGCGCGTGAAGCAAAGGCATCAACCAAACCATTATTACCCATCAAATGAAGAGTACGGTGAGAGAAAACAGCATCAAACTTTCCATTTGGAAGCTGTGCGCTTGTAAACTCACCAACCCCCATATGGGCACGCCCAGCATTGATATACGTCCTCATCTGTTCACAAGCTTTGGAAAGCCCGACAGAAGATAATTCAAGACCAGTGACAGCGTGCCCAGCTTGGCAAATAGCCAAGGCATCACGCCCATAACCAAAGCCAACCTCTAAAACAGATGATGGGCCATTTAATTCTTCCAAAAGAACTTCCGCAGACAGACTGCGCGCATCACCCCAAATGTTATTCCACTTAGAATAACGATTGTCCCATTCATGCGCAATTTGCTCTGGGTCAATTTGATATTGACCATGAGTCGATTTTTTCAGCGCTTGAGCAGTTACTGCGTTCATTTTGTCTACCTAAAATTCCTATGCCGTTTTTTTCTGCTTAGGAGCCATTGCAACCTTATCCCATGCGATATCAAACAATGTTCGATACCCCTCGGCAAAAGCAGGTTGCTGGATAATTGTAATATGCACATCATCTTCAAAGAAATTGATGAAAGCCAATTTGTCATGATAAGAATAGAATGACTTATCGTTAAACAATTCCTCTGGAAACCACTTATACTGGGCATAAGAGCTTGCAGGGAAATTAGTATCGCCTTCTTTTACAATAATGCGGACATCCATAATATCTTTATGTTCCGTCATACGCTTTGTATGATTGACCCATTTATCTTTTCCCATCCATTTGATCCAATTTTCATGGGCAACATTGGAAAGATAAATTTTTGTTGGGTTGTCTTTGGTTCCATTTAAAATGGCTGACTGGAAAACATCGTCCAGAAAATCGCTAAATCCTTCTGCGCCGGATAAGTTCTGAATATAGTTCGTTTTAAAACGAATACCTTCTAAACCCAAAAACTCTATCCCTGCATCTTCAAATGCTTTTTGGATAATCGAGAGCGTCGAC
>CAZVSN010000168.1:0-1416 GCA_964629455.1 uncultured Micavibrio sp. | reverse complement strand
TATATGTCCTCTTTATCTTTCTACAGGGAAAGCAAGGAAAGGTCTAGTGCGCAGTATAAAGCGTAACAACCTGTGCGGGGGTCAGCCCAGTATTATAGACACGAAAATCATCAATTTTTCCTACCCACCGATAACTGACATGCCCACCAATCTGAAGAATTGTTCCAGTTGGTGTCGCGTAAGTAGCAGAGCCTATATTGACACCATCATAATACAAAACTGTACTAGATGGAGTAACAACAGCAACATAATGATGAAACAACCCATTTGAAGAACTGGCTGGGATATTGGCAAACGGGTTTGCGGCAGAGTTATAAGTGTTCCAAGATATTTTCCCTCCAGAAAAGAAAACATCAGGGCCGGGACTTCCTGTTTTTATCGCGAACGGCATCTTTCCTTGCACTCCATTCCAACTTGCCCAAAAAGAAAAGCTCACAGACGCCCCCAAACTTGGTGTCGCCTGAACATATTGGGTGCTTCCGTTAAAATTAAGGGCGCCTCCTGTTATACCTGAAATCTGGGACGGGGACGCAACCATGGACCCACTAAACCCACTACCAGATCGATCATAGGCGGTCGCACCAGAAATATCATTGGTGTCAAACGTCCAGTGCCCAACAAGACCTGCTGTAAGAACTGCCATCGGAATCGTGTCTGTTGATGCAACACCAACGCCACCAAGACTATCGGTTAATGTAACAGAGAGGGTTAAAATTCCATCAGGAAGGCCGGTCACGTTAATACCGCTTACCGTTTGGGGCGATACAGTCAACGTACCACTCCCTGTTACGGGCGTGCCGCCACCCGAGCTGGTAATAGTATAATTATACGTTCTATTCACTTTAGGGCTGGTAATACTAAACGACAGCCCTGTTTTATTGATATTCGTAACAGTATCATCAATAAACGCAGTGCTATACCCGCTTGGAACAGCGCCATTCACAATAATCCCAGAGGTATTGGGAACCGTAAAACTTAAATCAGCATTATTCCCGTCTATATCCTTAACTGTTCCGCCATTTAACTGGATAGGGGATATAAGTGTCACACCATCAGAGTCCACATCCCCCGACACCATCTGATAAGTAAACACCAATGCAGACGTTCCAGTTCCCGATGTATACGCCGCATATCTTGTGGTTCCACCAACATCTACAGCAATTCGTGGGCTTCCTGTGACGACCACCACCTCAGACATGTTCACTGTAAACGGAACCCCTGTTGCAGCTTGCGCCACACCAATCCAAAAAAGGCTCAACAAAAGAACAAAAAACTCACGGGGCATTATTTGCCGATATTACCCCACAAGAGTGCGCCAAGCAATATCGCGACGACAAAAACCTTCTGGCCAAACAAGCTTGTCAACGGCTTGATAAGCGGAGCTCCGCGCAGAAGAAACATCATTTCCGATTGCAC
>CAZVSN010000167.1:0-1419 GCA_964629455.1 uncultured Micavibrio sp. | reverse complement strand
TTTACCTGTTCTATATCGGATGTTTTACCATCCTATCCATCGCGCTGGGGTTTGAGGTTTAGGTGTTATTATAGTTTAGTCTATAGTCTTGCCCCGTATGAATTTCATTAAGACCATTATCGCCAACTACAAATGCATTTCTTGTGTCTTTTAAATCATCTATCTGAATAAGAAGTTCATCGATAAAATCTGGATTATCAATATTTTGATAAAAAACAGTCGATGGAAGCCTGAGCAATAAAGCATCTGGATTTGACTTTGCAACAAGCATGGTCTGGAAAATAGTTGATCCATTAGGATACATTTTATGATCATCAATTGATTTGATAAAATGGGATGGCCCATCGCATTCAATGAATATATTTGTATTATTGAATGTCACTTTTAGATCAATCGTATGGTTTGGGTTTTTTATTTTTACTCCTTCATCAACTTTGGTACCTGCGCGCGAGAAGGCCTTTGCGACATCGGTTTCGTAAAGAGATTTTACGTCATCTTCAATTCGTGGTTGGGGCGTCTCCCCCATAAACCACAACAGGGCATCTGACAAAATATTTATTTGAGATTTGTTTTCTTCGGTAACCGCTAGTTTTTCTCTTGTTTTATTGTTGTTCAGGATTGTTTTAAAAACCTTATCCATACTGGATTTTGCGTTTTTATTTTCTTCTGTTTTGTAATGAACATCATGTAAGGCATCCAGAATGCAGAGGGATCTTACAACATCAAAAAGTGAATTTTTATCAAATTCATTTTGAAGCTCCAGCGTTCTTTTATTGAGACCTGAATATAATTTTTTTGAAGGTGTGATTCCAAGCTCTGCAAAAGATAGCAATATAAAATGGATGTCAGTCTCTCTAGCTTGATGAATATTGTTTTCAAGTGTCTTGATTAAAAACTCAACCAATCTTTCCGGCGGCTTTAGGTTTAGATGACGGAATGATTCTATCATGTGAACGTATGTAAATGGACATTCTTTGCCTTTTATGTGCGTGACCTTGTCTGTCCATTTTTGAAGTTTATTTGCTATAGAGGTCAGGGCTTCTTCTTTATTTTTACCCTCCCCATAAACATTGTTCTTTGTATCTCTCGTGGAGTGATAAAGAATTAAAGACAGTTCTTTATGGGTAAGATTGTGGTTTAGAGCTGCGTCTAAATTTTCGCTTAATGCTGCAGGGGATCTAATTTCATCATCCATGGGGCGAAGGAAATAGGTAATTAAGTTGCTTTTATCTTGATTCATAGTTGCACAACCTTCTATTTTTCTGAATACAAAAAAAGGTTATAGCATTAAATCTTGTCATAGGCTAGAAAATTAGGGAAATTAATAAGAATAAATTGGTTTTATATTAATTTACGGCTGCGAATGGCGAAAATCAAGCAGAAAATACCCAATATCAGGCAGAAAACCACGTTATAATT
>CAZVSN010000166.1:0-1435 GCA_964629455.1 uncultured Micavibrio sp. | reverse complement strand
GCCTGATCTTCGATATGTATCCATGTGCGGATACGCAGGAAATTAAAAACAGATAACCCGCCTTTATGCCGCGCTGTCCCGCCTGTCGGCAATGTGTGGTTGGGACCTGCGCCGTAATCACCAATGACCTCTGCCGCGAGATTGCCGATAAATAATCCGCCGCATTCCTTGAAATGATGGGCAACATCCTTGGCGTTTTTCAGGAGCAATTCCAAATGTTCTGGTGCATGGGTGTTGGCAATTTTGATGGCGATATCCAAATTTTCAACATAAACCGCATATCCATTTGACAAGGCTGGTTCTGCCGTTGCCCTGTTATCATCTGGCAACGCTGATAAACCAATATCCAATTCTGTATTTACCCTGTTTATCAAATCTTTGGACAATGATATCAAAACGGGTAAGGCATCTGGGTCGTGCTCTGCCTGTGCCAATAAATCGGCGGCAATTGTTTTTGGGTTTGCGCTCTCGTCTGCAACAATCATTAATTCAGACGGCCCTGCCAGCATATCAATCCCGATACTGCCCGATATAATTTGCTTGGCGGCGGTCACCCACCTACTTCCCGGGCCCACAATCATATCGGCTGGCATATCGGCTGGCGGAAAACCGTTTATGCCATACGCCAATGCACCAATCGCCTGTGCACCGCCAATACACAACACACCATCTGCACCCGCCAGATAAGCAGCCGCCAATGTATGTTTGGTTGGTTTTGGGGATGCAACAATCACATTTTTAACACCCGCGACACGCGCAGGAATGGCCGTCATCAATACCGATGATGGTAATGGAAAGCGCCCACCGGGGGCATAACATCCCGCCGTTTCAACAGGCAGAATATCATGTCCGGCATGACCACCCGCGATTGGTACAGATAACGATTTTAAACTTGCCTTTTGCGCCTCGGCAAAGGCACGAATGCGGGATGCAACACGTTGCAATACGTCCTTATCACCTGCGGGCAACCCGTCAAATGCGACCTTTAAATCGGTCTGCGGGATAAATAATTCCTGCCCCACCCCAATATCACCGAATGTTTCAGCATACGCCCTGACCGCAGATTCTCCATTCGTTTTGATATCATCCAATATCACGCGAACTTTGTTGAGAGTTTCAGTATCATAAATCTGTTCGCCACGACGCGGGATATTACCCGCATCGATAATCTTTAGTTTACCTGTTTTCATTTTTTGCTTTTTTCTTTGTCTTTTGTTTCTGTGCGCGACAATACCAATTTGTATCCGCCGTAATTTTCCTGTTTTAGAAAACGCGCAACGCGGGCAACGGTTGTTGTACTCGACCCGATGTCTGCGGCAATTTCACGATACCCTTGTTTATCTTCGTTCAATGCACGGGCAATCGCCCATCGCTCGGCAAACGCCTCTATCTCACCGGGCGTACATAAATCAATCAGAAACCGTTTGATTTCGTC
>CAZVSN010000165.1:0-1436 GCA_964629455.1 uncultured Micavibrio sp. | reverse complement strand
GTTCCGTTTACGGTGAATATGTCCGAGGTCGTGAATGTCACGGGCACACCGCGCATCGCGGTGACTGTCGGTGGTGTCACACGATACGCAACCTATGCATCGGGCACAGGAACCTCTGCGCTGACATTTAATTACGATATGGTTGCGGGTGATGTTGACCTTGATGGTGTCACCCTCACCTCACCCATTGATTTAAATGGCGGCACCCTCAAAGATATGGGTGGAAACGATTTAGGCCTAAGCTTCACTGTTCCAAACACATCGAATGTCAAAATCAACTACCCATCCCTCTCAATGGATTTTACAACCAACCATTATACGCTGAATGGGACAGCTTACGGAACCTTTCCTTCTTTCCTGACGGCTGCTGGCGCAACATTCTCTCGCCCGTCCACAGCAACCTATTTTGATTCATCGGGCGTTATGCAGACCGCCGCATCAGGCGCACCCCGCTTTGACTATGACCCCGTCACCCATGCCGCAAGAGGCCTGTTAATCGAGGAAGGTCGGACAAACTTATTTCTCCGCAGCAGTGTATTAGATAACGCATCGTGGTTTAAAAGTGGATCAACTATCACTGCCAATCTAACAACTGCCCCAGATGGAACCCTCACTGCAGACAAGCTGATTGGAAATAATGGCAACACAGGTCGCAAAGGTGTCTACGAAACAATTAATGTGACCGCAGGAACAAAATATACATTCTCTGTTTTTCTTAAAAAAGCTGAATTCACAACTGCAACTGTCTGGTTTGATGAAACTTTTGTAACAGAAGGTGCGTATTATGGGGCCTCTGCTCTTATTAACTTGAATACAGGAACAGCAAGCTCGGGCATAATCACGGTAAAAGATGTCGGGAATGGATGGTACAGATGCTATATTACCGCAACCCCAACATCCACAGGGCCTTTTAAGTTCATAGTCAGCATTGGTTTGCCTAACGGTGGCGATTACACAGGTGACGGAACATCAGGCATCTATGTCTGGGGTGCTCAACTCGAAACAGGCACCTTCCCGACCTCGTATATCCCAACAACGACATCAGCCGTCGCTCGTTCCAGCGATTATCTATCCATGCCAACAGGAAGTTGGTTTAATAATGTTGAAGGAAACCTCTCAGCAAAATTCATTCCCACAGGAACCACAACTGTCTATCCGCAGATAGCTTTATTTGGCGACAATACTCTATCTAACTTTATTGCCTATACGCTTTTTCCATCAAATACCATTCTAGAAGAATGGAAACAAAGCGGGTCAACATTATTTACCATGAACGTGGGTACAGCACCTGCGGGAACCCAAACAACTATGTCTGGGACTTATAAAAATGCATCCTCGGCCCTTTCTAAAAACGGGGGCGCTCCGGCAACTTCGGCAACAGCAATTGCAGCCTTGCCAATTACAAAATTTTCCCTTGGGTCAAATTTGGCGCGGGG
>CAZVSN010000164.1:0-1455 GCA_964629455.1 uncultured Micavibrio sp. | reverse complement strand
TTAAAACTTTTGGGCTTGCGTGCTGGAACGGAATATCCAGATAGGGCAGAATTTTGCCAGCCGCCATTAATGGTATTGCTTCATCCACATGCGGATAAGGGTAGACGTAATGCAGGCGAACCCATACACCCAACTCACCCAAAGCTTCACACAAATCAAGGAATTTTGTCTTGCGTTTCGCGCCTTTCCAAGGGTACTCAGCATATTTGGTATCAATGCCATAGGCCGATGTATCTTGCGATATAATCAATAATTCTTTGACGCCTGCATTCACCAATTTCTCGGCTTCAAACATCACATGATGAATGGGGCGTGATACCAAATCGCCACGCAGTTTCGGAATAATGCAAAATGTGCAACGGTTGTTGCACCCTTCAGAAATTTTCAAATACGCATAATGACGTGGTGTTAATTTTAATCCGCCTTCTGGGATCAAATCCATAAATGGGTCGGCAACGGGAGGGGCTGCGGCATGAACCGCACCGACCACATCTTCATATTGGTGGGGCCCTGTGACCGCCATAATGTTCGGATATTTCGCGGTGATTTGTTCTGGTTCTGCACCCATGCATCCCGTCACAATCACGCGACCATTTTCTTTCATCGCCTGACCAATAGCTGCGAGCGATTCTTCTTTGGCGGAATCCAAAAATCCGCAAGTGTTCACAATCACGACATTTGCATCTTCATGCGTACCGGTGAATTGATACCCTTCGGATCGCAACTGGGTCATAATCCGTTCTGAATCGACCAATGCTTTTGGGCATCCAAGGGATACAACGCCGATTTTCGGCACAGTTAATTTTTTTGCGTCTGTTGTCATGATAGGGCGGTTTATATCGAAATCCACCGTCTTTTGCAAAGAATATTGCGCTGCATAACGACAAAGCCTTTGTTTGCGATATCATATGATTCGTAAGCTGCAAAAATATGCAGGAAAACAGGGAAAAAGCATATCCATGACTCATCATCTGACTTATGAACCTATTCGCCCTTACGACATTCCAAATCTACAGGCGATGACACAGGGAACGCCTTTCGTAAGTTTGACTTTTAACACCGCCGCTAACGCCACCCTCATTGCACGTCATAACGGTCAAATGGTTGGCTTTATTGCGGGACATAAAGAATATGGGCAGGATTTTAATGCCCTTCGTATTATCGGTTCTTATGTGTATACACCGTTTAGAGATCCTATCTGTCAACAGGATATGCAACTGGCACTTATCAATTGGGCAAAAGATAAATTGGGCGTCACCCATTATTTTCTACCGCAATCTTCAACACCACACGTTATCGGAATTGAAAATATTATTCCCCCGATGCCCATTGAAAACAAAGGGACACAGGCCTCAACCCCCTCAATCCACTCACAAGAATTTGTTTATTCTTGAAAAATAATATTGCAAAGCAATGTAATTTTATGTTTTCATGAACGTATGAAAACCTTTTTGA
>CAZVSN010000163.1:0-1467 GCA_964629455.1 uncultured Micavibrio sp. | reverse complement strand
AAAAAGCAGTAGCTAAAAAGCCAGCAGTGAAAAAAGCTGTTGCTAAGAAGCCAGCAGCTAAAAAACCAGCAGTAAAAAAAGCAGTAGCTAAAAAGCCAGCAGTGAAAAAAGCTGTTGCTAAGAAGCCAGCCGCTAAAAAACCTGCTGCGAAAAAAACCACAGTGAAAAAAGTAGCGGCTAAAAAGCCTGCTGCGAAAAAAACTGCGGCTAAAAAACCAGCAGCGAAAAAAGCTGCTGCTGCTCCAGTTGTAGCTGTAACAGCATAGTTATTAAACGGCCTGTCTTGCGAGTCAGGCCTTTTGAATTAAGAAACCCCGTAAGAGCAATCCTCTAGGCGGGGTTTTTTTCATTTCTTATCTGATTGATTTTATATTGGGAATAAAATCACAAAACACCAAGTGATATTACATTGACATAATGAAAACAGCTTTGTTAAGCTGTCGCCGAAAAGGCAAGGTCACGTCATGAGTCAATTATCGGGTGCAGAATGGAATAGCGTAGAGGAATTTACGCAGTATGTTTTTCCAAGAACATCCCCAGCGAATATGAACCCTGATTCCGCTCTGATTTTGCGGAACGCTGCGAAATCAACCAAAGAAATATTGGAAGAGCGACTGCGCTTGGATGCAGATGGTAAAGGAGATAAGCCTTTATTTGCTTTATTGGGCGAATATCACAATCGAGCCAGTCATCAATTGCATCACCTTATGGTCGCGCATTTATTAAAAAAATCAGGTGTGTGGAACCTTGCTTTTGGGTTAGAGATGCCAAGTCATTTTTTTTCCGCTCATATTGGAAACTGTCCTTTAACAAACAAGGCATTGAATCTCTATTTACACCAAAATAATATTCCTGCCATTTTTATAGATTCTAAAACTCACTTGGGATTGAGTGGCGTACATCTTGATATGATGACCGAATTTAATATAAAGGCGGCAGAGCGGGCCAATTATAATATCCATCAAAAATATAGTCCGGTTGATAGGGGGGGAATGCATATCCGCAATATGCATATGGCAGAGATGTCGCAAGAATTAGCAGCCCGCACAAAAGCAAACATTGTTTTGATTCAAACGGGCGAGGCTCATATAACGGGACGAGGCTTCTATAAAGAAGATTTTGTTTTCAAAGAAAGCTTGACCGCAGAATTACATCGCAATCATCAATCTGTTTTTGCCGTCATTCCCAACATAAAAACCCCACTTTCCTATCGCAGGTTTATGCAAGAATTATCCATTCCTTTTCATGAGGTGCAGGGTTTGCCCCTTAATAAATATATCCCTGCTCAATGTAATGAATCCAAAGCGCTTCAATGGATCGCCAATCTATATGCCAACAGAAAAAATGGCAGATCTGTGGTTTTTGATCAGGCAACAAAAAGGGCGGAATCTCGATTCATCCGCCCTATTCTCAAAGATTTTGATTTAGATGGTTTGTTGATTGAGGCCGAGGAAAGAGATAATACAA
>CAZVSN010000162.1:0-1468 GCA_964629455.1 uncultured Micavibrio sp. | reverse complement strand
TGCGATTTTTTGAAAGTTTTTGGAAAGCTTTATAATTAAGTTTCTTTATGGCGCGAAAACGTAACATAATGTCATAATATCTTGCGTGGCAGCAACGATTTTTTAATGAATTTCTACACTGGTCGTATCGTATCGGTTATAATAAAATTAGGTGAGAAAAACCGCCGAATCACAAGAGTAAGTGGGTTCAGCAGTTGTAACACCGACAAAAGGAGACTGTTGTGGAAATGTTCACGCCATCTGCCGATATTATGACCCCTCTCGATAGGTGTCCGGCTCTGGTCTTAAATGCCGATTACCGTCCTTTGAGTTATTATCCTCTTTCCCTATGGTCTTGGCAGGAAGCTGTTAAGGCCATTTTTCGTGAATCGGTCGTTGTTATTTCCGAATATGCGCGTGTTGTACGGTCGCCCGGATTGGAAATGAAATTGCCTGCGGTTCTGGTTTTGAAAGAATATGTGCCGACAAAGCGCACGCCCGCTTTTACCAGATATAATGTTTTCTTGCGTGACGGGTGGGAGTGCCAGTATTGCGGCACCCGTCACAAGACAGACGAGTTGACGTTTGACCATGTGATTCCGCGATCGCGTGGGGGACGTACAGCCTGGACGAATATCGTCACGGCTTGCCAATGCTGTAACTCTAAAAAAGGGAATCTCTTGCCAAAAGAGTGCAAGATGTATCCTCTTTCGCAGCCGAGGGAGCCATCGATATTTGAACTTCAGGAACGGGGACGGAAGTATCCACACAACGAATTACATGAAAGTTGGTCGGACTTCCTCTATTGGGATACAGAACTGGTGGATTAAGGGTTCAATATCCTTCCGACACTTTAGACTATAGCGGGAAACGAAAAACGACGAACACAGGAGGTTGTCATGTTTTCATTTTTAAAATCGTTAGATGTCTCTAAAACCCATTCTACCACTGATGCTGTTTGGTTCTATATTACGGGCGTTATTCTGATGGTCGGTTTTTCGACTGTTTTAGGATATGTGCTTGGCAGCATAGGCGTTGTTGAAAAAGTCGGAAGTTTCTTTGATGGTGGTCATACATATACCCTTATCGGAACCGGCTTTGTTTTATTATTATCAAGCCTGATTTTAACCGGACGGAAATTGACCAGCGATTTATTCTCTATCCTGTTGGTCGGGATTGCCGTTTATCTGGCATTTACCACTAGCTTGTTGTTGGGAATGGTGCCTGTGGCACTGCTCACCACCTTGCATGGTAGCAAGTCATAGTTTAGTACCCGATACTTAATAGTTGAGAAGCCATGAGAAATCATGGCTTCTTTTTTCTTGCGTTTTTTGGCTCGAATCCCGTAGAACGATGGACAGAGAAGGAAACGCACCATGCTGAGAGATTTATTTGATTTTTCCAAACGTCGCACAGGCAAAGATGCGGCTGTTTTTTACCTGTTCTATATCGGATGTTTTACCATCCTATCCATCGCGCTGGGGTTTGA
>CAZVSN010000161.1:0-1480 GCA_964629455.1 uncultured Micavibrio sp. | reverse complement strand
GTTTCTGGTATTTCATGTGGATAGAATTTAGAATCTTGAATCTAGAATCTTGGAGGGGCTTACGAAAGATACTTATGAAGTTCTTCAATCTTCACTCGCTCCTGCTTCATAGTGTCGCGGTCGCGGACGGTGACGGCGCCATCGGTGAGAGTATCGAAGTCGACGGTCACACAGTACGGGGTACCGATCTCATCCTGGCGACGATAGCGTTTGCCGACGTTGCCATTGTCATCGAACTCACAGCGGAAGTCCTTCTTGAGCGTCGCAAATATCTCTCGTGCCTTCTCTACCAGTTCCGGCTTGTTCTTCATGAGTGGAAACACAGCGACCTGCACCGGGGCCAGCTTCTTCGGAAATTTCAGTACCACTCGTATTTCTTGGTCACCAACTTCCTCGCCCGGCTCATTCGATGCAGTCGTTTGGACGGGTTCTTCAGTATAGGCATCCGTGAGCACAGCCAAAAAAGTCCGGTCTAGTCCGACAGATGTCTCGACGATCCATGGAGTGAACTTCTCATTGGTCTGTGGGTCACGATAGGACAAATCCTCTCCAGAAAACTTGCTGTGTTGGGTCAGATCGTAATCGCTCCGATTGTGGACTCCCTCAAGCTCCTTGAAACCAAACGGGAAGTTATACTCGATATCCCAGGCAGCCTTGGCATAGAACACCAAGTTCTCATGCTGGTGCCAACGAAGATTCTCGGGCTTAATGCCGAGGTCGATATAGTACTGGAAACGCTTGGCACGCCACTCTTCATACGCCGTCGCTGCTTCTTCTGGCCGGACAAAATACTGCATTTCCATTTGCTCGAATTCGCGCTTGCGGAAGATAAACTGGCGAGCGGTGATTTCATTACGAAAGGCTTTACCAATCTGAGCAATTCCAAATGGTACTTTGACTCGAGATGAATCAAGCACGTTCTTGAAATTAACATAAATCCCCTGACAGGTCTCACCCCGGAGATAGGTAGGATTCTGTGTCCAACCTGCCTGTCCGGTAGGCAGGTCACCTGTGAAGTTGCCGAGGTTGGATTGTACCAGTAGGTTAAAACTTTTGGCTTCACTAAAGTTTTGCTTGCCACACTTGGGACACTTTACCTTGGCTTTGTTATCGGTAAACAACTGATTTATTTCAGCCTCGGTCATCTTTTCATCAGCGAAGACACCAATCTCTTCAAGAAGATGATCAACGCGTACCCGAGAATGGCACTCTTTACACTCTGCCAGTGGATCGGAAAATCCCCCCACGTGACCAGAGGCTTCCCATACTTTTGGGTGCATAAATATCGCGCTGTCGAGTCCGACGATGTTTTCATGATCGCGCACCATCGCCTGCCACCAGGCCTCGCGGATATTCTTGGCGAGCTCCACACCATATGGACCAAAGTCATAGACAGCAGCAAATCCCCCGTAAATTTCCGAGGAAGGAAACACAAAACCTCGGCGCTTACAGAGCGACACTATTTTCTCCATCAAATCGT
>CAZVSN010000160.1:0-1540 GCA_964629455.1 uncultured Micavibrio sp. | reverse complement strand
ATGAACGACGGCGATATCAACAATCATTGGACGGAAATGGCGACAAAAGCGCAGGGCGGTGACGCTGCGGCGTATCGTGCATTATTGTCTGAATTGGTGCCTGTTATCCGCCGTAGTGTTGTAAAGGGATTGCCCAATCCCCAAATGGCAGATGATGTTGTGCAGGAAGTTTTGATTTCTGTTCATAAGGCATTGCACACATATGATAAGAAACGCCCGTTTATGCCGTGGGTGCAATCGATTATCAATTTTCGCAAAACAGATTTTCTGCGCCAACATTACGCCCAACGCGATAATGTCAAAACATCCCTTGATGACCCCGATACACCAGACTATTTCATTACAAGTAGTCCAGATGGAACGTCAAAAGATATAGAGGCCGCATTCGATAGCCTGTCCAACCAACAAAAGAAGGTTGTCGAATTAATGAAGATAAAAGGGTACAGCGCCGAGGAAGTATCGCAGAAAACAGGAATGTCTGTATCTGCGGTCAAAGTTTCCGCGCATCGCGCACTGCAAAAAATTAGAGAGAGATTATAATAGTAAGGCTAAATCATGACCACTGAAGACATCGACAAAACAATTGAAAAATTGTGTTCTAATTTAAAACCAGTCAAGTGTTGTAACCCGACACGTCGCAGTCTGCTGTGGATATTATTGGTTATATGTTACACATCTGCTGTTGCCATGACGATCGGCTTTCGCGAAAATATCATCGAAAGTATGGCACGCAAAGATTTTGTTTTTGAATTGGCGTTGGCGTTTTCAATCGCATTATCTGCATCGCTCATGACCTTTTGGTTGAGCATCCCCGATTGCGAGAAATACAAAAAATTTCTGGCGGTTCCCCTGACGCTATTGGCGGTTCAATTTGTTTGGGTTGTTGATCGCACTTTTTTTGAAGGTCTGGGCGATTTCCGTGAAAATTGGCTGACCCATTGTTGGATGAACACGGTTTTACATACAACTTTGCCAGCTCTGGCGGTCATTTTGTTGATTAAAAAGGGTGGGGCAACCGTCATGCCATGCTGGCTTGCCACCAATGCCCTGATTGCCGTCACGGAATTTGGATGGATAGGGATGCGCCTTGTTTGCCCCAAAGATAACGTGGGAGAGGCCTATATCCTTAATTTCCTGCCCTATGTCGTGATGGGGGCGGTTCTGGGATTTGTGGCAAAAAGACTGTTTAAGTGGTAATCCCCCTTTTAATTCTTTGCTAATTCGGCTAGGTTATCCTCGATTTTTGAGAGGATTAGTCCATGGACGTCAGAATTTATCGCCCTTCCAAATCTGCCATGCAATCTGGCCGTGCCAAAGCCCAAGATTGGGTGATGGAATATGAATTGAAAACCGCGCGTCAGCCTGAAGTTCTGATGGGTTGGACGAGTTCTGGTGACTCTCTGAATCAGGTGCGCCTGAATTTCCCAACCTTGGAAGAGGCTATTATTTACGCCAAGAAAAAAGGGTGGGATTACACGGTTCAACCTGCGCAGGAACGCATCGTCAATCCGCGCAATTACGTTGATAATTTCAAATATGT
>CAZVSN010000159.1:0-1547 GCA_964629455.1 uncultured Micavibrio sp. | reverse complement strand
CAGAAGAAATTCAAAAAGAATGTGAATCTTTAAATAACAAAAATGTGCGTAGTGCTAGTTTAAAATAGAGAGGGTAAATAAATGCCAACACATCATGGTGGTAAAATTGATATACGCGCTGGGGTGCTTACTTTAAAGGAGTTCTTTGAAGGTGCGCGTGATGCGGGATATGCTCAGCAAATCATGCAGGGCCAGAAAGAGTTTACGCTGACGGAAGGTAAAAAACCTGTCGCGGTTGTAAGAAAGATTGATGCTGATGCAACTTATTCAGACCATCAGATTTTGTTCGCAACCCAAGCAAGCTTGAAAGTCATTCGGGGCATCATGGAAAAAAGCCGTGACCCTGTGCTGTTAACACTCAGCAGATCTGGCGCAACCAAACCATTTGCCGTTCTGGAGCCTATTGTAAATTAAATAAGTTTCAGGATATCTCCATGAATATTTTTTGACCCTGCGGCGATTATGGTTGAATCGCCATGGATTGTTTTGGGGTGTCCAGTCCAATCGGTGATAATGCCGCCAGCCCCCTCAATGATAGGGACAAGAGCGATAAAATCATAAATGCCCAGACAATCCTCGACAATCACATCAATAAATCCATTTGCCATCAGCCCGTAAAAATAACAATCACCTTGGAAGACTGTGTACCGCGTGGCGGATTCAATACGGTTAAATCTATCTGGGTCATTGTGGGAAATCTGCGTGGCTGACCCTGTGCCGAATATCGCGTCTTTGGGTGTGGGGCAGGGGCGACATGAAACGGACTTGCCGTTAAATGTTGTTTTCTGTCCTGCTTGCCCAACCCACCGATGGTTTAAGATTGGCTGGTCAATAATCCCGAGTATCGGTTTGTCCTTATAACATAGCCCGATTAATGTGCCGAATGTGGGGCGACCAATGGTGAATGATTTTGTGCCATCAATCGGGTCAATGACCCATGTATATCCGCTTTTACTCTCTACAGCGCCGAACTCTTCACCCAATATGCCGTCATCGGGGCGCTCCTTAGCAATGATATCGCGTAATTTTTGTTCAATGCTGCGGTCGGCAATGGTGACGGGGGTTTCATCCCCCTTACTGATAATATTCATCGGTGTTCCGAAATATTTGCGGGCAATGTGGCCCGCTTCATCGGCAAGGCGTGTGGCGAGAGGAAATGCGATGTTTTGTATCATTGAAAGAGGATAGCAAAACTTGCCCCAACAAAAAAGCCAGATACTGATATCCGGCTTTGTCTTTATTTTTGTTAATTAGGGCTCGGTTCTTCTGGTTCTGGTTTGTAATTGTCTTCGGATGCTTGCAATGTTTTGGGGACATTTTCTGCATGATGACCAGTGGTCCTAACCATGTTTTGATCAATCCCATTCATAATGCATGCTGCCGCTAGACTGAAATTTACAAGCAGTACACCAACTACATGGTGAATTTTTGTCATTTCACACTCCATTTTTGTGTTGAGGATAATATGGGGCGCTCAATGAAATATGTCAATAAAAAAGCCAGATATTTCTATCTGGCTTTTGAATTATTTAAGAGAGAATGGCTGA
>CAZVSN010000158.1:0-1567 GCA_964629455.1 uncultured Micavibrio sp. | reverse complement strand
CATCCAAACCTATGGTGGTGGCGCCGCACGATGTATGTTGATGGAATTGTTTTAAGAAGGCGTGTAGTTACAATCAAATCCTTGGATAACCGCGCCACTTTTATCAAGTTCAATAAACGCAGTTGTAACGCCCAATGCCTTAACAGCACGCACCAATCTCTCTGGAGATGGCTTAACAGATATCAACATTGGAAATCTATCACCCTTATCAACCGCAAAAACATGTGTCCCGATAACAATATCCTGCGGGCGGGTTGCTATCCAATCATGAGAAAGCACAGAAGATCCACTATTGGCACGCGTTTCATGACGGAAGCCTTTCGCATCAAGAGTAACCCCCTCCATTGCAGAGGCTTTCTCAAGAGGATAATTCAGAAAATCAGAAACCAAAGGATTGTTATACTGAACTTCATTCAGTGTAGAGTCATACCCCCACAGAATTTTTCCACCTTTGCCAGCTAATTCACCCAATTTCTTGATGTGACCATTAACTTGTGCAAATGGAAAACTCTCGGTTGGACAATCTTCGAAATTGGTAAAGCTACCCGTGCTAATAACCAATGCAGGTTTGCTATTTTCAATAGCAGATAAATCAGCATCTCTAAAATCAATCTCGAAAGAATGAACGTCAACATGAGGAAGCTCTTTTTGAAGAGCCATTGCGCTCTGCTTATTAAAAACAGGTGACAACTCAATCGAGATAACACGCTTCAAATCTGGCAACATTTTCAAAATAGGAATTTCTTTTGACCGAACAGAAAGTTCAGGGCCCGGGCCAACAACAACTGCCGTCTCCATATTTTGAGCCCAGTCAGATATTTTCAAAGCATTATCTGCAAGCAATTTCGTTTCACCAGCATAAGGCGTATAAGATGCGGTCAAAACATTTTCAAAACGTTTTGCTCCACCGTTCACATACAAATCTGGCCCCATATTCCCCCAGTGCGTATGATAAAAAAGATCGCAAAGGCGCTGCAACAACTGAGGGTCAGCTTGCACCTTTTTGTCTTCTTTTCTTTGTAAAACAGCACTCATTCTCTATTCACACTATTTTTTTGATTTTGGAGCCTGAGAAATTTCCCACATGGCTTCAAATTGTTTGCGATATGCTTCGGATACCAAGGAATATTCAAAGACAAGAACCGTTGGCTCAACCTCAAACAAAATGATCGCCAATTTATTGCCATACACATAAAATGGAACTGTCGAGAAAAATTCTTTCGGTAGCCATTTATATTCCGCATAAGAAGATGCTGCAAAATTTGTATCACCTTCTTGAACAAGGATTTTATAAGTAATCCCTTCTAATTTCTTCATTCTCTCGCTATGAGGTTGGAAAATATCCTTCCCCCATTTCATGAATATAGTTTCATCAACATTATTAACCAAAAATGTTGCCTCTCCCTGCAGAGAAAGAGCCGTCTGATAAATGTCATCATAAAAATCAGAGAAACCATCTTCTCCACGAAAGAAATTAATTTGTCCGCTTTTCTTTCTCAAACCATCATTCGGCAAAAACTCTATCCCTGCATCTTCAAATGCTTTTTGGATAATCGAGAGCGTCGAC
>CAZVSN010000157.1:0-1571 GCA_964629455.1 uncultured Micavibrio sp. | reverse complement strand
AATGCAATAACATCCCGAATATTCGTGGAATTGGTTAAAAGCATGACCATACGGTCAATACCCATACCCCATCCACCCGTCGGTGGCAGGCCATATTCAAGGGCCGTAATGAAATCTTCATCCATCATCATGCCTTCTTCGTCCCCAGCCTCACGCGCAGCAACTTGGTCTTGGAAACGTGCCAATTGATCACGCGGATCATTCAATTCGGTAAAGGCATTACAGATTTCCCATCCATTGGCGTAGCTCTCAAAGCGTTCGGTCAATAATGGGTTATCACGGTGCAATTTGGACAACGGGGAAATATCAAACGGATGATCCATCACATGGGTGGGCTGAATAAGTTTATGTTCACCTTTTTCAGCGAATATCGCCTCAACCACCTGCCCCCAATTTGCGTTGGCATCAACATGAATGCCCAATTCCTTGGCTTTGGCACGCGCAGCAGCAGGCTCGGTAATCGTCAGGAAATCAACACCTGTTTCCTCTTGCACAATGCCAACCATGGTTTTACGCGCCCATGGCGACCCAAAATCCAACATATGTTCGCCATATTGAATGGTGGTTGTCCCGTGTACAGCGTGCACAACATAACGCACCATATCTTCGATAAATGTCATCACATCATAATAATCCATATAGGTATGATAGGATTCAATCATGGTGAATTCAGGGTTATGACGTGGCGACACACCTTCATTGCGGAAGTTACGCCCAATTTCATAAACAGCATCAGCAAACCCACCAACCACAAGGCGTTTTAAATACAGTTCAGGGGCAATCCGCAAAAAGAAATTGGAATCCAATGCATTATGATGGGTAATAAACGGCTTTGCCGATGCCCCACCCATAATGCCATGAAGCAAAGGCGTTTCAACTTCCAATGCCCCTATATTATTCATATATTCACGGATGGAACGAATAATTTTGGTGCGTGCCCGCAATACATTCTTGCTGTCATCATTCATAATTAAATCAAGATAGCGTTGACGATAACGGGCTTCGATATCTGTCAGTCCGTGATGTTTTTCAGGCAATGGCAAAAATGATTTGGTGAGCATCGTCAATTGGGTTGCACGAACCGATAATTCTCCACGCGGGGTACGACGAACAGTTCCCGATACACCAATGATATCGCCTAAATCGAAATATTCCAACATCGCCATTACATCTGCGGGTGTTGAATCTTTATGGCAGAACACTTGCACCTTACCACTGGCATCATGCAAATCGATAAACATGCCATTATTGCGCATCGCCATGATACGTCCTGCAATAGTCACGCGATCTTCGGTTTCAACTCCATTTTCAAGCGAAGCGTATTTTTCCTGCAAATCACCCGCGCGGTCAGTGCGATGAAATTTATGGGGGAACGCCTGACCACCCGCAGCTTCAAAAGCTGCGAGCTTCTTCAACTTGGCTGCTTTTAAAATATTCTCGTCTTGAGGAGCCGTATTTTCTGTCGCAATTGCTGAAGATTTCTGTGTCATAGTCATTTCCGTTAAATGTGATATAATTAAATTAGGGATAAGCCCTGAATTTGTCTGAAAAAACACGGAAAATCAAGCCAT
>CAZVSN010000156.1:0-1573 GCA_964629455.1 uncultured Micavibrio sp. | reverse complement strand
ATTTACCGTGTCACGCGCGTTCTAATTTTATTATTTCTATAATTGGAATGGGGGCTTCGGCTCCCATTCTTGTTTTTCTTTTATTAATAATTTGTGTTACCATTTTAAAATAAACATTTCGTTGTTTTTCTGTGTATCCCGAATTCTTTTAAAACCCTTTTTGATGCTCTGTAGGAGAGATATAAAAATGCGCGACAATGGACCAGTTACACAACGCGAAGTATTTATGGCTGATGGATCGATTATTGTATCGAAAACCGATGATAAAGGTCGTATTGAATTCGTAAATCAGGATTTTGTTGATATCTCTGGGTTCACGCGGAATGAATTGATTGGACAGCCGCACAATCTTATTCGTCACTCTGATATGCCTGCAGAAGCCTTCAAGGATTTATGGCGCGATTTGGCCGCAGGAAAGCCATGGAGTGGCTACGTTAAAAATCGTGTAAAAAACGGCGATCATTACTGGGTTCACGCCAATGCAATGCCAGTAATTGAGAATGGACGGGTGACTGGTTACGTTTCAATCCGGAACAAACCAGACCCAAAGATTACAAAGGCGGTTGGTGATATTTATAAAAAATTTACCGATGGAACTTCCGGAACACTTGCTATTGAACATGGCATGGTCGTTGACAATTCACGCAAAGGAAGACTGAATCGATGGTACGAAAAATTCGGATCAAAAGTTATCGGTATGGGCGCTCTAATGTGTTTGCTGATAACAATCGTGGGTGGTCTTGGCATATATAGTCTTCGTGATATCAGTGAGTCATTAAAGACGGTTTATGAAGATCGGACGGTACCCGCAGGCCAATTGGCAGATATTAGCCGATTTGATTACGATAATTTTGTAAACCTTTCTTTGTTGGCGGGTGGGAATGTTACAGATTCTGATGCAGTTATTGCTAGCGTCAAAGAAAACAAGAAAAAGATTGATGAAGTATGGGGAGCCTATATGGCAACCTATCTGACACCTGAAGAAAAGATTTTAGCAGATAAATTTTCGGCATCTTATAAAAAATTTGTACAAGATGGAATTGAACCTGCTCTTGAATTGGCAAAAACAGGTGCATTGATTGATTTGTCAGCACATATAAAAAATATACACGGTGCCTTTAAAGATGTTAGCCAAATCAACGATGATCTTATTGAATTGCAATTAGATGTAGCTGAAGAGGCATATATCAATGCCAAGCACAGCAGTATGATTGACTCTATTCTTGTTATCGCTGGAATTATAATTGCTGCGCTGATAGCATTTTTAACATCACGGAAACTGAAAGTATTATTGAGTTCACGTTTAAATTATGTTGATTCTTGCCTCAACTCAATCGCGGGCGGAAATTTTACAACCGATGTTGAAGTATCAAATGATGAGCTGCAATCAACATTTATCATGATTAAGGCATTGCAAGCGAAGCTTCTTTATGGAGAGTTAGAGAAAAAAGAATTGGCGGGTGAAGCCAAGAAAGCCCAACATCAACTTGCTGATGATTTTGACATTAGAACTGCTGATATCATCAAATCATTGGCGGCTGCGGCAACCGAGATGCAGGCAACTGCGGCTCAA
>CAZVSN010000155.1:0-1591 GCA_964629455.1 uncultured Micavibrio sp. | reverse complement strand
GAAAGGGTTTTGTTCAAAATTCAGGGGGAAATGCAGACAACAAAAAACCCCGCCATTCAGACGGGGTTCTTATAAAATTTCAAAAATTAATTACCCAAACGGCGATGCGGTTGAACATTAACATCGTAATTCGTATCCCCGTTATAATATCGGGAACGTTGTGCTGGTGTATCATACGCACCTTCCGCAACATCCAAACGGCAACGATCAAAATTTTCACGCACTCTGATATTCAACATATCATCGCCTATACGACCAATGGCACCACCGATAGCAGCCCCAACAGCAGTTTTTGCTGCATCTTTTGTGCGACCCCAGCCCCGAGTGTTTGATCGGCTAGGGGTTGTAACTGCTGCACCTCCAGCCATTCCAGCCATAGTCAACAAATTACTTTCAGTCTTATCAGAAACCAAGGCATATGGTATTCCACTATCCGATGTCACAGACACTTTTTCGCGGAAAAGAGGATCTGCACGAAAAAGACGCATAAATGAAAAATATTGACGATTATTAAAACGCCCACCTCTGTTCATATCCTGAACTGGAACAGGAGTTACAGCAGCAACACGGCAAGCCTCAGAACCATATTCTTTAGGTCCAGAATTTTCTGGACGATTTGAAACAGACGTATTTTCCGAACGAACAAGGGGAGAACCCGCACATCCCGCCAAAAGGGCCGCAGAAGACGCAACAATAGCAAACTTGGATAAAACCGATGAAGACATAGACACACCTCTTTTTTTAAAAACTTAATGTTTTATTAATATGACAGTACCCTACACCATTTTTCACGAAAATGCAAGAAATTGAAAATTATGAAAATAAAACCCGCCTTTCGGGGCGGGTTTTGAATTTTTAGCGGGAAAATCGGGCTTATTCAGCATCGGCTTTCTTTTTGGTCGCTTTTTTCTTAGGGGCTTCTTCGGCTGCTGCCTCAGATGCGTCCGCTTTTTTATTGGCTTTTTTTACGGCTTTGGTTGGAACAGTTGTTTCATCTGCTGGACCTGCTGCTTCCACAGCTTCTTCGGCAGAGAAATCTGGACCAGAATCTTGTCCGCGTGCAGATACATCACGGTCAACCAATTCGATAACAGCGAGTGGAGCTGCATCACCATAACGGAAACCAGCTTTCAATACGCGAGCATATCCACCAGGACGACCAGCATAACGTTCTGCAAGTGTTGAAAAGAGTTTTGCAACCATAGCTTCATCACGAAGTTCTGCAATCGCAGCACGACGGTTCGCAAGACCACCTTTTTTACCAAGGGTAATCAGTTTTTCAACAACAGGGCGCAAGTCTTTTGCTTTTGGCAATGTTGTAATAATTTGCTCGTGTTTAATCAGCGCATTCGCCATGTTGGCAAACAAAGCGCGACGGTGCGAGCTAGTGCGGTTTAATTTACGTTGTTTCAATCCGTGTTTCATTTTTATTTGCCTTCCTTTGGCGTTGCGACATCACGAGGTGATTGTCATTGTGTTTCCTACGACCACTTGCATCTCTGCCGTTCTATCACAGGGGCGGGCATTATGCCCTGTTCAGCAGATCATCCGCTCATCCGCTAATCTGTTAATGTGCGAATGGATCATCCAA
>CAZVSN010000154.1:0-1631 GCA_964629455.1 uncultured Micavibrio sp. | reverse complement strand
TGCTCGCGAGGGCCGCAGCAAAGCCTAAAAGAATCCAGAAGAGTTGATCGGTCATACTATAATTTGTAATTTTGGAGAAAAAATGAACGCATAGTGATATTGTCTAGAGTAAAAGGGCTAAGACTTTTATGCAATGGTTAAGATAAAATATAAATGGAGTATTGTTTTTGGATTATTTTGTAATCAGTTTATTGGCGTGTTGTGCGTGGTTCTTTGGTTCTGTTGCTGCGGGCGGGGCCGCGTTAATTTTTATCATTGCAGGAAGTTTTTTCCTTCCTCTGCCCCTTATTCCAATCTTGTTAAGTGTGATTGGTACTGTGTCTGGGGTGTATAGGGTCTTTCTATATTATCCATCTATTAATTTCTCAGTCGCGAAGTGGCTCGTCGCGGGAACTTTAATTGGTGCTTTTGCTGGAGCTAAGATTTTTTCTTCATTAATCGGCGAGCAGTACGGCCATATTATAGAGATGGTGTTGTCGGTTGTGCTGTTCATAAGTGGGGGCTATGGCTTGTTTAGTGCAAGAATTTTAAAATTCCCAGTTCGCCATTCTTATTTTTTCTTTTGCAGTTTATTTACTTCGGTGCTTTCAGGGATTACTGGTGCTGGAGGAATTATTATTAATATCTTGTTCCAACGAACCTCTATGACCCCCAAAGAGATTGTTGGAACAAAGTCCTTTGGCAATTTTATACTCCAATTCGCAAAGCTTGTTGCTTACGTTGTTGTCGTTGATAGGAGCGATGTTTTGAAACTGGTTCCAGATAGGACAGAATTTGAGATTGGTGGGCTTGTTATGTGTGGAATTGTGGGGTCTATTCTGGGGTCTTATTTAGGAAAGAGATACCTTGACCAGATTGATGGCCAGAAATTCGATCAAATTATGAATGTTGCTTTTATCTTGTTTGGGGTCTGTTTTTTTCTGAAATCTTTATCTGTTATATAAACATTATGGCTTTAATGGGAGGTTCGAGAGTTTTGCCATGTAGGCCACGAAGTCTTTGTCTTCGCCTTCCATCAGGCGGGGAAGGGCTGTGCGGAAATTGGGGTGCGTAATCCATTCGCGGATATAGTCTTCCCATGAGTTCCACATACGCTGATAGGCGGGGTCGGACTCGCTCGCGAGGAGAATGTAGCTTCGCTCAAACAAAGATACGACCATCTGATACAATATTTGCTGCCGCCGTGCGTCTTCAGGAACATCTAAGGGGTGGTCATGGACATCAAGTTCAGGGTGTTCAAATAATTTTTCCTGAATTTCGGTATAGTGCCCCATTAATTTATCATAGATTTCTTCTTGTTCATTCTGGCGCTCTTTTTTTTCCTGATAAATAAAAGTCATCAGAGCCAAGGGAATACCGACCACGGTTGCGACGTAGCTTAAAAATTCCATAAATTCGAGAAGCGTCATGCCAAATATCATATTGGAATCATGACATATTTCGATTGCGAATGAAAGTGGGTGCGATTTTTCCGATTGCCCTTTGATTTGTGGCTGGATTGCCTTATATTACCCTTGTGTAAAGTTATTCCATTTAACAAAGGTATAGAGAAATGTTTGAGAGTCAAAGTTCTGGGCAAAATTCTGGGCAAATTCCAGCGCAACAGACATCATCGACGCAAGCGTCGACAT
>CAZVSN010000153.1:0-1633 GCA_964629455.1 uncultured Micavibrio sp. | reverse complement strand
TGTTGTTGGTGTTGTTGCATCAGGATTGCAGCAGATAACGGCATCGATTGAGAATGCGCGCAGTTATGTGACTGTCGTTGCCGGTGCGGTAGAAGAGCAAAGTGCCGTTGCCCGCGATATGTCGTCAAATATGCAGAGCGCATCCCAAGCGATGAATGATGTTAGTGGCAGCTTAAGCCATATTGCCATGGCTCTTGAGGATGTTAAATCTGCCGTTGATCAAACGAAAGTTGCGGCAGAAAATATCGTTGATTAGGCTGTTGTTTTTATTAAGTTTTAAGCAGGGGGCTTGCAGGGGGTGTGGCCCCCTGTTTTTTTGTGTAAAAATCCATTTTATTCCCATAAATATGTTTGATTATCTAAATAGATGCTGATATGCGTTATACAAATAGCAGTTATACATATTTATATAAAAACTACAGGGAGTAAAATATGGCTCAAACAAATGATGCCGTTTTGAAAGAACGTTTTGGTCGTGTGGTTCATTGTGAAAATGGGCCGTACATTGGACGTAATGGGATTGGGGTAGAAAAGATCCTTAATCTTGTTGATAGGGGTATTGATTACGATGAGATTTGTGATCGATTAAAGGGCGTTGAGAAGAAAGATATTTTGGCGTGTGAAGCCTATCGTGTCCGTTTTTTTGAAGATGAGTTGGGTAAGGCATACCCAGATTTATCAGATGATCCTTATTTCATTATTGATGAAAATATTTCTTATTTATTGTTACCAGAAATGTTTCGGTTGTTCGGAAAATCTACATCTGTTTTGGCAGAAGGTTTATATTACCAAAGAAATTCTGATGAGCATGATGTTTGGAAATTTGCGGTTGATAATAAATACAAAGCCGTTTTGACCAACGATTCAGACTTTCGTGGAATTGCAAAACGGGCACGCTCTGGTTTGAGCCAATCTTTTAATGATGTTGTATTGCCAAAGGTCTTTATGATACCTCATGGTTTGAATATTCAGGGAATGGCAAAGCTTTTAGAAAATAATAAAGCGTCTATTGATTCTGTTATTTCCGATAACGAGCCTTTTGCAACTTGTAAAATTACCATGGATGGACTTAACTCATTGGATTGGGATGAAAAACGTCTTTGCCTTGCCTAATGTATCATGATTAGGGTGGGGGTTGGCAATTTCTGTCGTTTTGGTCTATTCTACGAATCAAGCCATTCAAATTGCAGATGTAGAAGGAGGACGACGTGATGACCGCGAAAGCTGTATCCAAACAGGAAATCATAATGAATTTTTCTACGCCACCGACACCTGACGATTTGGGTGGGTTGGTGCGTCAGGTTCTTGAAACATTGCCCGATGAATTGTCATCAAAATGTGAAGAGCTGGTTTTAGAGATTGAAGAGTTTCCAGACGATGCCACTGTTCAAGATATGGATTTGGACAGTATCTATGAACTTCTTGCCCTTTATCATTCTGCCAAAGAAATTTCCCCTGGTGTTCAAAAGAAAATTGCCAACGGTGAGGATAAGTTAGTCATTTATCGCCGCCCCATTCTGGATTTATGGTGCGAGGCTGGTGAAGATTTGGGAAATTTAGTGCGCGAGATTGTCATTGAAGAATTGGCGCGTGGATTTGAATTTTCTGAGGATGATATTCAGGATATGATCCG
>CAZVSN010000152.1:0-1652 GCA_964629455.1 uncultured Micavibrio sp. | reverse complement strand
CTCGGGAACTTCTCAGGAATGGCGGCAATATAAGGATTCTGGGTGATTTGTCAAATAATTCCTTTAACCTTGCTCAAGCCCACCTTCAATGATAGGTTTTTTTATCCCAACTCAGAGTTTATTTGTACTTCATAAAGAATGATTGATAAGTTTAGTTTTCATAATATAAAAAGGGCTTTTGCGATCACAGGGTGCATCATTATCCTAAGCTTGTTTATGTTGATTTCTAAAGCCTATGCAGGCATTCCCATTCCCTTTACTGTCAATCTATCAGAAACAGTCACCGTTACAGGAACTCCTCGCCTTCAATTGAATATAGGCGGGGTTACAGCCTATGCCAATTATACTGGCGGAACAGGAACCTCCGCATTAACTTTTTCCTATCCTGTACAAGCTGGTGATTTCGACAGAGATGGGATTACACTTGTTTCTCCAATTGATTTAAACGGCGGAACAATCAAAGACACAAACGGAAACGATGCAACGCTAACGTTTGCCCCACCCAATACATCGGGCGTTCTTGTTCAATCTTATACAACCGATTGGACAACTGACCCCCTTGATGGCAGCAATATTCAGGCCAGCGCCTTCTCTATTTCAAATGCCCCTAATGGCTCAACATACAATTATACAATTACAAGCAGTGGCGGTGCTGGAAGCGTTACAGGATCAGGAACAATATCATCCAACCCACAAAACGTAACTGCAATTGACCTAAGCTCCCTACCCCTTGGCACACTCACCTTATCAGTAACGATAACAGCGCCATCAGGAACTGGTATTGCAAAAACAGATACAGTTACAAATAACGTCATTACAAAACTGACCCAAATCGCAACCCTCTCTACTGGAAACTATCCCGCCCGAGCCAACAACGAAGCTTTTACTGGATATGTAACCAACATATCAGGAACGCGATGGTTTCTGGTTGGTCGTGGGCGCAACAACTGGGATTTTGATGCAGATGGTCAAGGCACAAACGCAGAAATTATAACCAATCTTGGAACATCTGCCGCCTTTACCCCAAAAGCCTATAAAAATGCAATTATCAATAGCCTGATATCAAATGCATCCATTAATTTAACTGGTGTTGAAATCAGAATAAATCGTGCAGCAGATACAACAGGAACAAATTATCAGGAAGTTTTCTGGCGCCCCCTGACCCAGACAACATGGACATGGGATTTCCCAACTGCTGATTATGATATAGAACATGATGTGCGGACATCGATTCTGGGCGCTGCATTCTTGGATACAACAGGAAAAACGCGCGATTCTATGAATACCCCTGGCAGCGACACCGGTAATAATCACCAACGAATTTTTACATGGAACTGGGCCAGCCATGGCAACCAAAAAGGGTTTTGTTACGGCAGTTCAATTGTTGGAACAAACGGGAACAGTCCAACGAGTTTTATGTGGGAGTTATCTACAGAAGACCACGCCTGCCCCTATACCGAAGTCTACATACGGGCAGAATAAACATCATCATGAAATTATGCATCTGCCGCGATATATCGGATAAAGACGCAAAATCCCCTACTGCGTATTTTTAGCAAAGGATAAACCAGTCATCTGCTGTAACTTTTCCAATTCGCCATGGCGGAGCATCTCGAACAATGGAATATGAACCTCAACACTGCGGTTTGACG
>CAZVSN010000151.1:0-1656 GCA_964629455.1 uncultured Micavibrio sp. | reverse complement strand
ACAAGATCAATCGCCCTCAACAGGACTCCCCCGTGACTGAAAATTCCTCTGCGCCCACATTAAACGCCGAAACCATTATCCAATGGTTGAAAAAAAATCCGGACTTTCTGAAGAAAAATCCAGAAGCCTGCGACCTGCTCATTCCACCCAAACAACAAAATGGGAAAGGTGTGGCCGATTTCCAAACCTATATGATTGAACGCCTAAAAGCAGATAAAGACGAAGCAATTGAAACCGCCAAAGAAATTGTAGAAACTGCCCGCCATAATATGAACAACCAAACGCGCATCCATCGCGCTGTATTACGCTTGCTCGAATCCGAAAGCTTCGAAGAATTTATTGAATCGATTACCTCTGACCTGACCAACCTGTTGAACGTTGACATCACATCACTGGTCATTGAATCCGAAGGCGATAAAATTCCGCACGTTACCCTGCCAGGGATTCGGATTGTCCCGATGGGGACATTGGATAAATGGATGGCGGGCCGCGCCATTCTCCATCAATCAGATATTTCAGGAATTGAACCCATTTATGGCGCAGGGGCGCATCTGGTCAAATCACAGGTTCTGGTGCGCGTTGACGTATCACAAAAAACTCCGCCTGCGGTATTGGCTTTCGGTTCACGCGACCCGCAAATGTTTCAAGCAGGGCAAGGAACAGAACAAGTTTCCTTCTTGGCTGGTGTGGTGGAAAGGTGCATACGCTCATGGCTCGCCCTTCCGACATAGAAACAGATATTACAACCGCAACATCACCAGATTTATGTGATGCCATTCGGCACTGGCAAACATGGCTGAAGGTTGAAAAGAATATGTCACCACATACCTTTCGCGCCTATACATCCGACCTTGGACAATTCTTGAACTTTTTGCGCGACCATTATGATGGCGATGTGGGTCTATCGGTACTATCATCGGTGACCCTTGCTGATTTCAGATCATGGCTGTCACGAAAATCAATGGATGGGTTAACCGCATCTTCACGAGCCCGATCCCTCTCTGGCGTTAAAAACTTTCTACGCTGGCTCGATAAAAATGGGCTGATGCATAACGCCGCCATCGGTTCTGTCCGCACACCAAAACTGGCACATAAACTCCCTCGCCCGATGGAACGCACGCAGGTTTTTCGCCTAGTTTTTGACACCCAGACAGATAATTGGGTGCACTTACGTGACCGCGCACTCTTTACCCTGCTCTATGCTTGCGGGTTGCGGATTAACGAAGCCCTCTCACTTGATATCAACCAACTCCCGCGTGATGGATTCTTGCGCGTCATGGGTAAAGGGCGCAAAGAACGTCAGGTTCCGACATTACCGATTGTGGATGATATGCTATCGGCCTATCGCGCCGCCTGCCCCTTCACAGAAACCCCTGATCGCCCTGTCTTTCTGGGGGAACGTGGCAAACGCCTTCATCAGGGGGTTGCCCAAAAATCCATGCGCGATATTCGCGTTGAACTTAATCTGCCCGACACGGCAACACCCCATGCCCTACGCCACAGTTTTGCAACGCACCTCCTTGAAAACGGTGCAAATTTGCGGGAAATTCAGGAATTATTGGGACACGCCTCGCTCAGCACAACCCAACGCTATACAGAGGTCAACGCCGAAGAGTTAATTAAAATCTATAAATCCGCACACCCCAGAAGATAAAA
>CAZVSN010000150.1:0-1667 GCA_964629455.1 uncultured Micavibrio sp. | reverse complement strand
CCGCCAAAAACATCGTGATTGAAGACACCGCCGAAGGGCCTAAGTGGCGGGTGGGTTAATAACCGCAAAATTTGACTTCTTTCTTTATTTTTAATAATGTCGCCCACATTAACAAAGGAAATAAAGAAAGATGTCAGGCAACCCATCCAAACTCTATGCCGTTTTTGCACCCAACCCGCCTAAAAATAGTGTTGAGCAGTACAAAGTCATGGAAATAACGGGAAACGACAAATCAAGAAAAGCTATTGAATCGGCCATCGCAGATGCCATTAACAATGATATCAATAACAACCGCCTGCACGATATTGCCTCTGGCGTCACGAATTACATGACATTCATTGCCCCCGATGCAAAAACCGCATTTAACACCGCAAGACAATCAGGGTTAAAATACAAAACAACAAATGAGATTCTGAGAGAAAAAGCAGCTTCAGAAAACCAAAAGAAATTTGGGAACGCAGCAAAAGCCGAACAAAATACCCGAACAGAAAAAGCGGCAAGCGACATTGAGAAAGTTTTTGATGCCATTGATAACGCGATTAGCGCAGTTGCAGATTTATTTTCACCAAGAAAAAAATAATCAATAAAACGACAGAACCGTCTGTCCCAGCAGATCCAAATCCTGTGGGCGGGACAGACGATGGTCGCCGTCATCCACCAGCACCAACTTTGCGGGGTTCGGGGTGATATGGGATGCAAGTTTTTGTGCAACCTGATACGGGACTTCAGCATCTTTCTTTCCCTGCAGCAAAGTCACTGGGAACGGCAGGTTCAAGGGTTTATCAAAGACCAAATGCTGCGCCCCATCTTCAAAAATTTTATACGTTAATGTGTCCCCGTCAGGGGTGTTGATATACCCCTGCATTTCACACAAAGCCCGTTCCGCAGCAATCATATGATGCCGCCAAACCCAATCGGTAAAATCGGGGGCGGCGGCAATCCCGATAAATCCCTTAATCCGTTCCGCGCGCAATTTTGCAACCAGAAGCCCAATCCACCCGCCCATAGATGAGCCGATCAGGATAATATCGCCCTTAACCAAGCCATCAATCACCAGCAAGGCATCATCCAGCCAGTCGCCAACACAGTGATTTCGAAAATCACCATCCGATGCCCCGTGCCCGCGATAGTCAAACCGCAATAATCCAACCCCCTGCGCGGCGGCCCATTCATCCAAATAAGTGGCCTTTGTCCCCGCCATGTCGGAACGATAGCCCCCCAGAAAAACAAGTGTCGGCGCGGGTTTTGCACCTGTTCTGAGCTGATAAGCCAGATTTTGTCCATCTTTTTGGGGTATTTTTTCCAAAGTGTCTTTTGAAATAGTGTCTTTTGAAATCATGATGCATCTTAATGTTGTCCTATAAAAAATGGAAATTCAATTCCAAAATTTCCTATGACGATCAAATAGGCCTAGCCAAACGCCAGAGATATAGGTGAAACAATTCTTGAATCAGAATAAAGGGAAGGTAACATCTCACCTTTGTTCATAAACTGAAGCTCATCAACTATACTAAAACCTTGAGAATTGAATTCTGTCATTATTTTTGATCTTACTCTTTTAGTATTATTATCTTCATTTTTAAAACCAGAAAAAACAAAACAAGTAATTTCTACATTGCTGGTTTTAAAGAAGTGCTCTAAAAGCGGCACTATACCATCAGGTTGCC
>CAZVSN010000149.1:0-1667 GCA_964629455.1 uncultured Micavibrio sp. | reverse complement strand
CGGCGGCTATGTGCGGATATGAAATCCGTGTTATTCCGACCAAGGAAAACGGATGTGTGACCCTTGATGCATTTAAAGAGGCATTAGGCGATGGCGCAGATGTCGCGGGCATGATGGTGACCAACCCCAATACATGCGGGTTGTTCGAGAGCGAGATTGCCGCATGTGCAAAACTCCTCCACGCCGCAGGCGGATATTTTTATTGTGACGGCGCGAATTTCAATGCGTTAGTCGGTAATGTGCGCCCTGCGGATTTTGGGGTTGATGTAATGCATATCAATTTGCACAAAACATTTTCAACCCCGCATGGCGGCGGCGGCCCTGGTTCGGGCCCGATTTGTGTTGTGGATAGCCTCAAACCCTATTTGCCTGTGCCGTGCGTTGTAAAAACGGATGCGGGATATAAACTCGACACCATTGAAGATCGTCCGACATCTTTTGGGCGGTTGAAAGGGTTTCAAGGGCAGTTCGGGATGCATGTGCGGGCATTGGCCTATATGATGTCACATGGTGCGGATGGATTAAAACAAGTGTCGTCTGATGCTGTTTTGAATGCTAATTATATTCTGGCCCAATTGAAACAGGATTATCATGCCCCATTCGGGAATAAAACCTGTATGCATGAAGCATTGTTGACAGACAAAATTCAAAAAGAGTCAGGTGTAACCACCATTGATATTGCCAAAACATTGATTGAATATGGAATGCACCCGATGACGGTTTATTTCCCGTTGGTGGTGAACGGGTCGATGTTGATTGAACCGACAGAAACAGAAAGTAAAGAAACCATTGATAGATTCATTGCGGTCATGAAAATGATTGCGGGGGATGTCGCGGCGGGGGATACCGAAAAATTCCATGATTATCCGAAATCATCGCCGCGCCGCCGTGTGGATGAGGTTCGGGCGGCAAGACAGCCTGTTCTCAAATGTGTTTTGAAATCTGGGGCATAAATTTGAAAAATAGTTCTGGTTGTGGTAGATTAGAGCTATGAAAAAACCAAATAAATTATATCGGAAATTAGGTGGAAAGCGCAGCTTTGCTGGTGCAGCTTTTGCGGCTGTTCGTCATCCTAAACGTTCTTTGCGATCGGCCTTTGGACGCGATTTGATTGCGCGTGATGCGGCCGAGAGTTTTGAGGGCATGGAAGCTTCTAAAATAGGATTCCAGAAAGTTTTTGCTATTCTCAAGATTTGGAATTCATCTTATAAAGGGCCGAGAATAAGCGGGCTGTTTTCGATGTTGAATAGAAGACCACGTCCAATTGTGACCAGCAATCATCGACCAGAGTTGGATTAAGGATTTTTTTGATGAAAAACAAAGAAACGGCATTGGTAAGAGCTTTTACCTATATCAATAAGCTGGCTATGGATGTTGCAGATGGTTTTTCAGCAACGGTATCTCGTAGTAACCTTGATAAAGTGCAGGCGGCTGTTAAAGAGATTACAGGTGGAAAAGGCTTGAAAGGTTTGCGCGGGTCCTATGAAATCGCCTGCTCGTTGCTCAATATTAAAAGAGAGCCAAAGTAATTTTGTTTTCTTCGTCCATTCCCTCTGATCTTCATTTTTTATTGCAACATGATTCTGTCTTTCGTGATGCGGGAGTTGAACTCCCTACTTTTTCAGATTCCAGAGATAAAAATGAGTTTGTATCTTTAATCAGGACTA
>CAZVSN010000148.1:0-1686 GCA_964629455.1 uncultured Micavibrio sp. | reverse complement strand
TTAAATTAGGGATAAGCCCTGAATTTGTCTGAAAAAACACGGAAAATCAAGCCATTACACCTTTAACCCCCATAAATATCGGGATTCTAACGGTAAAATAACCCGCAAAGCCTAATAATACTTAAACTCTCGATTATTGCGATTACGATAAGAATTATAAGCGAAGCCAGCACCGCCACCCAAAACCAATCCAAGAATTCCAAATAAGACAACATGTTCCCACTTTGCGGTACGCGCATCAAATCCTTCTTTAAAATTTTGAGCATAAACTTCACGGCTAACGTCCATGATTTCATCTCTTAACTTATCAGAATCTCCATCCCTATTATCCAGTGTCACAGCTATATATGTACGAATTTTTTTCTCTAACAAAGGAATGCTTGCTTCGGCATAACTGATTCCGCTTGTAATTGTATTAACCGATTCCGAAATTTCCGCAGCATAGGACTGGGCAGCTTCAGCAATCTGGAATTCTGTCGGGCCACTATCATATCGCGATGATGTCGAATAACGCATACTCCTAGATGTTACTAATGCACTCGCCCATTCTGGAGATTTACGAGCAAGCGCAGAATGGCTGCTTTCAATAATCGGCATCAATGTTTGATAGTTTGATCCATTTCTCCAAATATTGGCCAATCGAATGTAATCAGGAGATGATACGGCATCCCCTCCATCATTAGCGTATTTAATTGTTCTCCACATTACCTGCTCATTATCAGCATTTGTTGTGGTCACTGGAACAAGTCTTTCTGCGATATGAAGATCAGGATATTTATGTAAGAATTTTATTAAGAGTTCATTTGCAATACGCCCCTGCTGCTCATCATAATCATAGCGATGAACGGTATGATCATAAACCTGTCTTGTCTTGAGAACAGTTGAACAACGACGATCCTTACCAGTTCCACTGCAAGACTGATCCGTGTACGTTTCCGTCCTGTAGATATCCCGATGACTTTCATCCCACGCAGCATCAAAAGCATGAATGAGCGGAGGCAAATCTTGATTGGCCTGAATAATTTTATCTAATGATTTCCTTGCATTACTGGCGTATTCAGAAAGATGGGGCGCATATTCTTGTATTTGATGATGAATTCTTAATGCTGGATCAACCGTTATCTCCAACTCATTTGCAAAATCTTGATTACTTCCATCACCACCTCGCAATTTATAAGCATTATTGTTAGCCTCAAAAACCTTCATCACGACATCATTGGTAACGGAATAATACATCGTCAAAGGTGGGACTGTCCGCCCTTGTTTCTCAAAGTTATTTTGTGTTTGGCTTATCTCAGAAAACGCAAGAGGAATCTGACCATCTTTTTGATGCTCATACTGATAACTTGCAAAAGAAAAAGCAGTGCATAGCACACACGCAGCAATAGGTATTTCGACAGGGTTGTTGGCTGAAAAATTTTTCACTTCTTTTGAAAAATGACCACCTATAATTTTTTCTAACATCGCGAAAGCCCTTTAGACTATGTTCGTTTTTTATGTCATCTTTTAACAAGATTTTCCATATGCTACAAGAAAATTTATTTACTTTCACCATTTGGATAAATTTAGGATATTATAGAAGGAGATATCTAGGAAACCTCTGGAAAATAAAGCCATGCACGCAAACGACGCCCATAAAAATGCCCAAAATCACATAAAAGAACGCGGAAATGTGATTATTATCAT
>CAZVSN010000147.1:0-1712 GCA_964629455.1 uncultured Micavibrio sp. | reverse complement strand
AATTAAATGGTATGACAACCCAAATAATCCATCAATATCTGAGATTCATGAGGAAGAGATCGTTGTATCAGATTGGGATTCAGGGGTGGGTTGGTTGGAGCAAAAAGGGTTTAAACTTACTGCGTATCAGGAAAATACTAGGGAGGCATGGAAAAAGCAGGGGGTGTCTGGGCTTGAAGTTGTTATTGATACTTGGCCAGGATTGCTCCCTTATATTGAGGTTGAGGCATTGTCTATTGAAGATGTGTATTCTGCCTCAATAGAGCTTGGATTTGATCCCAGTTTGGGAATGACTGGTGGTGTTGAGTGGGTATATCTTAAAAAGTTAGGAGTTTCTACTGATCAAATTAAATCATTATCAGAGATTACTTTCAAGAATCCTCCCTCCTATAAGGGTGGAGTCCCTTCTTGTGATCCCAAGTTATGAATTGGTTTCTATCGTGGAGAAGAGCAGGGGGTGATCAGATTCCGTTATGATTACGCGCCTCTCTATCACAGATAGATCAGGGGATAATAATAAATAATCAATTTGATTAGATGGGGAGGCGTATTTCTTTTCTGGTCCGTTGATTGTTTTTCCATCAATTTGATTAGGTCTCACAAAGGAAACTTCAAAAGCGGCCTCCTGAAAATTTATGGCATTATATATAAGGCCTTCTGAAAATGAGTTTGGCAGTAGTTCTTGTATGCCGAAGTTTTTATTATTAAAATCACCGGCCAATAAAAAGTTTTTATTAGTTATATTTAAGCTTCGTTCAAAGTTCTGTCTCCATTCCGTTAGATTAGGAGAAGAAATACTTTCATTAAATCTATGAAAGGGAAATGAGTGAAGGTTGACAGAGCTTATCACAACGCCATTCGGCAGTTTAATTTTGATTAATTGAGCGTATTTATCATGTGTTTTGAATAATGATCCATCTGCCTGCTTGTACGTAAGATTGGGGTTGGGAAATTTTACTATATCGTATGATACTATGGGAAATTTAGATAAGAATGACAGCCCATACTTTAATCCTTTAAGATTTTCTATCCAGCAATCTTCGACAATATGAGTTTCAAAATATTTAAGCCCTAATTGTTCTGATAGATTCTGGGTTATTTCATTTTTATCATTTATCAGAATTTCAGAAAAGAAGCACACGTCAGGAGATAGGGAGCTAAACAACTCAATTGGTAGTGATGGAGTGAAGTCTCTATAGTGGCTAATTCCTTGTTCATCATCTCCAAGAAAGGGAAGGCACTGGCATAAGTTCTGAATTAGAATGCGTAGCTCCATATTGTGGTTTTCCATGATTTAAAATTTATAAAACTAATGAGCTGTCATCTTAATCTAGATTAGAGTCTTACATAATTTATAGTGTTATATTGGCAGTTAGTCATCTTTATTTGCAAAAGAATGTCAGCTAAACTAGTCCAGTCATATAGGTAAGGGTTGTGGTAATATTTCATGGAAAATATTGAAAAAGCAAGGAAACTAGCAATTGAAAGACATGCTGGACAGTTTCGACCGAATAATACGCGTGAATCCAAAATTATACATATTGCTGAAGTGGCACGACTTGTAAAAGAATCCGGGGGTGGAGAAGTCGAAGAGGTTTCAGCATGGCTTCATGATATTGTTGAGGATACTAATACTACAATTGAGGAAGTGCGAAAATTATTTGGAGATGAGGTGGCTGAATTAGTAGATGGATTATCAGATCCTCCTGAGT
>CAZVSN010000146.1:0-1753 GCA_964629455.1 uncultured Micavibrio sp. | reverse complement strand
TGCTGCCTTGGTCAACAACGATAACACGCAGTTCAATGCTTTGCTGTTCTAATGCGCTGGTGATTGCGGCGATAGTATCGTCTAGTCTGTCCCATGACAGAATGATAATGTCAGCAGAAGTCATGGTTTAGCCTTTCAATGAGCGTATTTTTTGTATCCCTTCCACAATCCTCTGTGGAAATAATACAACCATTTTAACCAAAATCTTTTCCTTCCATTGGAAACGAAGGATGTAAAAGGAAATATACAAATGGTCAGGAGTTTCATGATGAATAATTCAACAACAATCGGAACATAGTTTGGCATTCGTCTATGGTAATTATCGACATTCACGGCAAAGACCCCATATCCCAATCTTTCTGCGCGGCGAATAATCCAGTTTTCATTTGCGGTTTCGGCTTTGATATGATGATTGACAATCGCAGATGTGCAGAAATAACTTTTATGACCTGATCTAGAGAGTCGTTTCGCAATTTCACTGTCTTCCCCCATAGCATAGAATGCATCTGGCGTTGGGCCAATTAATTCATTGAAACGATGTCCAGCATCAAAGATTGATTTGCGGAACATCATATTGGGGCCCCATAAAAGTCCGGGGTCACATGGGCCATCTATATCTGTTTCATGCAGGGCATAGGTTGACCCGACAGGTATCCATGACCGAAGATCGGCATCCAATTCTTTTTCCCAGACCCCAACAATCTTTCCAGAAAACATATCATAGTCAGGATGTGTATCTGCCGCTTGTATAAGCAGGGGGAGCCAGTTTTTGCAAACTTCAACATCATCATCGGTAAAAGCAATCAAGGGAGCATCAATATATTTTAATGCATCATTCATTGCGGCGGATTTACCAGGGCGGTTTGCATCAATGATGGTGATGGGCAGTTTCCCAACAAATGTTTCTGCAATCTGTGCCGTTTTATCTGTACTTTTATTATTGGCAAGAATAATGCGCCAATCCTCATTTGATAAATGTGATGATTGAGCCATGTCATATAGTGAAGATAAGGTTTTAGAGAGTCTTTTCTCGCTGTTATATGTTGCAATAATCAAATTTACCTTTGTCATGATCATCCTCTAGTATTTTTTTCCAAAAGTATTTCAGAGTATATATCTTCAATTTTTGAAGTTTGAATATAATTATCGAATTTTTGTTTGATAAAATCAGGCGCGGCTGCAGAAAATTTTGTGCGCAATTCAGTGTCGTCAATTAATTTACAAATAGCGTTTTTCATTGCCATGATATCGCCCTCAGGGCACAGTATTCCTGTTTTCCCATCATCAAGGGCTTCGGGAACGCCACCAGATTTGAATGCAACAACGGGAAGTCCAGCCCATTGGGCTTCGGTTACAACCAATCCGAAGGCTTCGGTCTGGCCATTGTCAATTTCAATACTGCTATGGCATAAAATATCACTCTGACGCATGAGGGATATGATCTGGTTATGGGGCTGCCCGCCCCAGAATTTATAATGTTGTAAAGATTCTGAAGCTTGTTTTTCTAAGACATCGCGCAAAGGGCCATTCCCAACAATATCCAGTTGGACGTTGTATCCAGCCTGTTGAACGGCAGCAATGGCGGCAATCAATTTTTCATGCCCCTTCATTTTTACCAAACGACCAACAGCCAATATTCTAAATGGGGAGGTAGAGTTATGTTCACGAATATATTTTGGTTCGGTATGTGGTTTGAGTGGAATGCCCATATAGCTGACAACACATTTTTCTTCAGGAAACCCCAATTCAATAA
>CAZVSN010000145.1:0-1759 GCA_964629455.1 uncultured Micavibrio sp. | reverse complement strand
CGGCGGCTATGTGCGGATATGAAATCCGTGTTATTCCGACCAAGGAAAACGGATGCGTGACCCTTGATGCATTTAAAGAGGCATTAGGCGATGGCGCAGATGTCGCGGGTATGATGGTGACCAACCCCAATACATGCGGGTTGTTCGAAAGCGAGATTGCCGAGTGCGCGAAACTCCTCCACGCCGCAGGCGGATATTTTTATTGTGACGGTGCGAATTTTAATGCGTTAGTCGGTAATGTGCGCCCTGCGGATTTTGGTGTTGATGTGATGCATATCAATCTGCATAAAACATTTTCAACCCCGCATGGCGGCGGCGGCCCTGGTTCGGGCCCGATTTGTGTTGTGGATAGCCTCAAACCCTATTTGCCTGTGCCGTGCGTTGTAAAAACGGATGCGGGATATAAACTCGACACCATTGAAGATCGTCCGACATCTTTTGGGCGGTTGAAAGGGTTTCAAGGGCAGTTCGGGATGCATGTGCGGGCATTGGCCTATATGATGTCACATGGTGCGGATGGATTAAAACAAGTGTCGTCTGATGCTGTTTTGAATGCTAATTATATTCTGGCCCAATTGAAACAGGATTATCATGCCCCATTCGGGAATAAAACCTGTATGCATGAAGCATTGTTGACAGACAAAATTCAAAAAGAGTCAGGTGTAACCACCATTGATATTGCCAAAACATTGATTGAATATGGAATGCACCCGATGACGGTTTATTTCCCGTTGGTGGTGAACGGGTCGATGTTGATTGAACCGACAGAAACAGAAAGTAAAGAAACCATTGATAGATTCATTGCGGTCATGAAAATGATTGCGGGGGATGTCGCGGCGGGGGATACCGAAAAATTCCATGATTATCCGAAATCATCGCCGCGCCGCCGTGTGGATGAGGTTCGGGCGGCAAGACAGCCTGTTCTCAAATGTGTTTTGAAATCTGGGGCATAAATTTGAAAAATAGTTCTGGTTGTGGTAGATTAGAGCTATGAAAAAACCAAATAAATTATATCGGAAATTAGGTGGAAAGCGCAGCTTTGCTGGTGCAGCTTTTGCGGCTGTTCGTCATCCTAAACGTTCTTTGCGATCGGCCTTTGGACGCGATTTGATTGCGCGTGATGCGGCCGAGAGTTTTGACGGTATGGAGGCTTCGAAAGTCGGTTTCCAAAAGGTTTTTGCGGTTCTGGCCAAATGGAACAAGCCGTATAAAGGCCGCGTGAACGGTTTGATGTCCCTTTTTGGCTATAGGCCTCGTCCTGTTGCGCCACAGTCGCATCGCCCCCAGATTGATTGAAATTCTGTTTTTCTTGATTTAGAGCGCGGTAATTGTGTAGAATAAAGAGATGAGAAACATATGGTCAAATTTTAAACCGCTTGTATCTGCTTTCTTTGGTAGTTCCCCGAAAAAAGCCCTTATTGATATTGCAAATAATTTCAGTGTAGCTGTTACTGGCGAAAATATTTCTAAGGTTATGTTGGCTGTAAATAAGTTCGATATGCTGAATCCTGTTAGAAATGCAATGTCTTGGGTAAGGCCAACTTATGGGCAATTGCGTGGTATGATGGGGTTCTCAGGGTATACAGGATCATCAGCTCCACCCAAAAGAGAGCCTAAGTAGTTTTGTCCATTTCCAGTATTTCTTCCGATATATCTGTTTTATTACAAAAAGATTCCGTCTTTCGTGATGCGGGAGTTGAACTTCCTACTTTTTCAGATTCCAGAGATAAAAATGAGTTTGTATCTTTAATCAGGACTA
>CAZVSN010000144.1:0-1768 GCA_964629455.1 uncultured Micavibrio sp. | reverse complement strand
GCACGAAGAGCATCCGCCGCATACATCAAAACTGGCCCGCCGCCCATATAAACACACATCGCCAGAACTTCACCAATCTCTTCACGGGTTGCTCCCAAATCGACAAGAGCCTTCACATGAAACCCGATACACCCATCACAACGGGAAGAAACACCAATAGCCAAAGCCACAAATTCTTTGGTTTTCTTATCCAGAACACCGTCTTGTGTGGCTCCTTTTGCCAAAGCAGAAAATCCGGCCATAGCATCGGGGGCAATTTTGCGCAATTCTCCTATATAAGCGGAAATATCTTTGGTAATCTCTTTATAATCCTTTGTCATCTTGACAATCCTTTCATATTCATTATAATTGATATTAACAATATATAATATGAAGACAAAAAAATGCAAGACCTTATCTTACCAAGCAATGATGCGGCTGATTTTTTAAAGAGTTTGGCGAGTCCACATCGCCTTCGACTACTTTGCCTATTGGTTGAAGGGGAGAAAAACGTATCAGAACTGGTCGCAGGGTCAGGACTCCCCCAATCATCGGTATCTCAACACCTGAAAAAGCTAAAAGATGAGGGGATTGTTGATTTTACGCGCACCCATCGCATATTAACCTACAGAATTACCGACAAAGATGCCGCACGCATCTTTCTTGTACTCCATAATCGCTTCTGCCCCAAACCTGAATAGGACACAACACATCATGATTAAAACAATAAATGCCACAGCCCTGAAATCTTTGCTGGATGCGCGTGACGCCATTCTGATTGATGTTCGCGAGGCCGATGAATTTCGTACAGAGCATATCGGACAAGCCCTGTCTTTTCCGCTATCCACCCTGCATAACCACATGGAACATCTGGACTTTCCATTAGGGAGCAAGATTGCCTTCCAATGCTTGGGCGGCGTGCGCAGCAATAATGCGTGTCTGGTGGTTGAAAGCGCCCTTGCTGAAAAATACGATATTTATAACCTTGAAGGCGGTTTAAATGCTTGGAAAAAAGCAGGATTGCCAGTCGTTACATCTGGAACAACACAATCATCAACCTCAAATGCTCCGTCTTGCGATATATCCATTTTTCGCCAAGTCCAAATGATTGTTGGAAGTCTGATATTATTTTCAATCTTGGCGGGCTTTATTGTCGCCAGCGGCTTTTTTATTCTGGCGGGTATATTCGGCGGAATGCTGGCTTTTGCGGGATATACAGGGTGGTGCGGTCTGGCCATGATGCTACAACGCGCCCCATGGAACAAACGCTAAATCAAATCATTTGAGCCGAAGAAGCAACTCATCTGCGGCTTTCTGCAACGATTCATCAAACAAAATAGGGTGGCTTTTCTGTGTTGCGACAACAACATCAGACACCCATTTTTGGGCGGTGGGCGTATAATCCTTCGCCGCATCAATAAAAGTTTCCATTAAATTACACGCAACAATTTTCTCACGGGGGCGAGATGGATCAATCTGGGTCATTAAAGCCAGAAATCCATCATAAGCATCCTGATTTTCTTTTAAAAATGCCGTATGAATGCCACAAACCACCATGTTTGCCGCATCGCCATTTTCAGCGATCACATCTATCACCCTACGAATTTCTTCATTTTCGGTTTTATCAGTAGATACCAGCATCATCACATAATCTTCTGCTATTTTTCTTAAAAAAACAATAAAAACCCCGCTTTTGGCGGGGTTTTTGAATTCTTAAAAGAATAATCAGAACAGATTATTCAACGATCGAAGCAACAACGCCTGCGCCGACGGTACGACCGCCTTCACG
>CAZVSN010000143.1:0-1772 GCA_964629455.1 uncultured Micavibrio sp. | reverse complement strand
GCAATATTTCTCCCCGTTGCCGATTGATTGTTTTGAAGAGCCTGATATCCGATCCCGATATTATTCGAGCTAGTGGACACATCTGACATCGCCTGATATCCGATGGCGGTATTATATGTTCCTGTGTTAGACGCAGGTGTCGCTGACCCCATCAAAGCCTGATAGCCAAGAGCAGTATTATAAGTTGTTGTTGCTACTGCTGTACTATTCGCATATCTCATGGCTTCATAACCAACGGCAGTACTTCCAGTTCCCGCCACGTTGGTTTTTAACGCTGATGTTCCGATGGCGATATTGCTGCCGCCCGTTGTGTTGTCATACATCGCACCATAGGTTGTAGAATTATCACCACCACCAATCGCAACGTTGGAAGACCCAGTAGTATTCCCAACCAATGTTTGATATCCCAATGCCGTATTGGCTGTCCCTGTATTCGATGCAGGTGTCGCAGACCCCATCAGGGCTTGATATCCCAGCGCTGTATTAGCGGCGGTAAATCCTGTTGTCGAACTATTGGCATAGCGCATGGCTTCATGCCCTGCGGCAGTGGAGCCACTTCCCGCAGCATTGGTAGACAGGGAATAATTACCAATCGCAACATTCGACCAGCCAGTAAGATATGCGCCAGAGGCCATCAAACTGGAATACCCGATGGCAACATTATTGTATCCGCTATTACTACTATAAGGAGCGGTTGAACTGCCCATCATAGAATATGTTCCAATCGCAACATTACCCTGCCCAGCCATATAACGCATACTTTCCGAACCTAACGCAAAAGTATTGCCACTTGTGACATTTTCTGCAGCATACGCCCCAATAAGCACACTCGATCCTCCAATTGTTAATGCGGCACCCGCACGCGTTCCGATGGCAACATTATTCGCCCCCGTCGTCAGATTTAGAAAAGCCTCTGACCCGATTCCCGTATTACCCGCCCCCCGAGTAACCATCATACTTTGATATCCTATCGCAGTATTCATTGTGCCCGTATTTGCGGATGCTGTGGCGGAGCCCATCAAAGATTGATATCCAACGGCCGTATTATTCGCATCACCCGCCGTTGTCGTATCATCGGCGTAATACATAGATTGATAACCAATCGCCACACTTTTTGATTTGGCTTTGTTTGAATTCAACGCTTCTTGACCAATCGCAACATTATCAGACCCAGCCGTATTGGATATCAGCGCATTCGCGCCAATCGCGACGTTGCCAGTTCCCGCACCAGAACTATACAATGCAGCACGCCCAATCGCCACGTTACCACCGCCCGTTGCCAAATATCCAGCCTGTTGGCCAATAAATGTATTATCCGAATTCCCACTGACAGCATATCCAGCCGCCTCGCCAATCGCAGTATTACGACCACCCGTTGTTAATTGATAAAGCGAATTGCGTCCAAACGCGACATTACTATCTCCATTGGTCAAATCAGGTAAAGCGTTAATCCCAACACCCGTATTATACTGCCCACCCACAGCAATGCTTTCACCCGCATGATCACCCATAAACAAATTATAATCGGTCGTGTAATCGGCAATCCCATCGGTTAAATCATCAATCGCGCCGACGCTCCCCGAAGCCCCCGCAGCTTGTTCACAGACATAACCCTCAACAAACCCATTTGCAGCACAATCAACGTCATGAGAGCCAGAGCCCCCATAGAACAAACCAGTACAATTTTCACCTGCACCACCATTAGGTTCTCCGCCCGCCCAATTGCTATAGCTCGAAGATGCATCATTCCAAACGAATGTCCCTTCAAGGGC
>CAZVSN010000142.1:0-1792 GCA_964629455.1 uncultured Micavibrio sp. | reverse complement strand
CCTAAGGGCTTTCAGCCCTCGCGCGGTCAAGGGTAAAGGCGCTCCGCTTCCAGTTGTTTTGAAAATTTTCCCCTGGGGCTAACGCCCCATTCCTCGCGAACGCGTGCGCTCCAAAATTTTGCAAAAAACTGCCCTTAAGACCTTGCTACCCCATACCCTCGGCGGGAGCCAAGGGTTGCATGCGCAACCCGTACAACAAGGAAAGGGAAGTAAAATGAATACCGAAAAAAATAGTGACCTTCTGCGACTGGCAAACGCATTGAGACAAAAAAGAGAAGCCAAAGGATTTGAAGTCCGTTTTCAGGAAATCAGAACCTATCGGGTTTTTGTAGAAGCAAACAATGAGGGTGAAGCGGATTTTATGGCTATCCGTGAACTGCAAGCCAACCCAGAAATGCCCCCAATCCGAACCGAGCATGATTTTTTTACAATCTGCCCCCTCGAAACAACCCATTAAGGAGATACCATTATGAACGCACACGAACTTCAATCCGCCCTCAGTCAATTTACAGGCACAGAAGAATGGTATTATCACCCGCTCTTTAAAAGATACCGTTACACCGAAGGCGTAAAATTTTTAGCAGGGGAGGCAGGGGCTTATTGGCTACTGGAGAAAATTCTCAGCAATCAAATCTTGCCAGAAATCAAAGTCGAAGGATTCCAACTCTGGAAACTGACCGTTGATGAAAATAAAAAAGCGACCCTGACCTGTGATGATGGGAATGGAGTGGTTATTTATACAGAGCAAATCACCTACACGGATTTTCCGTTAGATGAAATCAGCTTTTATTTTACCGACAGCGTTTTGCTGCTCCCTTCAGAATATTAGGGGGCGGTCATGTATCAGAAACACGATTTTAGCAGTTATAAGTCGGATATTAATTTAAGCCATTATGCAGCGTCTTTGGGGTATGAACTCGACCCCAGAAAGACAACCAAAAGCTCTTTGGTTATGAAACACCCGAACGGGGATAAAGTGATTATCTCGAAACGGGGGAGCAACTATGTTTATTTTTCCGTGTCGGATGATAAGGACAATGGAACAATTGTCGACTTTATCAGGAAGCGGACAAGCAAAACTTTCCCCGAAATAGGTCTTGAATTGCAAAAATGGGTCAAAGGAGGGGGGAATATCAGCCAAAACATCCCTCCTGCGGCTGATATTCAGGTGCAAGAATACAATCCAGAACGAATTAAGGCACTTTTTGCGCGTATGATACCCCTAAAATGGGATAAATACCTCGAAAACACCCGAAAAATACCCCAAATCACTCTTAAAAACCCCCTCTTTATAAGGCGCATATACCGCGACACCTACGGAAACATAGTATTTCCCCACTTTGATAATACGGGTGTATGTGGACTGGAGCTTAAAAATGCCGATAAAGGGGTTTTTGTGAGAGGAAGTGCCAAGGGGCTATGGACCAGCACCATTAATCCGAATGCAGAAACTTTGGTCATCACTGAAAGCCCGATTGACGGTTTAAGTTACTTCACTCTGTTTTTTGATATTCAAAAAAAACCTGTTGTTTTTGCATCCGTAAGCGGAGGATTAAGACCTCATCAAGTGCAACTTATAATCGACCTTATAAAAAGACTTCCCCATCTTCAAAAAATCATTCTTGCCGTTGACCACGACCAAGGCGGAGAAAAAATAGAAAAAACCATTCGTGAGGGGGTCAAAAATGCAGATGTGTTTTTTGGTGATATGTTAACTCATGTTCCTGAAAAAATGGGAGATGATTGGAATGAAGTTTTGAAAAACAAAGGGTAAAAATAAAGCCCCAAAAAA
>CAZVSN010000141.1:0-1793 GCA_964629455.1 uncultured Micavibrio sp. | reverse complement strand
TTCGTTTCGGTGCAGATAGAATGCCCAGCTTCAGCAAACCCCTTTTCAATAAAGGCGCTGACTTGCGGATCATCTTCAATTAAAAGTATCTTCATATCAAACAGACTCACTTATAGCAGACTTTTAGATATATCGCCTTTAGTTTATCGACAAGAAATTATACGGACAATATGCGGACAAAGGAATTTTACACCCTAAAAATCAATCTTTAAAAATCATTTAACTTGTTGATTTTATTAGTAAATATTTGTTGCTGGGGCTCCAACCAATTCTAAACGTTATTGGCTTTTCCGCGATATTGGCGAATATACTTTTATTTTTCTGCATCCTAATTATGTACCCTAAAAAATTATCCCGTGGATAAACACTGACGGATGATTTTTATCTGCTCTCTGACCCGCTCAGGTGCAGGGCCACCGACAGACTGGCGGCGCGCCAAAACATTACGGATGTTGATGGCATCCAACACGTCAGCCCCAATCAAGGGATGCAGGGACTTGAATTTATCCAGTGACAAATCTTCGAATGTTTTGGCATTTGCCACACAATCCGCAACCAGTTTTGCAGATATTTCATGCGCCTCACGGAATGGTAACCCTTTCCCAACAAGATAATCGGCAAAATCGGTTGCATTCAAAAATCCCTCTTTCGTGGCCGCCAACATTTTATCGGGACGCGCCGTCATGGTACCAACCATGCCCGTCAGGTGATAGAGCGATTGTTGGACTGTATCGATACTATCAAACAGGCATTCTTTGTCTTCCTGAAAATCCTTATTATACGCAAGCGGCAAACCCTTTAGAATTGTCAGCATTGTGGTGAGCGCGCCATAAACCCTGCCCGTTTTACCACGCACCAATTCTGCCAAATCTGCATTTTTCTTTTGCGGCATCATGCTGCTTCCTGTGCAATAGGCATCAGATAATTTTACAAATCCAAATTCGGACGATACCCACAAAATAACTTCTTCACAAAAGCGCGATAAATGTGCCGCAATGGTTGCGTTTGCCATCAAACAATCAACAATAAAATCACGGTTACTGACGGCATCCAAACTATTCTGATACACGCCCTTAAACCCCAATTCTTTTGCGACCATATTCCTGTCGATTGGGAATGTTGTTCCCGCCAATGCTCCCGCCCCCAATGGGCAGATGGATACGGCATCAATCACACTCTTCATACGACCAATGTCACGAACAACCATCCATGCGTATGCCAATAAATGATGGGCAAATGTAACGGGCTGCGCCCGTTGCAAATGGGTATATCCAGGCATAATCGTTTCGATATTCTTTTCTGCCTGCCCAATCAGGGCGTTTGCAAACCCCGTAAGATATGTGATGGTTGCCTCGGCCTCTTTACGGACAAATAAATGCATATCCAGAACAACTTGATCATTCCTGCTGCGTGCGGTGTGCAATTTTCCGGCAACCTGCCCCACCCGTTCATGCAAGATGCGTTCAATATTCATATGAATATCCTCATCCGCCAATTTGAACTCTATTTTATTGGCCTGCACATCGGTAAGAATATCCTGCAACCCCTTAATAAGGGTTGCCGAATCTTCCTTCGGGATAATGCCACACTCCCCCAACATCCGTGCATGGGCAATGCTTCCCGCGATATCAACCTCCGCCAATCGCCAATCAAAACGAATGGAATTCCAGAATTCTTCTAATTCCGAATTGGCGGTTTCGCTAAATCCGCCGCCCCATAATTTCTGCGCCATATTACACCGCCTTTTTTAAGGATTGAATGGCATGATGGGCTTTTAACCGTATGGCATTGAT
>CAZVSN010000140.1:0-1794 GCA_964629455.1 uncultured Micavibrio sp. | reverse complement strand
CGGGAAATGTGTTGTTTCTGATTTTGATTGCGGTGGCGTTGTTCGCCGCGCTTTCCTATGCTGTTACATCCTCTCGTTTGAGTGGTGGTGATACATCTAAAGAAAGATTGTCAATGGATGCCGCAGCATCTTTGTCGGAGAATACAGCTTCTCTTCGCCTTGCTGTTCAGCGCATGATGATGAGTGGCGTTGATATTACTAATTTAGAATTTAATGCTCCTGCTGATTTTTCAAATTGCACAAGTTCGAGTGCATGTGTCTTTCACCCATCTGGCGGCGGCGCGCCTTATCCAAGATTTTCGATTGGAAGAGGGTTGGGTATTTTTGGCGGTCAATGGATATTTACTATGGATTATGCGGTGGCAAATGTAGGAACAAATGGAATCAATGGAAATGATTTGATTGCATTTTCCCTTGATATAGATAAGGGGATATGTGAAGCCATTAATAAAAAATTGGGCTTGCCGTATAATCCTGTTCCAGTGACTGGCTCTCAATTATACAGTCCAGAAGAGATTGTTAATCATAATATGGACAATAATTACACTGCACCAACATCTGCCAGTGCAATTATTGGTTCGATTGGTAATCTCTCTGTTTTCTCGGGTCAGTATGAGGGGTGTTATTTGGGGTACGATACGGATAATGAATATGTTTATTATAGCGTTATCATTAGTCGTTAATGTGCAGAATTAATTTTTCAATATCACTTTGCAATTGATTGAAATTTTTATTCTTTTCACCCGTATTTTCATTTTGAAATAAGGCGCGGTTGATTTCGATTTGCAAACTATGTTGCCCCCATGCGGGTTGACCGTAACGTGTGATAATTTCGGCACCTTTGTATAATTGGTTGATGGCAACGCGGTATCCCATGTCTTTTAGGGCGTTGGCAACACGGTTGCGAAATTCCAATCCGCAACTGCGCCCGTCTTTATCGCCCAGAATAAAATCGGGTGGGGCGTGGGGGAAGTGGGCATTCAAAACTGATGATGGCATTGAATGACAATTGAGGTGATACACAACCCCGAATTTTTCATGCGCCGTATTCAGGAAATGATTTAATGTATTGTGATAACAGGAATAATATTTTTCGATACGGGTGTGCGCTTCGTCATGGGTCAGGGCGCGATGATAGATGGGCTCGCCCGCCCGAATAAGACGCATAATAACCCCGTGCCCGTGAATGGAACGCCCGTTGGGGTCGGTGGGTTCCGTCCAATCTTTATCAAATAACAACGGGTCGATATCATTGATGGCACGGTTCACATCGATATAGGTGCGGGGGAATTTTGCCGCAATCACGACCCCGCCTGCGGTTAGTGTGGGGGTGGTGTATAAGTCATTGAGATACAGCTCTTCACATAATTCGAGCGCGCGCTGGGGGCAAGATGCCCTGAAATCATCGGGATAAATGCCCCCGCCATGCGGCAGGTCAATGACCAAAGGGGATGTTATCCCATTGTCATCAATGGCATATTCGCAAATATCGGGTGGTATATCGGGTAAAATACTCATACGGGCAACTTGTTTCTCCAATTCATTTTATATAAGGTACAAAACAAAATTACATTACAGGAATTTGATTTATGCACGACCTTAAAGCTTTACGAGAAAACCCGACTGCCTATGACCAAAACTGGGCGCGCCGCGGATTGTCCCCACAGACCCCCGTTATTTTGGAACTCGACGAAAAACGCCGTGCGTTGCAAACAGAATTGCAGACGGCACAAAATCGTCGTAACGAAGCGTCCAAAGAAATCGGCGCGGTCAAATCCAAAGGCGGAGATGCAT
>CAZVSN010000139.1:0-1817 GCA_964629455.1 uncultured Micavibrio sp. | reverse complement strand
ACCAAAGATATGGTGCCCATCATCATGCATGATGACGACCTCGACCGCACCACCAACGGACACGGGCCTGTTGCTGACATTACCTATGCCGACCTTTGCAATCTTGAAGCAGGGAGTTGGTTTTCAGAGAGCTTCTCAGGCATTAAAATCCCGACACTCGAAGAAGCGATTGAAGTCATTCTCGCGCGCGACCTTGGCGTGAATTTAGAAATAAAACCCTGCGCAGGACGCGAAAAAGATACGGCAGAGGCAATGCTCGACCAATTATCCCAATTCTGGGATGACCGCGACCGCCTTCTCATTTCCAGTTTTTCCCATGTGTCATTAGAAGTAGCGGCAGAGATGGCGGGCGACTGGTATCGCGGCCTCCTCCTTGAATCGGAACCCCTGCCAAATTGGGCAGAGATGGCCGATTATTTAGAGGCAACCACCATCAACATTGACGGCAACACCGCAACCCGCGAATTTATCGAAGACATCATGGACACGGAACGCCCTATCCTCGCCTATACTATCAACGACCCACAACTGGCGAAACAATTGCGCCAATGGGGTGTAGATGCGATGTTTACCGACGACCCAGATGCCGTGAACGACAGTCTATTTAAGGCGCATTAGGTGATGGATTTCTCCTATCAAGAAATTATTGCTGTGATTGCACTTCTGATGGGTTTAGTCACAACAACAACCTATATCACCTCTATTCTATGCGGAAAGACAAAACCCCATCTTTATTCATGGATTGTTTACTCAATTCTGACGGCTATTGCATTCTTTGCACAAGTGCATGACCATGGAGGTCCGGGAACATGGATAACGGGAATAACAGCAGCCCAATGTATTATGATTGCATTTCTTTCTATTAAATACGGTGAAAAGAACAAAACTACATCCGATAAAATGGCACTTATTACATCGCTCAGTGCTATTATTCCATGGCTTTTTACCGATGATCCGTTGTTATCTGTAATCCTGATTTCCATTATTGATGCCGTTGCCACCTATCCTAGCATTCGTAAATCATGGCATAAACCCCATGAAGAACGCTTACTAAGCTGGAACTTAGCGGCCTTTAAAAATACTTTATCAATTTTTGCTCTTACCAACATGACAGTTACAACCGTTTTGTATGTTGCCACAACTGTCGTTGTTAATTGCACCTTGATTGGCGTCTGCCTCTGGCGGCGGAGAGTCTTGAAAAACAACGGAATTTGACACATTCTATATCCCCTGTTACGAATAATAAAAAACAAAACAGGGACAAAATCTATGAAATTTCTATTCGATGAGGCGGTTGAATCCAAAAACCCCCTTTATCGTCATTACTGTAAATTACAGATTTCAAAAAAAGCCGACGGCCTTGTTCTCCAGAACGAGGTTTTCAAAAACCATGAAGATTACTTAGTGGGATTAAACAGATTTCTTCTGTGCATGGGCATATCACAATACCAATATGAAATATTGAATATAAACCCATCTGAAAAAGACAACATGAAATTACAATTCTACTTTGCAAAAGAAATTGATAAGTTACGATTTCTGGCAATCATGTCCTCTGATACAATCGGACATTATACGCGGATCATTGCATCCCTTACGCCAAACCAATCTCAAATCAGAGAATATAATGTCCTAAAATTTATGAGGGACAACGAATTAAGCGGTCGCATTCGGCGTGACACAAACACCCCGAATGATTTTGAATATGTCACAAATAAGTTGTTTGACTATCTGGCTGTATCAACCCATTTTCTAAGAGGCGAGTTTGATACAAAACCATTACAGGTGGGACATTGTCCAACCAAATCATTGGGGTA
>CAZVSN010000138.1:0-1888 GCA_964629455.1 uncultured Micavibrio sp. | reverse complement strand
ATTCATGGGGAGTTTGTTGGTCATATTGGAAGGTTTAACAAAATCATGCTTATTGGCACTATAAAAATCACTTTTTATTTTTTTGATTACCGCTTCAATGTCGCTGAGTAGTGCTGGAATTACTGTTGGGCGTTCTTTTGTTTCAGATACAATTGCGCTTGTCCATAAATTCATAATGCGGTGAAGTGTTGGCGGAGATATTTTTTCCAGTTCAATAGTGCGATGGAATATGCGGCTGCGGTCATTGTAGTATGGTGTTTTTTTGTCCAGTTTGTCGTAGGCATTCATGATAACGGTGGCAGCCAAATCATTATTTGCCGATTGTGGACAAAGTTGGTTGAGGAAAGAGCATTCATTCTCTAGTTGATCCATTGCACTTCTGATACTCTCATCTGATTTTTCTCTGCGAATGCCATCAAGGTGTAAGTTCGCGGTGTAGAGAATATGATTGACCAATTTCGGGGAGGCATAAGAGAAATTTAAACCATCGTGGGTGTGTAGCGCGCCAATTGATTTATAAAATTTTTCACTCGGATATTCCAGTTTTTCGATATCCTTGTCCCATGCGGCGATAGCTGTAGGGAGGAGTGGGTCATTATTTGTCATGCAGCCCATAATTTTACGTCGCAAATCGAGAGATGAATCCAAATCGCCTTCTTGGGCAACAAGATTTGCCAATTCATCGATATGTTGATACGCCCAGTTTTTAAGTTTTGGCTCTTCTGAATATGAATAAATTTGTGCGGCTCTTTCTACATATTCTCTTCTTGTATTCTCATCGATTTCTGAAGGGCTGTAGAGAGACAGAAAATTATGTGCCATGTTATATCTCACGGCTTTTGGTATGCCATATTGAATGAAATCAGAGTAGGCATAGATAGCATCAAAATCTTTCATTTCTGTCCGCATAGTCAGACAGTTTTTATTAATCAGATCGATGGCTTCCCCTTGCTCTTTTGGGAGCAAATATTCAAATGCAAGATGAGTATTTTCAAGAGAATCTTTGTGCCCCCCGTTTATCGACTGTGTCCGCGCCAAATCTAAAATAATTTCAGAACATTCCTGTCTGGTTAACGCGTAGGGGGATGTTTTTTGGAGAGTCGTAAGAATTTTAAAATCATGATCAGCGTCTAAACGGGAAACCATCAATTTTTCAATTTCTCTGAGCAATCCTGTGTTATTTTTTATACCTACTGTTTTATCATATTTTTCCATAGCCACTTGTCTAAGTGTAAGAAGACTGGAGGTTGCCAGAGGTTCTGGGAAATGTGATTGTGCTTCTAATGTTATTTTGATTGGTTGAACAATTGATGGATCGGAAAAATGATTCTCAATCAAATCAGATAATGCACTTGATAGTTGTGAGTGTTCGTAGGTGTTTCGATTATTTTCGTTTTTTAATCCCTCTAGATGAGATGCAATTTTCCCCAACAATTCGTCGCGGCGTTTGGTGCGTGTAAAAATATCGAATAGACCCATTTTTATCTCGTTTGCAATATGTGAATGGGGAATATAGAAAATAGTGGTGGGTTTGTCAATTGTGGTTACAGGCGGGTTTAGAGTGTTAAAATCGCCATGCGGGCGAGTTCATCAACGCGTTCATTTTCAATATGTCCCGCATGTCCTTTGACCCATATCCATTTGATATTGTGGCGGGCGACTTGGGTGTCCAATGCCATCCATAAATCCTGATTTTTGACGGGTTTTTTGTCGGCTGTTTTCCACCCGCGTGATTTCCACCCGTCCATCCATTCGGTTACACCTTGGAGGACGTATTTGCTGTCGGTGTAAATGGTCACGGGGCAGGTGCGTTTAATCGCGCGCAACCCTTCAATGGCGGCCATGAGTTCCATACGATTGTTGGTGGTATCTGGTTCCGCCCCTGATA
>CAZVSN010000137.1:0-1934 GCA_964629455.1 uncultured Micavibrio sp. | reverse complement strand
CGCCCCCAAGGTCGAAAAACCAAGTATTGAAAAACCATCAATTGAAAAAGACTAAAGCTGTTTTCAAATTCATTTTAGACCCTCTTTTTAATTGTGCCCTACTATATATATTTTCATAACATTATTCAACTTGTTTTTTGCCCCAATCCCCTATACTAAAATAGTATCATGTCCCAAAAAGTCGACCTGACCCTGACCGCGCCAAAATCGTTGAGCTATGCCTCGGCGATGCACCCGCGCCCCATGCGGGAATTGTTCCCGCCCATCACCCCCTATTCCCAAGGGTTTCTGGCGGCGGATGACGTGCATAATATTTATTGGGAACAGAGCGGCAATCCTGACGGTGTCCCTATCCTTGTTGTCCATGGCGGCCCGGGGGCTGGCGCAACATCTGTGCACCGCCGTTTTTTTGACCCTGAATTTTACCGCATTATTATTTTCGACCAACGCGGCGCGGGACGCTCGCACCCACTCGGCAGCCTCCGCAATAATACACTCGCGCATTTGATAGATGATATGGAACAACTCCGTATCCATTTGAAAATTGCGCGGTGGCATTTGTTCGGCGGGTCATGGGGCAGCACATTGTCACTTGCCTATGCCATGCGCCACCCTGAACGGTGTATCGGCATGATGCTCCGCTCTATCTTCCTCATGGAACAAACGGAAATCGACTGGTACATGACGGGAATGAATACAATCTTTCCTGAAATCTGGGATGACTTTGCCCGCGGCTGTGCAGCCCCACACCAGCTTTTAAAATTCTATTACGACCGCCTCACCAGTTCCGATGACCGCGAAGCGATTGAAGCCGCCATGCAATGGAACGCGTATGAATCCGCCTGCGCATCCTTTTATCCGCAAAAAGATACATTGGTATCCGATGACCAACGTTATTACGCCCTCGCCATGGCAAAGATTGAGGCGCATTATTTTTATACGCAGGTGATATCACCCGACAAAAGCCTGCTGAACCATATCGACAAAATCCGTTCCATCCCGACAACAATTATTCAAGGACGGTATGATATTATTTGCCCAATGGTCAGCGCCAATCGTCTTCACCAATCATGGCCAGAAGCCGACTATGTGATTGTGCCCGATGCAGGCCACAGCTTCCTCGACCCGACTTTGCGTACGCGCCTCATCGAAGCAACAGAGGCGGCAAAATCACTAAAATAGTTGACATAAATCTATTTGATGCCTAGTATCTCCCCCAAAAGGATATAGAGGAACCTACAACATCATGCTCAAATCATTATTCACCAACATTGAATTTAATGCCGACCAGAAACTCGTACAAAAATATTGCGGCATAACTTTGGATCGAGAAACTTTTGACCGCTATTCATCCCAATTCACTCTGTCCAAAGTCATGGGCGGGTCAACCCAAATTGAAAAAAAATATCATGGTTTAGGTATCCCGCGCAGTGTCGGTGATGCAGAAATTTGTGCGGATATCCTTTATAAACTAGAAACAGCAAACATTGTTTTTAAAAGCACCCCCGACACACAGCTTGGACAAAAACTTTCACAACACCTCTCCGCCTGTCGTGGCAATAACCTCTGGCTTTCACTTCCCAATAATTATCGCGCACCAGTTTAATCCCAAACCCGTCATTGCGAGGAGCGGTAGCGACGCGGCAATCCATTTTGCGACAATATCAAAGACTGGATTGCTTCGCTCCGCTCGCAATGACAAACAGGATGGTTTTGTGCAAATGTATAAAATATCTTCTTCGTGACCTTCGTGCGCTTCGTGGTAAAATCACCTGCTCTTTTTAACACGAAGCCCACGAAGATAGTGAAGACACACGAAGAGCAAAAAACCTTCGCGCAACTTTTCTATCTTCTCTCACTTCGCGGTTAAAAAATTATTGTCATTGCGAGGAGTGATGATCCGAGAGGGTATCTCCATTATTCAAAGAAGATTA
>CAZVSN010000136.1:0-1969 GCA_964629455.1 uncultured Micavibrio sp. | reverse complement strand
CGCATCGCGTCTTTCATGGCATTGGTTAATTCTGTGCGTTTTTCTGACATTTTCTATTCCTAATGTTAATTGATTAAATAGTTTTAACGCGAACCCCGCGAAAAATCTAGAGCTTTTCAGGAAGAAAGCCGCCCGCCTGTAACTTCCAAAGATAAGCAAAATGACCATTAGCAGTAATTAAATCCTGCAATGTCCCATCCTCGATAATTTGCCCGTCTTTCATCACAATAATTCTGTCCAAATGGGCGAGTGTTGATAAACGGTGGGCAACCACAATTGTGGTTCTCCCCTCCATCGCTTTATCCAACGCAAACTGAATCAGACGTTCCGTGTCAGAATCAAGCGCAGACGTTGCCTCATCCAAAATTAACAACGGAGCATCTTTTAGTATAGCGCGCGCAATAGCAATACGTTGACGTTGCCCGCCAGATAATTTAACGCCACGTTCACCCACCATTGTCTGATACCCATCAGGCGTTGCTAAAATAAAATCATGCGCCTGCGCCGCTTTGGCTGCCGCCACCACATCCGCCTCGGATGCATCGGGATTGCCGTATAAAATATTCTCATACAAACTGCGATGAAACAAAGACGGATCTTGGGGAATAACGGCTATATTCTGGCGTAAACTATCCTGCGTCACATCTGCAATATTTTTTTCACCAATAACAACCGCACCCGACTGCACATCATAATTTCTCAATAACAATTGGCAAAGCGTGGTTTTTCCAGCTCCCGACAACCCAACAATCCCGACCTTCTGTGACGATGGTATAGTAAGGTTCAAATCATCAAACACACGATGCCCAGAATCATAATGAAATCCCACATGGTTAAAGCAGATTCCTCCATCCACTGGCGCAAAGACGGATGCATCAGATTTATCTTCAACATTTAACGGACGCACAAATTCATTTAAGGCACTTTGAATACGCCCAAAGTCAGCAGACAACTGAGTTAATTGCCAAGATAAAGCGGCCATTCTATACCAAACATCCCATGCGATTAAGATCGTAACCGCCACACCCCCTGCCGTATATACACCGCTCTGCCAGTTCTCGATAAGATAGAAGATACTCCCCACCACCAAGCTACTGATAGTAACATCAAATAAAAACCATAAAAGAATATCCCACCACGCAAGCCGCTTATACGCGGCAACATATGGGCGCTGCATACCCCTCAATAAACCAAGTTCATGCTCATGATTGGCATAGTTTTTTACACTAGAGATATTCGTAAATGTATCAACCAACTGCCCCGTTATGTCCGCCTCTCTATCTGCTAAATTTGCAGAAGCTCTTCCCAATCCCCGACCAAGAAATAAACTGGAACAGAAAATAATCAGAACTGTTACAAGCAATATAAAAGACAAAGCAAGATCAACAGTAGATAACAAAACAGCAGATGATAAAATGGATATAACAGTTGGAAGAAACCCATTCAAACATCTATCCCACAACAAAGTACGATAAGAACCAATGATGTTATTCACCTTATTAACCAATTCACCCGAAAACCGATTGTGAAAATAATCATGAGAATGCCGTACAACATTCGTAACAACCAATTCCCTCAATGAATTTTGGATATAAGGCGTTGAAAAAGCATCTATGACATCGCGCGCGCGATACAGGGTGAGGTGAAATACACAACACGCAGCAACAATAAAGAATGGCCACCTCAATGTTACCCAAACATCATGTGGATCAGAAACAGGTATCTCATCAACAAGCAATTTAAACCCATACATCATCACGGTATGGCTAATCGTAATCGCAATAGTAACGGACAACATTGCGGCAATCGCCGTCTTCTGCCACAACGTCAAAGACTGAAGAAAATAGACCAGAAAAGCAACTGGCCTGCGTGGAAAATCGATTTTCGTCATATCTTGTGTATTTTTCACTATTTCTATTGTGTTTTGAACGTTTTCTGCCTATAGAATCCCTTTCTAGTGCCTATCAAA
>CAZVSN010000135.1:0-2138 GCA_964629455.1 uncultured Micavibrio sp. | reverse complement strand
TAACAGGATTTCAATATTTGCTATCAATTTATCAGATTGAGGGTCTGTCGTTGAATTGTAATAGTCCACCAACTGACCTTTTCTATTCATCAGATATTTATGAAAGTTCCATTTCGGGGCGGTCCCAAACCCCAGCTTCTTTTTTGCCCATATATAAAAAGGATGGGCATCATCACCTGAAACAACCTGCTTTGCTGTCAGAGGAAACGTTACGCCATAATTCAACTCACAAAATTTTGCAATGTCCTGCCCACTCCCAGGCTCTTGTCCGCCAAAATCATTACTGGGCACACCAATAACTACCAAACCTTTATCTTTGTAATGGGTATATAGAGATTGCAAACTTTTATACTGAGGGGTAAATCCGCATTCGGATGCCGTATTGACGATGAGAATGACCTTTCCCTTGTAATCAGCCAAGTTTAAAACACCAGACTGATCAATCTTTTCAAATGAAAATTCATAAACATCATTTGGTAATGTTGCATTATCCTGAGCATGGAGCGGTTTAGAAAAAAATGACAATAAACCCATAATTAAAAATCCTATTCTTAGTTTTTGCATGTTGCCTTACTCTCGTTATTTTTAAGGAAATCAAGAACATCCTGTATCATCACGGACTGTTTACCACCCACCCATGAAAATTCTCCAATTGTATTGATGTGCCCAAATGATTCATATTCTTTGCTGACGACACATACATTTTTTTTACGCAGCTTATCCCTCATATGTTCAAAATTAAACGATGCGACAATATCATCATCTTTGCCATGCGCCAGAAACAGAGGCGGCTCATCCCCATCAACAAACGTAATAGGCCGCATAAGAGGATATTTTTCAGGTGGCCCAAATATGGATTTTAGATTATCGGTGTTCGGTGTAAAATCATAAGCGCCAGAGAGAGAAATTCCTGCGGATATGCTTTTATAATCATTCTTTAAATACGACTTATCTGTAATTAATAAAGTCGCTATATTCGCGCCCGCAGAATGCCCCATCAGAACAAGTGATCTTTGTTTCCCGCCATATTCAGCAACATGTGCATTAACCCATTTGACTGCATCGGCGGCATCAAACATAAAGTCAGGAAATTTTACAGTGGGATATTTCCTATAGTCAGGAATAAAGACAATATATCCCTTGTTAGAAAGGGCAGATCCTAAAAATCTATATTGCTCTTTATGACCGCCCTCCCAGCTCCCACCATAAAAAAAGACAATAGTTTGTGGCTTCACAGGAACCGATTCCGGCGGCATATAAATATCCAATGCCAAATTATAATTCTTCTGGAATACGATGTCCTTATATACTTTTGAACCATCAAAATAAGCAGGGATATTTGCAACAAATACACTCAAATTGGTACAACCCGTCATAAAAAGAACGAGGATAAAAGAAGCAAATAAATGGATTTGATGCTTCATACCTGTTTTCTCATGAGTCTGAAATAGAGGGAGTATGGTAATAGTCTGATGAGTTTCATTAACACTGAAAACAACCCATGTGTTCTTATTTCAAATCTATTGGGGTTAAAGATTTGTTCCACAATTCTATCTGCCGCAACTTCGGGCGAAATTATCATCGGCATTGCGAATGCATTTTTATCTGTCATATCGGTCTTTACAAAGCCTGGATTAATGATCTTTACATCAATGCCGAATGGCGCAAGTTCGCTCCGTGCTGTTTCAGCAAGATTAATCAGCGCGGCCTTACTTGCGGAATATGGCTGGCCATTTGGCAAACCTCTATATCCTGCGACACTGCCACAAAATACCAACTGGCCTTGACCCGCATTTTTAAAATCAGGAACAACCGCCTGAATAATGGCAAATGCAGAAACTAAATTCGTGTCTATAACATCACGACATTTTTTAAGATCCAAATTATCAATGGTCATAGGCTGATAATCCGCCGACATAAAGATAACACTATCAACTGACAGGCCATTACTTTTTATTTTTTCATAGCTCGCCTTAATATCTTCATCGTGAGTAACGTCGAGAGGAACAATCTTTGCGTTCTTGATATATTCATTTTGCAAATCCTCAAGACAGTTAACCCTTCGGCCGGATAATATGAGCTGATGCCCTTGCCGATAAAGGGCAATAGCCAATGATCTGCCAATGCCACTGCCCGCA
>CAZVSN010000134.1:0-2141 GCA_964629455.1 uncultured Micavibrio sp. | reverse complement strand
AATTCCTGCGGATGGAAAGGTTGCAAATCTTCGATATCTTCGCCCACGCCCACTGCAAAAATCGGCAGGCCAAATTTATGGGCTAACGCCACAACAACCCCACCTTTTGCCGACCCATCCAATTTGGTCACGACCAATCCTGTGACATTGACCAATTGTTTAAATGTTTCAACCTGAGAAATGGCATTTTGCCCTGTCGTTGCATCCAGAACTAAAACCACATCATGCGGAATGGAATCGTCTTTCTTTTTCAGGACGCGGATAATTTTTTCTAACTCGGCCATCAAATTGGCTTTGTTATGCAACCGCCCTGCCGTGTCAATCATCAACACATCCATGTTTTCCTTCACCGCGCGTTCATATGCCTGATACGCTAACGCCGCTGCATCAGACCCGATTTCGGATGAGACAAGCGGGCATTTGGTTCTGTCTGCCCAGACCTGCAATTGTTCAATCGCTGCTGCGCGGAACGTGTCCCCCGCCGCCATCATCACGCGCTTATGGTCACGATAATGAATTTGATACGCCAATTTACCAATGGTTGTTGTTTTACCAACACCGTTTACACCGCAAATTAAAATGGTTTTTGGTTTTCCCTCGCCCACCTTGTCAAATGACAAACGATGCGTGGATTTTGAAAGGATCGCAGCGATATCACCCGCCAGTGCCTCTTGCACCTCTGCCATTGTGTTGGCTTTATCAAATTTTCGGGCGCGCAATCCGTCAACCAGCATCGCCGCCGTATGCGGGCCCATATCTGCTTCAATCAATAAATCTTCAAGTTCTGAAAGCGTTTCGGCATCAGGTTTTCGTTTGGAAAAAATATCGGCAAGGCCACCACCAATTTTCCCTGATGATTTTGAAAGCCCAGATGTCAGGCGAGAGAGCCACCCGCCACCATTACTATCTTCTTTTTTCTGTGGTTCGGGCCGAATAGATGGCACAGGCGTAACGTCTAATTCGGAAACAATTTCTTCTTCGGTTTCGTTTAATTCATGTTTGTTGAATTCATCATCAATGACCGCTTCATATTCGGTTGATGGTTCAAGTGCTGGGTCATTCGGATGATGGACAATTTTGTCTTCTTCCGCTTGTCGTTCCTGCTCGGCAGGATTATTTTTTTTGCGCCAGAAAAACATGATAACCTCTTTTGTATACTGAATAATAACACATATGTGATGGGGATAAATATGCTTTTATGCCGCAATTGCCCCGATGAGTTTATTTCCGTTAATGCCTTGAATATCCACACGAATCAAAGACCCCAACGGTTTATCAGAATTCAAAATAACCTCGGCGAAATGCTCTGTTCGACCAATATTCCCCTGCTCGACCACAACCTGCGCCGAACCAGATGCATGACCATATAAAAACCGTGATAATTGCAGCTCGCCGAGTGACCTCAACTGAGCCGCCCTGTCTTTACGAACAGCACCATCAACCTGTGGCATTTTTGCAGCGGGCGTTCCCACGCGCGGGGAATACGGGAACACATGCAGGAATGTCAAATCGCATTCCTCAACCAACTTCAATGAATTGGCAAACATCTCGTCCGTTTCTGTCGGGAACCCTGCAATAATATCTGCGCCAAACACCATATCGGGGCGCAACTCTCTTGCGCGCCTGCATACATCAATCACATCTTGGCGCAGATGGCGGCGTTTCATACGCTTTAAAATCATATCGTCGCCTGCCTGCACACTTAAATGCAAATGTGGCATCAGGCGTTTTTCGGTCGCAATCAAATCCCACAAATCCTCATCAATTTCGACAGGGTCAAGTGATGACAAACGCAAACGTGGTAATTCAGGCACTTGGGCGAAGATATGTTTCATCATATAGCCCAGTGTTGGTTCACCCATTAAATCTTTGCCATAGGATGTCACATCAACGCCCGACAAAACAATTTCGTTATACCCTTGTTCAACCAGTTTTTTGACTTGTGCGACAATATCATCCATCGGGACTGACCGTGAATTGCCACGACCATAAGGGATAATACAAAATGTGCAGCGATGGTCACATCCGTTCTGCACCTGAATAAACGCCCGCGCGTGCCCCTCGAACCCTTCGAGTAAATGCCCTGCCGTTTCACGCACCGACATAATGTCGTTGATAATAATTTTTTGGGTTTGGGATTC
>CAZVSN010000133.1:0-2165 GCA_964629455.1 uncultured Micavibrio sp. | reverse complement strand
TCAGCAGATCATCCGCTCATCCGCTAATCTGTTAATGTGCGAATGGATCATCCAAACGTTTTGCCAGATCTTCGATATTTTCTGGCGGCCATCCTTCAACTTGCATACCGAGGTGCAGACCCATCATGGTCAGCACTTCTTTAATTTCGTTGAGTGATTTACGACCAAAGTTTGGCGTACGCAACATTTCAGATTCTGATTTTTGAACCAAATCACCAATATAGATGATGTTGTCGTTTTTCAGGCAGTTCGCAGAACGAACAGACAATTCCAACTCTTCTACTTTTTTCAGCAGATTGCGGTTGAACGGCAATGATTCTTCAACTTCAGAAGCTTCAGAAGCTTTTGGCTCTTCAAAATTGATGAAGACTTGCAATTGGTCTTGCATGATACGCGCTGCATAAGCAACTGCATCATCAGGAGAAATCACACCATTGGTTTCAACAGTCAGTGTCAGTTTATCATAGTCGGTGATTTGACCAACGCGAGTATCTTCCACTTCGTAAGATACTTTACGAACTGGTGAGAAAATGCTGTCAACTGGGATCAGACCAACAGGAGCATCTTCAGGACGGTTCATCGATGCTGGGCGGTAACCTTTACCAGTTCCAACAGTCATTTCCATGTCCAGTTTTGCACCTTTATCCAATGTGCACAAAACCAAATCAGGGTTCATGATTTCGATGTCTGCACCAGCTTCAATCATACCAGCAGTCACTTCACATGGACCTTCAGCCAAAATGCGCATGCGTTTTGGGCCTTCGGCGTGCATACGAACAGCAATCGCTTTAATGTTGAGGATAATGTCAGTCACATCTTCACGAACACCTTCAACGGTCGAGAATTCATGTTGAACACCAGCAATTTTAACAGCAGTCACAGCAGCACCCTGTAAGGATGACAGCAGAATACGACGCAAAGAGTTACCAAGCGTCAAACCAAAACCGCGTTCCAAAGGCTCAACAACAACTTTGCCGATATTGCGGGCATCGCTCTTGCGTTCGACTTCGACTTTGTTTGGTTTTATCAGTTCTTGCCAGTTTTTCTGTATCAGCATGCTTTTTCCCTTTCACCATGCGTGGAGATTATCGCCCGAAAGCGACACATATAGTAATAATCAAAACTAGATACGACGACGTTTCGGAGGACGGCAACCGTTGTGTGGAACAGGTGTTACATCCTTGATCGACTTAATGTTGTAACCAGCAGAAATCAAACCGCGCAGAGCAGATTCACGACCTGCACCTGGGCCTTTGATAACTACGTCAACATCGCGCATGCCATGTTCAGCAGCTTTTTTCGCTGCATCTTCTGCGGTCAACTGAGCAGCATAAGGAGTCGATTTACGAGATCCTTTGAAACCCATGATACCAGCAGATGACCATGCAATGGTGTTACCCATTGAATCGGTGATGTTGATAAAAATATTGTTGAATGACGCATTGATGTGCGCGAAACCGGAAACGATGTTCTTACGAACGATCTTTTTACGGGCTCCGCCTTTTGCACCCTTGGCGCTTGCTTCTTTTTTAACGGCCATAATTTTCTACCTTTTATTTCTTAAATTAAACGTTGTGACAGATTATTTCTTAACCAACTTTTTACCAGCAACTGGTTTCGCAGGTCCCTTACGGGTACGCGCGTTAGTGCGGGTACGTTGACCACGAACAGGCAAACCGCGACGGTGGCGCAAACCACGGTAGCATTGCATATCCATCAGACGTTTAATGTTGAGTGAAACTTCACGACGCAAATCACCTTCGATCATGTATTTGTTCGATTCGATGATTTTGCGGATTTGGCTCAATTCATCTTCGGTCAAATCTTTCATGCGGCGAGCAAAATCAATGCCCACTTCTGTACAGATTTGCTCGGCAGTGAAACGACCAATACCGTGAATATAGGTGAGCGAAATAATAGCTCTTTTATTGTCAGGAATGTTGACGCCGGAAATACGGGCCATATTTAAGACTCCTTATAAGTCATGTGTTGATTTTAAACCGATCCGTAATGCCAGATCGTATACCAATAACTCCGCCATATATTTGAACGGCTTTTGTCGCCAAAAACCTGTAAATGTTGGAATTACGGCGCAATATAAATATTAACGGGGTTCTGTCAACCTTTTTCTGCGATTTTTCTGTGGATAACTCACTTTTCTCACC
>CAZVSN010000132.1:0-2180 GCA_964629455.1 uncultured Micavibrio sp. | reverse complement strand
GAAATCTGTTCGCCCGAACCATATTGAAGCGTCCCGCGTGAATTTGTCTGATCTGTCGTCCCGTGATTTGTATATTGTATCTCGGAAGGGCCACAAAACTGAGGCTGCGGACAAGGTGGTGCAGATTGCTCGCGAGAATCCTGAATTTGCTCATTTATTGTCTGCGCCTGATTTATCGGAAGTGTGGCGCAAAGCCCAAACACCTGATGATAGTATTGTCGGCGGGTTTGATATGAAAGATAAGTTTATGTTCTTTCTGGCGCGCCCTCCGTTGGAAGATGCCAAATCTTTGTTTGCTATTCCTGAGAACCTTGGTCGGTTGCAACCGCGCCCTGAACGTGACCCTGCGTTTATTTCGCATGGCAATCGTGGCGTTGCAATTGTGCAATACCCAGAACAAATTGAAAAAGCCCATCAATATTTGAAATATTTCCAGCGCGCGGCATCGAACGGGGTTCAGCGTGAAGCGGTTTGTCTGGTTATGGGCAATGTCGTGAAAACAGATTCTCCCACGGATGATGCGCGGATCGCATTGTATCAAGTTGCAAAATCGGGTGGGATTCATGTTGTTTATTCCGAAGAATCCAGCATTTCTGCGGCAAAGGCTGTGGTCGGTGAGTTCATTTTAAAGCCATAAGCTTTCGGGGAATCCCATTGATTTCTGGTACAGACATCCTTACAAAGAGGAAAGCCATCTCTATTTAAAGGATTTCTTTGATGTCCCACCATGACCGTATTCTGATTCTCGATTTCGGGTCGCAAGTTACCCAATTGATTGCCCGCCGCGTGCGTGAGGCAGGGGTCTATTGCGAAATCTGGCCGTTTAATCTCGCGGATGAAGCGCGTGCACGCGCGTATAACCCCAAAGGGATTATTTTATCGGGTGGCCCCGCATCGGTGACCGAGGCAGGATCTCCCCGCGCACCCGATTATGTGTTCACCATGGGTGTTCCTGTTTTCGGAATTTGTTACGGCCAACAGACAATGTGCGAACAATTGGGCGGCAAGGTTGAAAGTTCAGAACATAAAGAGTTTGGGCGCGGTGCGGTGAAAGTTGCCGCAAGCTGTGCGTTGTTTGATGGTGTATGGGACGCAGGACAAGACTATCAGGTGTGGATGTCGCATGGCGACCGTGTCACCAAAATTCCTGATGGGTTTAAAATTGTGGGCACATCTGACGGTGCGCCATGTTCCGCCGTGGCGGACGACACGCGCAAATTTTACGGCGTGCAATTCCACCCCGAAGTGATGCATACACCGGACGGTGCAAAACTCATTCATAATTTTGTGAAAAATGTTGTTGGGTGTCAGGCAGACTGGACGATGAATGCGTTCCGTCAGGAATCGATTGATAAAATCCGCGCCCAAGTCGGCGATAAACGCGTGATTTGTGGTTTATCAGGTGGTGTGGATAGCTCAGTCACTGCTGTGCTTATTCATGAAGCAATCGGCGATCAACTGACCTGTATCTATGTTGATACGGGGTTGATGCGCGCGGGGGAAAGCCAGCAGGTTGTTGACCTGTTTAAAAATCATTACAACATTAAACTTATCCACGAAGATGCGTCAGAATTATTTCTTGGGAAACTCGCGGGCGTGACCGACCCTGAACAAAAACGCAAAATTATCGGCGGTTTGTTTATTGAAGTGTTCGAGAAATGCGCCAAAGAAATTGGCGGCGCAGAATTTTTGGCGCAGGGGACATTATACCCCGATGTGATTGAATCCGTGTCCTTCACGGGTGGGCCATCTGTCACCATTAAATCGCACCATAATGTCGGCGGTCTTCCTGAGCGGATGAATATGAAACTGGTTGAACCGATGCGCGAATTGTTCAAGGACGAAGTGCGCGCGCTGGGTCGTGAACTGGGGATGAATAATGACTTTATTGCCCGCCACCCGTTTCCGGGGCCGGGGCTTGCCATTCGAATCCCTGGTGAAATTACGCGTGAGAAACTGGAAATTTTGCGCGCTGCCGATTTGATTTATATCGACGAAATTAAAAAGGCAGGGTTATACGATATTATCTGGCAGGCCTTTGCCGTTTTGCTTCCCGTGAAAACCGTGGGCGTGATGGGTGACGGGCGAACCTATGACCATGTGCTGGCGCTCCGTGCCGTGACATCAACCGACGGTATGACGGCAGATTATTACCCCTACGACCATGCGTTTTTGGGGCG
>CAZVSN010000131.1:0-2224 GCA_964629455.1 uncultured Micavibrio sp. | reverse complement strand
GGTGATCTAAAACCCCAATATGGCCATCCATCTGCGAAAGAAGCGCCTGTGGCGTCTTGTGGTGGACATCATTACGTTGCCCAAGCCTGATAATACCCATAGAACAACATGCTGAGGGTTAAAAGGGTAAATGGGAGAGAATAACGAAGGCGAAGACCGTGTGTCATGATAAAACCTCTTTTAAATAAAGTTCTTGCTTTGTTCCTATATAAATAGAACAAAATAAGAACAAACGCAAGCGGTTTTTTTGATTATTTTTATGAAACTTGGGTTGGTTCGCGGTTTTTAGCGCTTTTCGAGGGTGATTTGTATCTTCGTTGCATCAGATGGTTTTACGGCATCGACAATTTTGTATCCGTGTTTTTTTTCTAATTCTTGAGCCGCTCTTGTGAATTCGCTATTGCTTGAAAGTAGCTCGAGATCGAGGAATGGGCGCCTATCTTGTTCGTTGTATCCATTTTCCAAGCAGGGGACATTTTCGGCATGCGGATAGAGAGGGATTTGGATACTGTTGCTTTCTCCCATTGTTGTGACCAAGGAAGATAGTCGCCCATTTGTAACGCCTGAAAAGGCTCTTTTTATTCTTTCATCTAGTGGAACCATTTTATTCTCCGCAGATTTTTATAAGATTTTTCTTATAATCTGTGGCTGTCATAATCCTGTTGAATTTGCGCCGCAATAAAAATGCGGTTTTTATCCACCAAAGGTACAAAAACGCAAAAAGATGGCGTTTAACCATCTTTTTGGGACATTAGATATGTCGAAAATGACTTATAAGATAATAAAATTGCTATACGTCAAGGATAAGGCGTTGTGGGTCTTCCAATGCTTCTTTGATGCGTACAAGGAAGGTCACAGCTTCGCGGCCATCAATAATGCGATGGTCGTAAGAGAGGGCCAGATACATCATTGGACGTGCTTTAATCTCGCCATTCGGCATCACCATCGCGCGTTGTTGGATTTTATGCATCCCGAGGATTGCCACTTGTGGTGGGTTGATAATCGGGGTGGACATGAGTGATCCGAATGTTCCGCCATTGGTGATGGTGAATGTGCCACCCATCATTTCATCAACGGTGATTTTGCCGTCTTTGGCACGCATACCGAGGCTTGCGATATCTTTTTCAATTTGTGCCATGGATTTGGTGTCACAATCTTTTACAACAGGAACAACCAAACCTTGCGGTGTGCTGACCGCGACAGAAATATCGTAATAGTTTTTATAGATGATTTCATCGCCAGAAATTTCTGCATTCACCGCAGGAATTTCGCGCAGAGCATTAACGGCGGCGCGAACAAAGAACGACATAAAGCCGAGTTTGGTGCCGTGTTTTTTCTCGAACACATCTTTGTACGAATTACGCATTTCCATCACGGCTGTCATATCAACCTCGTTAAAGGTCGTGAGCATCGCAGCGGTGTTTTGAGCTTCTTTCAAACGTTCTGCAATTTTTTGGCGCAGACGGGACATTTTGACTTTTTCTTCGCGTGGGCCAGCCGCGCGCGCAACCACAGGCGCTGCGGGTGCGGTAGGTTTTGCAACGGGGGCAGGTGATTCCAGATGATTGATGACATCACCTTTGGTCACACGACCGTCTTTGCCTGTACCAGCGATGGATGCTGGGTTTAAATTATTATCGCCCACCATTTTTTGAACAGCAGGGGAAAGTTTTTCAGCCGCAGGTGCGGACGCAGCAACAGGTGCTGGGGTAGAGGCAGGTGTTTCTGTTTTTGCGGGGGATGGTGATGCGGTACCAGACATTGCGGATAGTTCGCCAAGAATCTCTCCGACCTTAACAGCTGCGCCGACGGCTTTTGCAATTTTTATCAATGTGCCTGCGGACGGGGAATTCACCTCAAGAGTGACTTTGTCAGTTTCCAACTCTACAATCGGCTCATCGGCCTTGACGGCGTCGCCTTCGTTTTTCAACCATTTGGCAACGGTTGCTTCGCTAACAGACTCACCAAGTGTTGGAACAAGAATTTGGGACATGGTTTTTATCCTGAATAAATAAGGTTTGTGACGCCCCATTATACCCAAAGATAAATAAGAGGATAGAGGTAAATTCAGAAATTATGCAGGCTGGGTTGCTTGTGTCTGCGGTTGATTGGACAGAATATCTCTATTCGGCTTATGCATCATATCTGGGTCGCGCAATTTCATTTTCAAGATATATAAATCAGAGTTGGCGCCTGATTTATATAATTGTGGATTGGCGGCGAT
>CAZVSN010000130.1:0-2227 GCA_964629455.1 uncultured Micavibrio sp. | reverse complement strand
AGGTTTTTCTTTTGCTGATGCCGTATCAATCATTTCCAATTGTTCCGCGTGATCCAGTTCGATATAGGGGCCGTTATAATCGCGCATCCATCCGCGCACGCGGATTTTCTTGCCCTTGAGCGACATCGGGTCAATACGCAGTTTGGAAAATTCACGGCGCAGTTTTGCAGGAACACCAATTGAAAAATCTGTTTTCCAGTCGGATGTAAAATTCAGAAATATCGACTCTTTGTTTTGGGCGGTTGTGTAAACAGTGCCCTCAACAATGGCAAAGCCATTGGTATATTTCTTAGCCGTATCAGGTGTCAGAACCGCGTTGGTTGGCAACGCCCATAGCCCCAGTTTTTTATCACGCGCAGCCGATTCCAGTTTTAACATCGCACCAGATTGTTGTTTATTTTCTGGCGTTGTCCTGACGCGTGCCAGACCCTCGGCAATTAATGTGCCTTGAATCCAGATATCATCTTTGCCGCAGGTCATGTGCCCCAGAATTTGGGTGAGGCGGTTCACCCGCCCGATTTTGTCATTTCGTGTTTGATAGAGGGTGCAAGATTTCCCCTCAGTCAATTCCACAAGGCGTTTATAGGCGGTATCGGTTAAATCCAGCCCCGTCAGCGCATAAATAGAGCCGTCATCGGACAACAGGGTTTGTCCATCAATCACTTTTTTAATTTTTACGGGGGTTGGCACGCGGATTTCTGTTTTGCTATCATACGCGATATGGATTGCGTCATCAGCCCATGCTATAACGGGGGCTATAACAAAAAACATGATAGATAGTAAAAGACCAAAACCAATTTTGCGCATAGGACACCATTATGGATTATTCTCGTATTTGCAAGCCACTGTTTCGTACCGTATCGCTTTTTGCACTGCTTTCGATGGCAGCGTGTTCGGTTAACCCCATGACAGGCAAGCAAGAATTTACAGGATTAATGTCACCCCAGCAGGAGCAATCTATCGGCGCCGAGCAACACACCGAAATCATAAAACAATTTGGCGGCGAATATAAAAATCAGGCGATACAATCCTATGTCAATGAAATCGGTCAAAGATTAGCCGCACAAAGTGACCGCACCGATTTACAATATCATTTCACCGTTCTGGATTCCCCTGTGGTCAATGCCTTTGCGCTTCCCGGTGGATATGTGTATGTCACGCGCGGAACATTGGCCGTTGCCAATACCGAAGCAGAGCTTGCCGCCGTTCTCGGGCATGAAATTGGTCACGTTGCTGCCCGCCATCAGGCCTCACGATATTCCCAAGGTGTTCTAACATCGCTCGGCGCAACGGTTCTGAGCGCCGCAATTGGTGTGCCCGCCGCATCACAAGCCATCGGTGTCGGCACGAATTTATATATGAGCTCCTATTCAAGGGACCAAGAAACCCAATCTGACCAATTGGGCGTGCGCTATCTGTCGCGCACAGGGTATGACACTATGGCGATGTCGTATTTCTTAAAAGACATGGAACAATTCTTAGGCACCGAAGCACGGGTTGAGGGTAAGCAAAAACAATCCGCCGGATATTTCTCATCCCACCCCGACACAGGCGGGCGCGTGGTTGCCGCACGGGCAGAGGCGCAAAAATACCCACCAGAAAAATCCATTGAAAACCGCAATCAATATTTGTCGATGATGCGCGGGTTGATGTTCGGTGAAAACCCAGCCCAAGGATTTGTCAAAGGCGGCACATTCTATCACCCCGATATCGGATTTGCATTTTCCGTCCCCGATGGATTTAAACTGGACAACAAACCTGAACGTATCGCCATTGAAGGGCGCGAAGGAACCATCCTTGTTCTGGATATGAAAGAAGGAAAGGGCATCACCAATGCCGATGAATATGTATCGCAAGCATGGTTAAAAGGCCGCCCCGCAGATCCGATTGAAACGATTGATGTAAACGGCATGCGCGCCGCCACAACATCGGTTCCTGTTGCCATCAATAACCAACCCGCCAATGTTCGTTTATTGGCGATTGAATGGGGCAAAAGCGATTTCGTGCGGATGCAAATGGTTCTTCCCGCAGGCGTATCCCGCGCCGCCGTCGATGATTTAAAACGCATCACCTATAGTTTCCACCAAATGACGGGCAAAGAAAAACAATTGGCGAAACCGTATCAGATTGATTTGGTCAAAGCCCGCGCAGGGGACAGTATCCAATCTTTGGCATCACAGATGAGCGTCGATAAATTGCCCGTCGAACAATTTGCCGCCCTCAACGG
>CAZVSN010000129.1:0-2228 GCA_964629455.1 uncultured Micavibrio sp. | reverse complement strand
GGGCACAAAACCGTCGTGCTGTGACTGTTGTTAACTAATCAAAACAAAGGATAAGGATAGAATGATTATTCTTTCTTCTTCGTCCAATCGTATTCAGGCCGCTATTGCGGCCTGTTTGCTCTTGGCCAGTGTATCATTTTCCCCTGTTGCTTTTGCGGCGGATGACACGCAAACGCGTTTGCGTCAGTTGGAAGGTAGCGTTGATACTTTGAACCGTGCGTTGTTCAAAGGTGAAAAACCACCTGTTGATATATCTGCGGCATCTGCTCCGTCCAGTGATTATCAGGCGAGTGTTGAAACGCGTCTGGCCGATTTAGAAAAAAATGTTCGTGAGTTGACGGGCAAGGTCGAGCAACAAGGATTTGAGAATGCACAATTGAAAACAAAATTGGATAAGGCTTTAGCCGATATCGAATTGCGGTTTCAGGATGTTAAGGGCGGTGGCGTGCCATCTGATACTGTGCCTGCTCCTGCCGCTCCTTTAAAGCAAACGGGAAGCCTTTCTCCTAATGATATGGGTGGCGAGGTTGCGGCTTCTGCTCCTGCTGGGGATATCCCTGCGCCTAAACCAGAGCCAACAGAAAAGCCAGTTGCTGATGTAAATGCTCCGGCATCCCAAGATTCTCCGACTGTACAAAATTTGGGAACGATGACCGAGGCTCCTGGTGGGGCGGTTATTCCACCAAAGGCGGGTGATGATCCTGCTGGTCAATATGAAATGGCGTTTTCACAATTAAAAAGTGGAAATTTTGGTTCAGCTAAAAACGGGTTTGAAACTTTTATCAAAACTTATCCTGATCATCCATTGATATCGAATGCGACATATTGGTTGGGAGAAAGTTATTATGCCCAAGGCGAGTATGAAAAAGCCGCGCGGATTTTTGCCGAAAGTTATAAAAAATACCCAAAGGGCCCCAAAGTTGCTGACAGCCTGTTGAAAATGGGGATGTCACTCGGTGGTGCGGGTAAGACCAAAGAAGCCTGTGTGACGTTGCAACAGTTGAAAAAAGAATTTCCATCTGGTGAAGGTGTAACCCTTCGTCGTGCCGATCAGGAAATTTCCAAACTTGGTTGTGTCAACTAGGCCCATTACTAAAGATATGTTTGAGTCCCTGATGGGGACTCTTTCCATTGATATGTCTAGCCAGAAGACTATTGCCGTTGCCGTGTCGGGTGGTGGGGATAGTTTGGCGCTTGCTGTTTTGTTGTCGGATTGGTGTGGGGCGCGTGATATCGGGTTGCATGCCATTACCGTTGATCATGGGTTGCGACCCGAGGCGGCGGCTGAGGCCAAATATGTTGCAAAAACCCTGAAGCCGCTTGGAATTAAACATAAGACACTGCTGTGGGAAGGGGATAAACCCAAAACCCGTATTCAGGAAGCCGCGCGCGATGCCCGTTACCAATTGATGGCCGATTATTGCCAGTCCAAAAAAATTACATATTTGTTTGTGGCGCATCATGGCAATGACCAGATTGAAACCATTTTGTTCCGTATGGCAAAAGGGACGGGGGTTGATGGGTTGGTGGGGATGCGTTCCGTTCAGGAAATGGATAATGGTTTTTTTTTGGTGCGTCCATTATTGTCCGTGTCACATGATGCATTGCTGGATACACTCAGGGCCCGTAAAATTGACTGGATTGAAGATCCATCCAATGAAAATGAACGATACGCGCGGGTTCGTATCAGAAATATTATTGATGTTCTGGAAAAAGAAGGGCTGACCCCTGAGCGCATGGCATCCTTATCATCGCGCCTGTTGTCTTCGATTGAGATGATGGACTATTTCATTGATAAAGAATATAAAAACACAATCTTATATAAAGATACGGAACGTATCGAAATTAATTATAATGAGTTTTTGGGGTTGCCTATCGAGGCAAAATCAAGAATTTTGAAACAGGTGATTGCCGATTTACATCCGTCCAAGAAATACCCCGCACGATTGGAAGATATCGATCGATTGGTGGCACGCCTAGGTGAGAATTTTAAGGGTGCAACGCTCGGTGGATGTATTTTCAAGAAAAAGAAAGATGTGTTGTTTGTCGGGATAGAGCATTAAAACACTGATTTATGTTTTGCCTCTTCCTCGGTCAGGGTTTTGAGGGTGAGGGCATGAATTTGGGTTTTGAGTTCCAGTTCCAGCAAAGCATAAATCATTTTGTGGCGGGTAACGCTCGATTTTCCAGAAAATTCATCAGATACGATGACAACATTGAAATGGGTT
>CAZVSN010000128.1:0-2282 GCA_964629455.1 uncultured Micavibrio sp. | reverse complement strand
ATGGCAAATACACCCGCTCCATTTTCTGGCATGACATCTAAATCCGCGATGGGCGCACTCCTTCGCGGCGACGTTGCCTTGGCATTGGGTATTGTCATTATTCTGATGTTCATGTTGGTTCCGATGCCCCCAATATTGGTGGATGCGGGTCTGGCGATTTCCATTACCCTATCCGTCATGATTTTGATGATTACCTTGTTCATCAAAAAACCTTTAGAATTTTCAACCTTCCCGACCATCCTGCTGATTACCACGGCACTTCGTTTGGGGATGAATATTGCATCCACCCGTTTGATTTTATCCAACGGCGACCAAAGCCATGAAGCCGCAGGAAAAATTATCGAAGCCTTTGGTATCTTTATGATTCAAGGGAATTATGTTGTCGGGGTTATTGTCTTTTCTATTTTGGTGATTGTAAACTTTATCGTTATCACCAAGGGGTCTGGGCGTATCGCCGAGGTTGCAGCACGGTTTAGTTTGGATGCAATGCCTGGAAAACAAATGGCAATCGATTCCGATATGTCCGCAGGCCTGATTACCGAAGACGAAGCAAAACAAAAACGTGCAGAGTTACAACAGGAAAGTACGTTCTTCGGGGCGATGGATGGTGCGGCGAAATTCGTGCGCGGGGATGCGATTGCGGCCTTGTTGATTACCTTTATCAACTTGGTTGGCGGCATCATTATCGGGACAACCGCCAAAGATATGACACTGGCTGAGGCCGCCAATAATTTCACTCTCCTTTCAATCGGTGATGGTCTGGTATCACAAATTCCTGCGCTTATTGTATCTGTTGCGGCAGGTTTGCTGGTATCCAAAGCAGGGGTCGAGGGCTCTGCCGACGTTGCTCTGATGGATCAGTTCGGGCGCTATCCGCGCGCAACCGCCATGACATCTGGCCTGATTTTATCTATTGGTTTTATTCCTGCAATGCCCTTAATGCCGTTTGCGATACTCGCGGCTGTTACGGGCGGCCTATCCTATATGTCATTCAAACGTTTACGCTTAATAGACGAGCGCAAAGCCACCACAGAGGCCGCAACCGTTGCCGCCGCTAAACCCGCCGAAGAACCAATATCCAAATCTCTGGCGATGGACATTATCCGTTTGGAACTTGGCTATGCCCTGCTGCCACTTGTGCACGGCACTGAAAACTCGGTCAAACTTCCTGACCAAATCAAAGGACTGCGCCGCCAATTGGCAGAAGAAATGGGATATATTCTTCCCTCTGTCCGTATTCAGGATAACTTGCAATTACCCGCAGGATCATACGCTGTCCGCATCAAAGAAATCGAAGCAGGACGCGGTGAAGTTCGCCCAGGGATGCTCCTCTGTATGGACCCAACAGGCGAACCAATTGCCCTTCCGGGTGAGGCAACGGTTGAACCAACCTTTGGTCTTCCCGCCATGTGGATTGATGGACGCTACCGCGAAGAAGCCCATTTCAAAGGCTATACCGTGGTCGATGCAACAACGGTTGTAACAACGCATATTACCGAGATTATCAAAGAAAATATGGCAGACCTTCTGTCATATACAGAAACACAACGCCTGTTGGACGAACTTCCAAAAGATTACCAAAAACTAGTGGGCGATGTTATCCCGTCCCAACTCTCGGTTGGCGGTCTGCAACGCATCTTACAAAATCTGGTCAATGAACGCGTGTCTATCCGTGATTTGCCAACCATTCTCGAAGGCGTGGCAGAGGCAACAACCTATACCAAAAATGTCATGATGATTACCGAACATGTTCGCTCACGCCTGTCGCGCCAGATTTGTGAATCGAACATCAATAATCACGGCCATGTTCCATTAATTACACTCTCACCGAAATGGGAGAAAAATTTCTCCGACTCGCTCATCGGTGACCGCGATGACCGTCAATTGGCAATGGCCCCTAGCCTGCTGCAAGATTTCATCACTGTGGTACGTCAAACCTTTGACAGTTTCGCCCAATCGGGGGAAAGCCCTGTTCTGCTCACCTCACCACTTATCCGCCCCTATGTGCGGTCGGTTGTAGAGCGATTCCGCCCGCAAACCGCCGTCATGTCACAAAATGAAATCCACCCCAAGGCCAAAATCAAAACCGTTGGGCAAATTTAAGTTTACAAATCAATAGGTTGGCTGCATTCACCGCGATTCCATAAAATTTGATTTTTTGGGTTTTTTCGGGTATGATGGGGACATAAAGAATAAAAAAGGGTGTGAATGATGGCGATACAAAAAGACAAAAATACCACAAAACCAACTTCCGTTGCACAGGCAGCCCCTCTCAAAGCGCC
>CAZVSN010000127.1:0-2318 GCA_964629455.1 uncultured Micavibrio sp. | reverse complement strand
TTCCAGTACACACAAAAAGGATTTTAAACGTCATTTGGATTTATTCGGGTGAAGCTCGTATAATAACCAATATGGATAAAAAAGCGAAGGAAATTGTTTTCTTGACGCAAGGCACAAGATTCATAAGGATAACGGCAGATTGATCGCAACCAGAGATGAAAAAAGTGAACCCCAACACTGACAATTCGGCTAACCATTCAGTTGTGGCCAATCCTCCAGTTCAGTCCAGCACCTCTATACCAGAGATTGACTTAACAAGAATCACACTCCGACTTGCAAAAAACGCAGAAGAAATTATTGCCGCACAGAAATTGCGTTACACTGTTTTTTATAAAGAGTTTGGTATCATTGCTCCGCCTCATATCGCAACAGAAGAACGTGACTACGATGAGTATGATAATTTTGCAGACCATCTGGTTGTAATTGATGAATCTCAAATCGACCCCGATAAAAAAATTGTTGGAACGTATCGGTTATTCCAAGCCGAACATTTACCAAAGAATATTCCTTTTTATTCTTCACAAGAATTTAATATTGCCCCACTGATTAATAGCGGAGCGCAGTTGTTAGAACTCGGAAGATCTTGTGTGCTTCCAGAATATAGAACCAAATATATTATGCAGAAACTGTGGCAAGGAATTGCCGAATATTTGTCCGACCATAACATTGATTTAATGTTCGGATGCGCCAGTTTTCAGGGAACGAATCCAGAAGCCATCGCCGACCAATTGGCTTATCTGAAACATTTCCATTCTGCTCCCGATGATTTGTGCCCTGTGGCAACAATCGACTGTATGGACGGCATCTCAATCAAAGCCAAAGAAGACTTAGACGCGCGGCGTATCTTCTCTGACCTTCCGCCCTTGATTAAAGGATATCTGCGCGTTGGGGCAACAATCGGCAAAGGTGCTTTTCTGGACAAAGATTTTAACTGCATTGATGTGTGTATTGTTATGCCCATCCATAAAATGTCTTCTAAATACACCAAGCATTTTGAACGCAAAATTCAAAAAGATGTGGTGCGCGACAGTGACTTTTCTAAAAAATTCTAAACGGAATATATAATCATGACATCTTTTATCGCGATTTTTAAAATTACCCTGATGATGATATGGACAATTCCTCTGGTGACACTCCAGATGATTGTCCTGCCTTTTCACAAGGGCGATAAAGCCTATTCCGTTCCCCGTTTCTGGCATAAAGGGATTTGTGCCATTATGGGATTGAAAACAGAAATCAGGGGAACGCCCGTTTCTGGACGGCAAATTATTTATATCAGCAACCATTTATCTTATCTTGATATCCCTGTTATCGGCTCTATTCTCAAAGCATCCTTCATTGCCAAGGAAGATATTGCGCATTGGCCTGTCATCGGATTTTTGGCAAAGGTTCAACAAACCGCTTTTATCAGCCGTAACTCTGCAAAGGCCAAAACAGTGGCCAACGCTCTTGATAAAATGGTGAAAGACGGCAAAAGCCTGATTCTTTTCCCCGAAGGAACATCCACCGTTGGAACTTCGGTACTGCCATTTAAATCCAGCCTTTTTTCCCTTGCTCAACCCAAGGGTATGCCCCCCGTTTCGATTCAACCCTTTGTTTTAGAATTGATTGATGCAAACGGAGAGGCTTTAACACCCAAAACCCGTGATTATTACGCATGGTACGGGGATATGGATTTTTCACCCCATATCTGGATTTTCCTGCAAACACGGGGGGCGACTGTCCGCCTGACATTTCTTGATGTCATAACTCCAGAGGTGGGTCAGGACAGAAAAGACCTCTGTAAATTGATTGAAACCAAGATTTCATCTGGACTGACTGGCGCTTAATCGGTAATAAGGATAGACAAAAAAGGACATAAAAATGGCATTTGAAAAAACTGAAATCACCAAAATCCAGACCTATTTGCAAAAGAAATTCGGAAATCCGGGGATTACCCTGCGCGACCGCAAAACAGGAGATTCTCTGGAAGTTTTGATTAACGGGGAGTTTATCGCCGTTATTTACAAAGACGAAGACGAAGGCGAAACATCCTACGACCTCAACATGGCCATTCTTGATATTGATGTGGACGGGGAATAGTTTTCCCCATCCTGATTTAAACAAGGTTTGCCAAATCCCCCCGTTTTGTTGTAAAATGAACAGGTTAGGTTGATCTTGTGGTGGGGTCTTCCCTTAAAAACAAAATATCGGTTGATGGTGGTGTCTGGAATGTCTGTGCAAAAATCCCTAAAATCTTTTGGCCTAAAATCTTTTAGTCTGATGGCTTTAACCGCATTTTCCTTGTGTTTTTCAGGACAGGTTAATGCCGACCCTGC
>CAZVSN010000126.1:0-2332 GCA_964629455.1 uncultured Micavibrio sp. | reverse complement strand
TTTGACAAATCACCCAGAATCCTTATATTGCCGCCATTCCTGAGAAGTTCCCGAGGTGGGAACGTTGATTTTGCGTCTTTAGACGCGGAAAACAATCCGTAAGGCTATCGGGACAACAACAATAAAAATGGAGTAGAAAAGATGGCTGGTAAGCGTCTTGAAAGTAAACACAAAATTGACCGCCGCTTGGGTTGTAACCTGTGGGGTCGCGCAAAATCACCTTATAACACCAAACAAACTGGTCCAGGTCAGCACGGCGCAAACCGCCCTAAGCCAACCGATTATGGTCTTCAGTTGCGCGCAAAACAAAAATTAAAAGGATACTATGGTGGTATCGGCGAGAAACAATTCCGCAAATACTATTTCGAAGCCATTCGTATGTCTGGTGACTCTTCACAAAACTTGGTTGGTTTGCTGGAAAGCCGTTTGGATGCAGTTGTATACCGCGCCAAATTCGTACCAACTGTTTTCGCAAGCCGTCAAATGGTCACACATGGTCACTTTAAAGTGAACGGAAAACGCGTGAACATTCCTTCATACCAAGTTAAAGAAGGCGACATCATCGAAGTTCGTGAGAAATCACGCACTGTTGCAATCATCATGGGTGCTCGTGAATCTGCTGAACGCGATACACCTGAATTCATTGCAATGGATGATAACGGTTTCAAAGCAACTTTTGTTCGCGTTCCGAAACTTGAAGACATTCCATACGCAGTTGCGATGGAACCAAATCTGGTTGTCGAGTTTTACTCACGTTAGTATATTTGTCCCTTGGGGCTTTTGGGCTGCAATACATATTCAAAACCACCCGTTTCAGGGTGGTTTTTTATTTGCCTTCGTGTTCTTTACTATCTTCGTGGGCTTCGTGTTAAAAAGAAAAAGTGATTTTACCACGAAGCGCACGAAGGACACGAAGAAGATATTTTATACATTCGCACGAAACCATCTTTTTGCCGCCATACCAGTGCCAAGGGATAAAGCTGGTATCCATTTATTTAGAAAGGCCAGCCCCCCGCCTGCGCGGGGGTGACATGATGGGACGAAGGTTTTTTTGGTCTTCATGGTAAAAAAATTTATTCCTTGGTTTTGCCGCCAATCAGTGCGGTGATAATGCCATGCAGCGTGTTTATCTCTTGGTCGGTGGGGTGGGCGCGGGAAAAGAGAGAACGGATATTTCGTGATATCGTATCTTTCATTTCAGCCACGCGATAAAATCCGCGATCCAATAATTCCTTATCCAGTCGGTCAAAGAAACCGTTAAATAATTCAGCAGGGGCAGGGTTGCTTTTGCCGAGCGGTGTGGTGATGGCGGGGGCGTCAAATGTACCTTGCGACCATTCATAGGCAACCAGCAAAACCGACTGCCCCAGATTGAGGGAGGAAAACCCCGGATTAAGCGGAATGGTAATTAATTTATGTGCCATGGATACTTCATCATTGGTGAGGCCAGAGCGTTCCGCGCCAAACAAGATGGCCACGCGGTGACCCGCGTTAATATCATCGTGCATGGCGACACCTGCGCTGCGCGCGGTTAGGACGGGTTTCACCAAATCGCGGGCGCGCGCCGTGGTGGCATAAATGGTATGGCAATCGGCAAGGGCATCCGCCAAGGTATCAAACACCTGAACAGGGGGCATCAGCTCCAGCGCCCCCGATGACATGGCCTCAGCCCGTTCAGATGGCCAGCCATCGCGGGGATTAACCAGTCGTAAGTGGCACAGGCCGCAATTGAGCATGGCGCGCGCCGTGGCCCCGATATTTTCACCCATTTGCGGGTTCACCAAAATGATAACGGGTTGGGGGCGGTCGGATGGGTTTTGAACATATATATGTGTATCTGTGCCAGTCATGGTGTTTTATTTGCCGTATAGAGGGTTGAAATACAAGAAAATTCCAAAAAGAGCTTATTATTTTCATAACCACATTTGACAAAGGGAGAGGTTAATGATAGATTAACGATACTCACCGTTTACAAATGCATAAGGAATAGAAAATGGAAGCTGTCGATATGGATACTGCGTCACACCCTTATCATCAACCCCAATCTCATCCAGCCAATGGATTTGATGTTGTTTCAGCGTTTTCTAAGCTGGAAACCAGCCGTAAAATGGCTTTGTTTGACCAGTTAATGTGTGGCCGCGCCAATGCCTATCGCAATACCCTCAAATCTTTCTGGCCAGAATCAAATGACACCGATGCGCGTAAATTAGAGATTGTTCTCCGTGCTCGTCTAGATCGTCTTAAAAAATATTCGTAAAATTTTTTCTACCGAGATGAAGTTGCCTAACTAGCAGACAGACTTTAACCCCGACAATCCCCTGTCGGGGTTTTT
>CAZVSN010000125.1:0-2346 GCA_964629455.1 uncultured Micavibrio sp. | reverse complement strand
GGGGGTATATTGCAGATTATGTTGCAAATTTCAATTTGATTATGATAAATCTCAAAGAAAACAGGGAAAAAATGATGATTACAAACAAAAAAGACAACCTTTCTTTACACTTGGATCTTCCATTCCAAGATATTTTGACAATTTTTCAAATAGGCAACCCCAATGCCTATTACGTTAGTGGCATTGATCAAAGCGATAATATGATTGCCGACACAAGCGAGCTTTTAAGATTGCTTGGTGCTGATTCTTACCAACACTTTAGGCAACCACACCGTCTGCACAATATTACAAATTTTTTCCAAATGCAGGCGCAAGGCTCTTTTATATCTGCCATGACATACACATTTCAAAGACACAATGAGGCGCGGCACACCGAGCATTTCAATCTGATGATTGGAAAAATGGAAATATCTGAAGAAGATCCGACTGCATATAGTTCTATCACCGTTCATTATAATTTAAATGGAGATATCGAAAAAGGAACATTTATTCCACACGACTCAATGTGCCTTGTCCGCCAAAGTAATCCTCCGAGAGAGGTAATGGTCAGGGCTCATAATGAAGACTTCTTTTATGGGACTATATGCTATGCGGATGCAGCGTTAAAAACGATTTTTGCAGGGTCTACTCTGTCTATTGAGCAAAATCAATCATGGTTAACAGAGGATGTTGAGTTTGAAACTGAAGACAAGTTTAAATCCCTTTGCAAAAGAACCGCAAAAGATATCAGCTTAGAAATAAAAGATCTTCCTTACAAATCAAGCAACATAAATATCATGCCAACAACATCTTATGAGTATCAATAAACGAAAAAGTGAACACAATGAAAAATGACCTTCATGACGAGTTTGGCAACCGTGCCTCGCAAATTTTTATAAACTCAAATATAAAAAAGCTGATTATTCCACGGGCATTTTTGTTTAATATTTTTCAATTTGGGCACCCTGACTTTTATGGCCAAATAAGAATAGAAGATAAGAATGATGGTGCAATATACATCATCCGTTCGCTTTTAAATGATATTAACTCACCCAAGGCGGACCATTTTACTGAACAGGCACCAACAAAAGATATAGATTTATATTCTGGAGCAAACCAAAATGGTGACATCTTATACTTTGCCAACTACGCATTAAATGGACAAAATGGCGAAAGCCTTCATTCCGTGATGATGATCGGGCAAGCAACTGACGGTCCACTTAACATTAAACCACATTTTATCATGACCGCCGAAAACGCACTTGCTGATAACATTGGTGAGGTCTTAATTCCCGACGAAGTCATGTGTCGATATAGACCCGAGAAAGCTGTAAATGATGTCATGGGCAAAGCAAAGAATGATGCAGAAATCATCGCTGGCATCTGCTATGCAGACCAAGCATTTCGCAACATTATGTCGAATAATCCGATTGATACACAATCATCACAAATCTGGATAAACCCAGAACATCTTACACGATCCAGCAAACGTTTCTTATCCATAAAAGACAGAACACTATCTGGCCTTCAGCAAGAGTTAAATTTTCCACCCGACATTGGTTCGGATAAATTGGATGCTAAACACACAGCATTCTTCATCGGTAATTATGCATCACTCACCCAATAAAGGTCGTCAATAATGCTCGCCCCCGCGCTTATCAGTAAATTGTTTTCAAAAAAGTCATGGCAGCCAGAATTGGTTGAACAAATACCCTATGTTGATTTTGTAAGAATTTTCCAACCTTTTACAGATAAAATCTATGACATTGATAAAAATCCTCCGATTGATGATGATATGATTGAAATATTCGCCAAATCATATCAAACAGCATCAAGCCCCATATACGCCGACCTGACACAGAATAAAGATTTAATAAAAATAGACAGCCATTCTTACCTATCCAAAAATAACGGTTATATTTCATGCATGGAATACACCCGCACAATTGTGGAACAAGGTGATCAACAAATAATAACTCTGATGATTTGCAGTGCAGACAATCACATCCCCACCCCCCATGTCGGAATATCAGGGGTAATTATAAACAGCGAGGATGGCATGATCATCAGCCCCTTAGATGCGTTTTGCCTAACAAACGACCAAGAACGTCCGTATATGTGTGCCGCAGACAAAGGGACATTTATGGGTATCATCAACTATGCAAATCAAGCATTGTTACAAATTATAGCGGGTGAAGAACTCAATATGCTTGAAAACCAGAAATGGGTGAGTGATAAAAAACTAGCCCGCGCAGAGTTTGATTATAAAAAAATAATGAACAGAAATTTCCAGACACTTTTTCAAGATGTCGAAATTTACAAATCTTCTAAAAAACCTGAAAAAACATACGCAACAGGGCCTGTCAT
>CAZVSN010000124.1:0-2438 GCA_964629455.1 uncultured Micavibrio sp. | reverse complement strand
TACAATTTTTTAAGTTTTGCTTGGGTTTTTCACGAACTGTGACGTAACGTATTGAAAATAAAAGATAAAATAACCCCTTTCACAAGGCGATATTTTCCCTGCTACTAATTTGATTTTTCATAAGTTTTGAGGTTTATTCAAGTGAGTGCGATAAATCGACATGAGAAGGGGAGGTTTGCGCCTTGGACTCAAGAAATCCAGATATGCCATTAAACGCAAATTTCAGATAGGACGGATGCGTGATAACAGGTTGCAAAATTTGTTCTCTTGCTTCCAAACCTGTTTCTACACGGCCACATCCAAAATCACCATCACGGTTGCTCTGGGCAAATGACAATGCCATATAAAACTGGTTTCTTAGAATGCTGGCTTTTCTTAAAACATAACTTTCATCACATCTTCGCAAATTTCTGATGGATGTTTCTTTGTCAGCCATATTCTGGATACGTTCACTATCTCCATGACCAATCGTTTCAAAAAAACTTTTATCAAAGACAGAATACGGTTTTAATCCAATCGCATATGCGCGTAACAAAAAGTGGGAATCTTCACATCCCCACCCTTTAAATCTGTTTTCGTTATACCCGCCCAAATCATAAAAACCCTTGCGAGTCACTGCAATTCTGCCAAAAAATCCGCGTTCATCAACGGATATATTTTGTCCCAAAATTCTGGCAGGGTGTGCAATGACGTGTGGATTTTGCTGGAAAATATGTGCCAGTTCAGTTGCAAAATGGGGCCCTAGAAAATTATCGGCATCTGTGTTGCACAACACATCACCCGTTGCCAAACGATGCGCCATATTTTTGGCATGCGCCATTCTAAATGATTGTGGTTCGGTGGTGCGGGCATACACCAGAATACCTTTTCGCATATACTCAATCATTTCAGGATCAGATTTTATCCACTCTTCCAATCCATCCTGACTGTTGTAATCCAACACAACAAATTCAACATCAGGGTCTAATTTATCGGCACGCGGAAGATTCTCCCGAATGTTTTTCGGCAGGGTTTGCTTTAAATGATGGGTACGCCCCATACAGGTTGTGCAAAACGAAATCTTCATAACGCCAGTATATTAGTTATGGTAATTTAATTTGTCAAGCTTTTCCAATCTGGACTTTTCTCCGTAACCCGTTATGGTGAGCGGGTTATGACCAGATTCCTTCCCCAGATACGCCTCCGCCACAATATTGTACTAATGAACCTGAACACATTTTTCGGGGCACTACGTTTTTTCTACCCCGTCAGCATTTTGTATTTCCAACAAGTCACGGGAAATTTCACAACGGCAATGGGTGTATTTTCATTTGCCTGCGTTACCCAAGTTATTTTTGAAATCCCTTTGGGTATTCTATCCGACAGACTGGGGCGCAAGGGAACGCTTATTCTTGGATGTATCAGCGAATTAGCAGCCGTTTGCTCTTATGCCCTAGCCCTATCCCCTCCCTTCTTGGATGGGTGGATATGGCTCTATCTGGGCGGCGCGTTATTCGGATTTTCCGAAGCCTGCTTCAGCGGCAACAACACTGCTTTAATTTATGAAACATTGGGCACGTTCAAAAAAACAGATATGACCGCAAAAATTCTTGGGCGCAATAACAGCATGATGCAAATTGGGCTGGCTACATCTGGCGCGGCTGCTGCGTTTTTTCTCTATATCGGATATGATTTCCAAGACCTTATTATTTTCTCTATTCCTCCTTTTATCCTGTGCGTTTTCACGGCTTTTCTTATCCAAGAGCCGCCCGTCCATTTTATCAAAGAAGAGAATACATGGACGCATACAAAATTATCCCTCCATCTTTTGCTGAAAAATAAGAAACTAAAGCTTTTGGCGATTGCAGAAATTATTAAGACAGGTATGGATGGTGCGGCACATTCGTTTATGCCCAAATTTATCTCTCTGGTCTGGCCAACATGGGCTGTTCCGCTTTATCGTTTGGGGCAAAATATGACGGGTGCAATTAGTTTCTGGCAAGCAGGTCATATTACAAATAAATTCGGTGCAGAAAAAACATTATTCGGGGGCAGCATTATTTCATTCTTTTGTGATGCAATTGCTTTTATTGGGTCTTCGGTCATATCCCCGTTCCTACTCTTTGCAACTCAGGTTAATTATGCAACATCTATGACGGCAAGTGAGACCCTCAAACAACATAATTTCTCTGATGCTCAACGCTCAACCATGGGGTCGCTGATTTCATTTCTGGGCGGAGCATTTTCTGCTCTCTTCTATCTTGGGGCAGGTATCTTGGCCGATGTATTTTCACCGCAAATAACTTTATTGATTATTTTATGTTGCAGCTTGCCAACATTATTTATCTATCACCGTCTTTATTCCCATCACAAAACGGGTTAGATATTAGATATGAACGCTTCCCTCTGGTCACAGACTGTTTCTCCTGATACCGAACCGATGCAAATTGCCATTGCAC
>CAZVSN010000123.1:0-2495 GCA_964629455.1 uncultured Micavibrio sp. | reverse complement strand
AAAATGGGTGAACTCAAAATATTTGTTTTGTTTATTATTTTCCGCGCGGCGCGATTTAATAAAGGAAGAAAGGGTGTTGGGGGAATCCGCCAAATGAACGGGCGGGGTTGTGTCTGGTTGTGGTGTGTTTGGTGGTGTTTGGGGGGTGGGAGTGTCTGTCATGTCGCCTCCTTAATATGTTGTGTGGCTAACAGACTGCCCATATTAGGATATAATTCCTAAAATGTCAAGGAAAAGTGTGGATTTGAAATGTGGTGGATGGATAAGGTCGGGTAAAAACATTTTCACATAGAGGAATAAAGTTCATATATATTTTAATCTACAAAGGATATTGCTATGGATAAATGCACCACTATTTTGGATTGTCTTTATAATTTTCAAACAATTATTTCAGGTGTTCTTGCTATTATAGTCGCATTTTTTACAGCTATAATAATTTGGTGGACAGCATATCTTCCAATACAACATAAGAAGGACGCTGATTTAGAACAAAGAGAACGTAAACAACATTACGTCGCTTTGGTTCTATCTAAAAATTTTCAGTTATTGGCAACTCGGGCAAAGCAGGTGCAAGGTACAGTTATTGTTACCAAAGCAGCAAATGCTACAATCACTGAAGACGTCAGAGCGAGAACAAAGCTACATTTTGATCCAATTATAAATGATTGGGAATTAATGTCACTTTTTCCCCCGGAAATCTTAACTAGAATAGTAGGGTTAAGAAAACACGTTGATGATCATAATTTTGATATGGAGCGTGCAGGTGGTGCATTTGGAGACGATAATTTTGGACAACAAATAAAGTCAAGATTGGATTCTATCGGAACGCTTTGTCATCAATTGAGTAGTGAGCTTTGCAGGTTTAACAAGAAAGATGATTCTATTAATTAATAGTTATCTTCAATTTGTATTTTCATTTTATCACCTTAATGATTTTGCCGCCTCTGTTGCTTCGATGAGGCGCGTACGCAAAGTCGGGTCGAGGAAGCTGTGGCCTGCATCGGGCACAATCACATAGTCGGCTTCTGGCCATGATTGGTGAAGACGATTGGCGCTGACCATTGGGCAAATAATATCATACCGTCCTTGAATAATTGTTGTCGGGATGGAACGGATTTTGTCGATATGGTTCAGCAGGCTTTTGTCGGGTGATATCACCTGCGTATAAAAATAATGCGCCTCAATCTTTGCCATGGCGAGGGCGTAATAACGTTGGTCATCGGATACCAATGTATCTTTTTGCGGATAAAAGGATGCGCAGGCGGATTCATACGCGTTCCATTGCATGGCGGCTTCAATCGCTTCGCGGTCATCGGAACTGGTGAGGCGGTCGTAATAGAATTTTAAAAGCTGGTGTGGGGCTGCACAGCCGCGGGCAAAGTCATCCCAGATTTCAGGAAAGATTGTATTCATTCCCGTCATGTACCAGTCGATTTCCGTTTGTTCCATGAGGAAGATAGAGCGGAGCATCATGCCGATACACCGTTCAGGGTGGCGCATGGCATAGGCAAGTGACAATGTGCTGCCCCATGACCCGCCGAACAAATGCCACCGCGCAATTTTCAAATGGATACGGAGTTGTTCCATATCATCTATCAAATGCGCGAGTGTATTATTGCGGAGGCTGCCGAGTGGGTGCGAGCGTCCCGCGCCGCGTTGGTCGAAAATAATAATGCGGTAAAATTCAGGGTCAAAAAAACGGCGGTGCACAGATGTTGCGCCAGCCCCCGGGCCGCCATGGACAACAAGGATAGGGACACCGTCAGGATTGCCGCTCTGTTCCCAATAAATATTATGCACGTCATCCGCCGCCAGAAACCCTTGGGAATAGGGGGTGATGGGCGGGAACAATTCCCGCATGGGGCGCGGGTGCATCGCCGAGGCATAGCTCAACGATTTTGGCGCGGTCAGGGTCAGGTCGACTTTTTGGGACATGATACTATTTTAGTATAGGGGATTGGGGCAAAAAACAAGTTGAATAATGTTATGAAAATATATATAGTAGGGCACAATTAAAAAGAGGGTCTAAAATGAATTTGAAAACAGCTTTTATCGGATTGGCGGGCGTTCTGGCTATTCCAGCCGCCATTAATATTCTTGGAATTGATAAAGATATGGAACTCGGTCAGAGTGTCACCGATAAATTGGCAGGGAAGGCAACGGAAGTTGCAACTGCGCCAGAGAAAAAAGAAGATACACGACAAATAAAATCTTTACCCGGATTGGCAAAATTTAAACTGGATGAGTATAAACCAAAACAGCCTTAGTCGTTTTTATTATCTTTTTGTTTGGAAATAACCGGAGCGTCGGGTTTATCGACTTCCGGTTTTTTTATGGTTGGTTTTTCAATTGTCGGAGTTGTTGGCCCGCCGATGGTATGCATAAATTGTTTGTCGGTGTTTGCGTTGGTATCGGTGACAGACGGTTCTTGCGGTGCTAGAGGTTTTTCTTTTGCTGATGCCGTATCAATCATTTCCAATTGTTCCGCGTGATCC
>CAZVSN010000122.1:0-2515 GCA_964629455.1 uncultured Micavibrio sp. | reverse complement strand
ACCATCCCTACTATATTATATTTCGCCCGAAGCTCTTCAATCGCTTTCAACTTATCTTCAGGCAGCATATTCCCGCGAGCATCTTGAATACCTACTTGTTTAGCAATAGCAGATGCTGTTGTTGGATTGTCGCCCGTCAACATAATGCATGTAATACCCATTTCCTGTAGAGACTTAACAGCTTCAATACTTGTATCTCTCATAGTATCAGCGACCGCAAAAATACAAATAGCATTGCTTTCTGTGGTTAATACGATGGCTGTTTTTCCCTGAGCTTCTAGCGGTAGTAAAACAGATTCAACATGTTCACCACATACCTTTAATTCTTCTATCAGGCGATGATTACCTAAGTAATACAGAGTTCCATCAATTATACCTTTAACCCCACGTCCCGTAATAGCCTTAAATCCTGTCACCTCTAAAGGTGTTGTTAAGTTCGCCTTATTAACAATAGCATGAGCAACAGGGTGCTCTGAATGCGAGTTAAGACTGGCAGCTATTTCCAAAGCTTTTTTTGGCGTTATTTCATTCAAAGGTTTAATGTCTGTTACTATGGGCTTGCCATAAGTCAAAGTTCCCGTTTTATCCAGTGCAAGGGCTTTCATCTTACGTCCTTCTTCCAGATAAACACCACCCTTTATAAGAATGCCTCGCTTAGCAGCAGCAGTCAGCGCACTTACAACAGTGACAGGAGTGGAAATAACTAGGGCGCAAGGGCAAGCAATAACCAAAGTCACCAGAGCGCGATAAATCCAAAGAGAAAATTCTTCGTCAAATAATAACGGAGGCAGGACAGCAATCAATATTGCCAGAGCCACAATAGCAGGCGTATAATAAGTTGCAAATTGGTCTACAAAGCGTTGTGTAGGCGCTCGGTCTGCCTGTGCCTCTTGTATTGATTTAACTATACGTGCAAGTGTTGTCCCACCTTTGTTTGCAGTCACTTCAAATTCAAATGTTCCAAGCTCGTTAATAGTACCTGCGAAAACGCTATCCCCTGCCTTCTTCTCAACAGGCATACTCTCACCTGTTATAGGGGCTTGATTAATTGTAGATTGCCCATTAGTGATACGACCATCCAAAGGAATTCTTTCGCCTGGTTTAACACGGACTATTGCTTGTACTTTTACTTCTTCCGCAAGTGTATCTTTCCAAGAAGCATCGTCTTGCCTTACGTTTGCTGTCTCTGGTGACATCTCCATAAGCTTCTGAACTGCGTTACGTGCGCGGTCTAAAGATTTTGCTTCAATCATCTCGGCAAGTGCGAATAAGAAAGTTACCATTGCAGCTTCGGGCCATTCGCCAATAATGATAGCCCCACCTACTGCAATCATCATCAGAAAATTAATGTTGAGTGTAAATGTTTTAAGCGCAACCCAGCCTTTACGAATGGTCTGTATACCTCCTGTCATGATCGCGAGCGCAGCAAGCACCATAACTATCAATGATTTTTCATTTCCACTTACCCAACTATAAGTTTCAGCAGAAAATGCAGCTATACCAGAAGCAGTTAATAAAATCTCGTTACTAAAGGTAAACCCTAACGACTTTTCTTTCTTATGATTCTGGCTACAACATGCACCATGAGAATGATTGCCTTTATGCCCCGCATAATTCTTGTCTACTGGCCTCATACCAATCGCATTGAGTGCAGATATGATTTTGGTATCATCCTCAAGAGTATGACTCACTGTCAACTCACGCAGTATTAAATTAAAACGTAAATCTACAATCTCATTAATTGACCTTAATTTATTACGGATTATTTTTTCTTCTGTTGGGCAATCCATTTGTTGGATATGATAAACACTCTCATGATTTGCGCTCATGATTATTCCTCTTTTGGTTCGTTAATGTGAGTAAGCATGTCTTCAATGACGCACTTAACATGGTCGTCTAACAGCATATAAAATACTTGCTTACCTTGCTTCTCACTTCGGAGAAGACGTGCCGCTTTTAGTAAACGGAGATGATGGCTAACCAATGGTTGGGAAAGCCCTGTTTTTTTAACAATATCTCCAACAGCAACACCTTCATCCCGACACGTCATAATGACCTTCAAACGATTTGCATCACCTAGAAGTCTAAAAATATCCGCCAACTCTTGAATATAGTCGTCATGAATTTTCTCAGGAGCCATTAAAATCACCTATATATAAACGTATGTTTATATATTAATATAATTAGATACCTTTATCAAGCTTGAGCGATAATATATGTTATGAATAATAAAGGAATAAAATCCTAGTAGGGGCATGTGATTTGCAGAAATAATTGTCAGTAAATAATACAATTAAATGTCAGTAGAACTTAGAGAGCAAGACATCAAATGTGCTGATTTTCTACTCTCTTTAGCAACTCAGCTTTCTTATAGTGACAATTATCTCTGAGAATCACTGACAAATAAATATCAAAATTACACACCCCTACTAGGATTTTATTCTTTTTTTATACATAATCTATATTATCACATCAAAGACTCTCATTGGGGACCATTCTATCCTCAAATACGAAA
>CAZVSN010000121.1:0-2538 GCA_964629455.1 uncultured Micavibrio sp. | reverse complement strand
GCAAAGTGGTTGCCGAGGCAGGTGTTGACCCGACCATTTTATATGCCGAAATTGACATGACAGAAAGCGCCCGCGCACGGCAGGCGATTCCGTCTTTAAGGGATAATAGCGAAGTTTTATCTCTCTAAATTGTAATATTGTTTCTCTGTAAATTGTTTTGTTAATAATATTCAGATTTGTTGATTTTTTCTCGTATTTCCCTTTCTTGTTTGCTATAAAACGTCCGGTGTGTGCGATAATATCGCTCAGAAAAATAGAAATTGGCTTTATATTTTTTGGGGTCAGCAATGTCGGTAGTGTCATTTGTATTTCCTTCTTATGCGTCGTCAGAAAGAATGACTATTATTTCTAATAGCACCTATGCCCCCGAAGATAACCATGGAAATCTGAAATGCGTTATTAGAACGGATGCTGATGTGGCCACCGAGTTTTTGCGTAAAAACATTGTTCAAGCCACAGGCCTTTCTCAGGAAAAAGTTTCTTCTATTGTTAATCAGAATTACGAGCGTTGGGGTAAGCAGGTTGTCGGGCTTATCGGTAAGAATTTGGATTATGATGCCTATGGGCATCATATCAAAACCCGATCCTTACAAGTTCATTTTTACAGATCTGCGCAGTCGTCGGAATGTGTCGTTTATAATGCCATGGATCTTTTAAAAGGGGATGCGTTGGCACAGGATTCCAAATATGTTATGGTTTCTTTGGATGATATGATCCGTCCTGAGGGGAATAATTCTCTTGATCTTGCGTTCTCTCGTAAATTTGATAGGAATGGAAAGATCGAATTGGGGTATGTCGCGCGCCCAGGATTTGAAGATTTATCTGTTCAGATAGAAAGAATTAAAAATAAGGTTTCCGAACTTTCACAGGTTTCTTCAGGAGCTAGAGTTCCTCTTGTGTTTCTTGAAGATAATATTCGCCGTTCAAAAATGATTAATTGGGTTGTTTCTGAACTTGAAAGTGCGGGGGTGTTTGAGAAGGCTTATTTGGCGGGCATATCTACTTGTTTCTGTAGTGCGGATGTAAACGAAAGAAAAAAGATTCAGTTTGAAGGAAAGTCAGTTCCTATTGTAACTGTTGCGCATTATAACCATCAAAGTTCTGATGTGATGACTCCCAGAGATTTATTTTTTGATGGGCTTGTTGTTGATATTGATGGTCATGTTGGCAGGTTGCCAGCTATATTTATGGATCTTGTTGCGCGTTTCAAAATAGCTCCAGATTATCAGGAATCCTTTAGATCAGATGTCGCATTGGCAAATATTGATTTTTGTATGAATATACAGAAAGAAGTTGGCGTTCATATTCCACTGTCATGGATGGAACACGGAGAAACCATTTCCAGAGCCTTGGATATTGATAAAGATGTTTTGGTTGTTGATGTTATGAAGAGTTTTGTTGGAACACATCAAATATCTACGCCTAATCTTAATGATAATTTATTAGGCAACCGTACGATTGCTTTCGTATAAAATTAGAGAGCCAGATGTTAAATAATCGCCCTATAATTGTAGATTGTGATACGGGCAGAGATGATGCTTTGGCTTTGTGGCTTGCAATTAAATTAGGCCATAATTTGGCTGGCGTCATTACTTCGTATGGTAACACCAATGTTGAGAATGTAACCGATAATACTGCTGGGGTTTTGTCGTTTATAGGTGCAGATTCTATTCCTGTGTTAAAGGGGTGTGCAGCACCATCCTATCATCATAAAGCGTATAGAGATGTCGTTATTCCCCGTCAGCAGGCGTCGGGAAATGGTTTGTGCAATATAATTATTCCCACTAAGAGAGAAAATTATCAGAGTGCGATTTCTATCGAGGCATATGCAGACTTTATTTGTGATATCGCTGAGAAACAAGGCAAAATAGATTATATTATATTGGGTCCCGCAACTAATTTTGCAAATTTGTGTCAATATATGGGCGATGAAATAATCTCTGTCATTTCTAGTGTCACGATGCTTGGTGGGAAGGTTGGAGATTTATGGCAGAAAAATCCTGTGGCGGATTTTAATGTTATTTGTGATCCCGCTGCTGTATCTGTGGTTTTAAAAACCGCATTGAAGAAAAAGTTTATTACACTAGATAGCACATGGGATATATCTATTTCGCTTGATGATGTTTTGAATCTTCTTCCTATGGGCTCAATTGGAAATAAAACCAAAGAGATTATAGAGAAATTTTGTCGTGAATTTGCGCCCGAACCTATTTTTAGGTTTCACGATCCATCTGTTATGTTGTTGTATAATCATTCCAATTATTTGGAATGGTGTGTGGACATTAATCTTGATGAGAATCATTCGGAGTATGGGAGATTGTATCGGGTTGAGTCGGGAGGGGCGATGGTCGGGATATGTGATTATAAAAACCTTGATAGGTCGTTTTTGTTAAAAATCATGTTGAATGCTCTTGATTTGGGGCATGCAAGTGCTACGAATAGTTGATGTTATTGAATTATTCTATCTAAATTGATTGGAAAATTATGGAACAAATTTATCTGGGGTCGGTGACGGGTTCACCTGAGTCAAAGACTAAC
>CAZVSN010000120.1:0-2624 GCA_964629455.1 uncultured Micavibrio sp. | reverse complement strand
CCTAAGACAAATCCATTTGGCTTTCTACAACTGCTTTCTCACGATGCTGATGCGGATATTCGTCGGCAATAATCTTATGATTGGCAAACAAACGCCCAATATACGAAAATTGCTTTTTATTAATTTTAGTAGAGGCCAATTGATAATCCGCAATCATATCCTCATAATCCCATTCATCTTCTTTCATATCTATCTCAGTAGAATTGCGCTGATGAACAGCCTTCATTTTTCCGATATAGGCCTTTGCCAAATCAACGACCAGATGGTGGCGCTCGGACACAGACATCAAAGAAGAACCATAAGAGCTCTCGGCCGCCCGATCCATTAATTTTATTTCCTTTGATTTTATATCTTTAATAATATTGGTGACGCCCCTATGTTTCATTTTTTTCCACTCACTGGGCATAATCTTTAATTCATTTAAGATACCTTGAAATAAATCTGCCGCCTGTTCTTTTATATCATATTCAATATCGCCAAAAACTCTTTCATAACGATCATAAATTTTGGCATCAGCAGACTGAACATCATGCACTGCCTTTGCAAATTTATCCGCAACAGACCGATGAGAAATATCTTTACGCACCACAAACATATCAATCATCAAAGCTGGACGATTAAAAACCCCATCATGATTGGCAGAAAATATTCCACCCAAGCCAGCAACTCTTTCAAGGGTTACATCAACCCTCGCATCAAACATATGATCAACAGCACGGCCCAATAATTTGGTAACACCTTCTATTTTATGATTTTTTTGAAACGCTTTATCATTCAATAATCGCGTATATCTTTTTCTTTCAACTGCCAATGCCGCCAATGACAAATATTGTTCATCTTTCGAAGATCTCTTATTGCCCAAGATTAGAATATTCGCTTCCAGAATATTGGCAGGCAAAGACAAACGGGGATCATCATCAAAAGGAACCAAGTGAGCAGGATGAACTCCGATAGATTGACAATAATCCAACAATTTCTCTGCAGATAATGTTAGAAACTGATCCTCAGCATGATCAGCCTCACGCTGAAACTCGGAAGGTGAAAGATCAAATTTTTCTGCAATCTGGGGATCATAAAGCGATTGCTCTTCCCGCGACAACCACAACCCGAGCGGACTATGTCCAGCAATAATCAATTGTTTTAAATTCAGGGGGGAATCAAAGGCTTCATCTTCAATCTGATACCCAGAAACAGAGCGTTTATGGAGCAAAGCTGACCATTCGGAACGGCGGCGGATAGACCTTGAAAAACGCATAAAGACCCCTCACTTACTATTATTATGTATATATAAATCAAGGCCATAAAAAAAAGCAAGCCTTTTATCAAGGCTTGCTAAATTAAATCACACTTTGTTTAATTTCAGTAAGTTAAGTTACTAAAATCGATAAAAAGCCGCAGGATTTTGAGAGGAAAATAGCCCCTTTTGAGAACCGTTTTTGAGCGTACTTAATGTACGCAATAAAACGGAAGCGCAGAAAGGGGCTATTTGCAGTCCAAAAGACAAGGCGCGTTAGGCGGCAGCTTTGCCGTCAATCACTTCGATTAGTCCTTTTACGGCATTCACCGAATTATCGAACATTTTTTGCTCATCCGCATTCAATTCAATCTCAATGATTTTTTCAACGCCATCTTTACCGATAACCACAGGCACACCGATATACAGGCCATTGATACCATATTGACCAGAAAGTTTGGCGGCACATGGCAACACGCGTTTTTTATCGCGCAAGTAACTTTCTGCCATTGCAATCGCAGATGCAGCAGGTGCATAGAAGGCTGAACCAGTTTTCAAAAGGTTCACAATCTCTGCCCCACCATTACGGGTGCGATCAACAATAGCATCAATCTTGGCTTGGGTTGTCCATCCCATTTTCACACAATCAGGCAATGGAATACCTGCAATCGTTGAATAACGGGTGAGTGGAACCATAGTGTCACCATGACCGCCGAGCACGAATGCGCTCACGTCTTCAACGGATACTTTAAATTCTTCGGCCAAGAAGCAACGGAAACGCGCGGAGTCAAGAACCCCAGCCATCCCGACAACTTTATTGGCAGAAAAGCCTGTCGCACGTTGCATAATCTCAACCATGATATCCAATGGATTGGTAATCACAATTACGAATGCATTTGGGGCGTGTTGTTTAATTTGTGCGCCAACACCTTCGACAATTCCTTTATTGATATTGATCAAATCATCACGGCTCATTCCTGGTTTACGCGGAAGACCTGCGGTCACAATCACAACATCAGACCCTGCAATCGCAGAATAATCATTGCTGCCTATAATCTGCGCGTCAAATCCTTCAACTGGTGCGGCCTCAGCAATATCCAAACCTTTACCTTGTGGCACGCCTTCGGCGATATCCACGATTGCAATATCACCCAGCTCTTTAAGACCAGCGAGCAAAGCAAGCGTTCCACCAATTTGACCTGCGCCAACCAATCCAATTTTATTCCGTGCCATAATATGAATCCTTTTGTGTTGAAAATGAACGATCGAAACCGACCCTAAGACCGAATCTACCGCCGCAACATTATACCAAGAATATTAACGGGATATAAATGGGATATCATCGCATGATAAAGGATTTATTTCCTAAAACAAACATCGCACACGACGC
>CAZVSN010000119.1:0-2758 GCA_964629455.1 uncultured Micavibrio sp. | reverse complement strand
GGCATACCCTGAATTTTGTTATACGCATCAACGGCGGCATCACGAACAGATGACACGGTATCGAGCGTTAAACGGGCGGCTGTAACTGCTTGGGTGATCGCCAAGGGGTCCATAGTGCCCGTTACACCTGCGGCAGAGGCTTTCTCACCCGCCTTTAATGTCCCAATTGCCGAGCGCGTTGCGTCTTCCAAAAAATTCCCGAAAGAGGTTTTAGAGGTAGCATCCGATGATTCGCCCCCAACACCCAACGCAGTTTTAGCGGTATTGGCATAGGCACTGGCGGCTGAAGCTGGATTAGATGTAATGTTAACCATGATGTTTTCCTTATTTTTTGATTATATCACACATAAATTATCTTAACAAATCTATCGTTTTATTCGCCATATCACGGGTTTGCGTAAACATCCCCATATTGGCCTCATAAGATTTGGACGCTTCTTTCATGTCCATCATTTCAACAATCGTCGATATGTTCGGCATTTGAACATATCCATCGGTATCGGCAGCAGGGTGCCCTGGCATATATTTTTTAATATATTCCGATTGTTTATCTTCGGAAATTTTGTCAACTTTGACCAGTTGCGCCCCCACGTTTTTATCCAATTCATTTTTAAATGAAATCGTTTTGCGGGTATAAGGTTTCTCACCTGGTTTTGTTGGCGCAGTATCAGCATTCGCGGCGTTCTGGGCAATCACGTTAATCCGCTCGGTCTGAACACGCATACCCGCAGAAGACACCATCATTGTTGAAAATAAATCTGACATTTTATTTTTCTCCTATCCCGTTCTTATTTTTTTCCTAATGCGGTTCTAATCATATCCGCATTGTCACGATACAAATTGACCATCAATGCATAATTCATCTGAACATCATTTGATTTTACGATCTGTTCTTCTAATGCCACACTATTCCCATCGGGCTTCACCTCATAAGGAGATTTGTTAGTTGCTGCTTTAGGGTTTGGAGATTGGTTGGGTGGCAACAAATGATTTGCGCGACTAGTATCCATTGATACGCGCATCTTGTTTTTGTCGACATTCGCCAACATCGACGAAAAATCAACTTTTGCCAAATCTTGAGATACATAATTCGGCGTATCGGCATTTGCCACATTCTGGGAAATAACTTTCTGACGCTCGGTCAAATAGCTCATTTTCGCGTTCATGGCCTGAAAAAGACTGATATTTTCTATTGTCATGTTCCTTACCCCTATGTTTTGCTTTACCCGTTTTGTATAGTGGATCATGTTTCGTTAAAGGAAATTGCAGAAACCATGCCAGATGACCCAAATTTGCCCTCTAACGGCCTCAATATCGCAGAAAATGGATTAACCCCTTCAAATATAAGGAAAAAACCAAAGAATGCGACGGCTGTTGCCATCACAACAGGGGATAAAAACGACGAAGCCCCCCGCATTACAGCGGCAGGACGGGGAAAAATTGCCGAGCAAATCCTGCAGTTGGCCTTTGCCAATGGCATCAAGGTTCGGGAAGACTCTGCTCTTGCCGAAATGTTAACCAAAATCGAACTGGACAGCCCCATCCCATCAGAGGCATTTCTGGCGGTTGCCGAAGTGCTGTCCTACGTCTATAAAGCAAATGGCGAGCCAAATCCGTTTGATGCCCTGCTTGCTCTGGAAAAAACAAAGGAAACGACAACATAAATCATGGATACACACGAGATTCTCCGCTTTATCACTGCCCTGATTTTTGTAGTGTCCCTGATGGGAACCTTATGGCTTATCCTTAAACGATTGGGTGCTGGTGGTGGATTCAGCCTGCAACAAGGCAAAAAACGCCGCCTGAAAGTTGTGGAAATATTGCCTATTGATGCCCGCCATAAAGCCATTCTTTTGCGGAGAGATGATACGGAACATCTTGTTATTCTCGGCCCAAACAGCGAAACTGTTGTTGAAAAATCGATTCTGGAGATTAAGGAAGAAAAAGATAATGTCGAACCTCTTTAATACACGGTTTCAAAAAACAACAATCATCGCTTTCCTGATTGGCATTTTTATATGTGCCTTCGGTCAGCCTGCCTTTGCGCAAGTTCTCTCTCTCGACATGAATGGCGACAGCCCCGAAACTGTCACAGGGCGTGTTGTCCAAATGATGGCGCTGCTTACCGTCCTTTCTTTGGCACCATCTATATTAATGATGATGACATCCTTTACCCGTATCATCGTTGTCTTATCCTTTTTGCGCTCTGCTATTGGCCTTCAACAAACGCCACCCAACTCGGTTATGATTTCCCTTGCCCTGTTTATGACGTTTTTTATCATGGCACCAACATTTGAAAAATCTTATAACGACGGCATCAAACCGTTGGTCAATGAACAGATGGATGAAGTTGAAGCTTTCAAAAAAGCAACCGACCCATTCAAATTGTTTATGTTGAAACATACGCGCGACAAAGATTTAACCCTGTTTGTTGATGCGTCCCAAACACCAAAAGTTGAAAAAGCTGCAGACCTGCCTCTACAAGTCGTCATTCCGTCCTTTATGATTTCTGAATTGCGGCGCGCGTTTGAAATCGGCTTTATGTTGTTCTTACCATTCTTGGTGATTGATATCGTAACGTCATCAATTTTAATGTCGATGGGGATGATGATGCTTCCGCCGATTGTTATCTCACTCCCGTTCAAGATTATTTTCTTTGTGTTGGTGGATGGATGGAATCTGGTTTGCGGATCACTTATCAAAAGCTTTGATATGAATGCCGCAGATATTGCAGCAGGAATTCCAACACCTGTTGTCA
>CAZVSN010000118.1:0-2769 GCA_964629455.1 uncultured Micavibrio sp. | reverse complement strand
GACAAGGAATTTCGCTACCTTAGGACCGTTATAGTTACGGCCGCCGTTTACCGGGACTTCAATTCAATGCGTTAACATCTCCTCTTAATCTTCCGGCACCGGGCAGGCGTCAGACCCTATACGTCAACTTACGTTTTCGCAGAGCCCTGTGTTTTTGGTAAACAGTCGCTACCCCCTAGTTTGTGCCCCCCACCAAAAGTTGCCTTTCGATGGGGCATGCTTATCCCGAAGTTACGCATGTAATTTGCCGAGTTCCTTCAACACCGTTCTCTCAAGCGCCTGGGTATTCTCTACCAATCCACCTGTGTCGGTTTAGGGTACGGTCTATACGCTGGAGTTATTTCCTGGATGTCCCAGGCTGCCCTTCCAATCCATTAAGGAAGAACAGCTTTCGGCCACCGTCACTACCAGCAGGCCACGGAATATTAACCGTGTTCCCATCGACTACGCTTTTCAGCCTCGCCTTAGGGGCCGGCTCACCCTGCCCGGATTAACCTTGGACAGGAAACCTTGGATTTTCGGCGACAGTGTTTCTCACACTGTTTATCGTTACTCATGTCCGCATTCTCACTTGTGATACCTCCAGACTCCCTCACGGTTATCCTTCGCAGGCTTACACAACGCTCCGCTACCATGCCATAAGGCATCCTAAGCTTCGGTAGATAACTTTAGCCCCGGTACATCTTCGGCGCCGGACCTCTTATTTAGACCAGTGAGCTATTACGCTTTCTTTAAAAGATGGCTGCTTCTAAGCCAACTTCCTGGTTGTCATGGAAGTCCAACTTCCTTTCACACTTAGTTATCATTTGGGGACCTTAGCTGTAGGTCTGGGTTGTTTCCCTCTTGACAATGGACGTTATCACCCACTGTCTGTCTGCCGTGATTGTACTCTTCGGTATTCGGAGTTTGGTTGGATTTGGTAGACCTTGCGGCCCCCTAGTCCATCCAGTGCTCTACCCCCGAAGGTAAGACACGACGCACTACCTAAATAGTTTTCGCGGAGAATCAGCAATTACCCGGTTTGATTGGCCTTTCACCCCTAACCACAGCTCATCCGAATCTTTTTCAACAGATACCGGTTCGGTCCTCCATTGCATGTTACTGCAACTTCAACCTGGCCATGGCTAGATCACCGGGCTTCGGATCTAATCCTGCATACTTTCGCCCTATTCAGACTCGGTTTCCCTACGCCTACACCTAACGGCTTAAGCTCGCATGCAAGACTAACTCGCGGACCCATTATACAAAAGGTACGCAGTCACAGAACAAGTCTGCTCCTACTGTTTGTATGCATCCGGTTTCAGGTCTTTTTCACTCCCCACTTGGGGTGCTTTTCACCTTTCCTTCACAGTACTAGTGCACTATCGGTCAATCAGGAGTATTTAGCCTTGGAGGATGGTCCCCCCATGTTCAGACAGGATTTCACGTGTCCCGCCCTACTCAAGAGTCATCTTGCTTTCTACCTATACCGGGCTATCACCGTCTATGGCGTGAGTTTCCAATCACTTCTAGTTCTTACAAAACAACTACTGGGCTACTCCCCGTTCGCTCGCCACTACTAGGGGAATCTCGGTTGATGTCTTTTCCTCTGGGTACTGAGATGTTTCACTTCCCCAGGTTCGCTTCGCCTAACCTATGTATTCAGTTAGGGATACTGCTTGCGCAGTGGGTTCCCCCATTCGGAAATTTTCGGATCAAAGCTTGTTCACAGCTCCCCGAAACTTATCGCAGCGTACCACGTCCTTCATCGCCTCTGATTGCCAAGGCATCCACCAGATGCACTTTAACGCTTGAATTCTAATCACGCGCAGGGACAAATCCACTGCACGCAATGTTGTTAGTTCTCAGTTCAATTTTTAGTCTTCGACAAAAAGAATTTTTTCTTGTCCATAACGGCTCGTTATAGACAAGACCTATTATTTATTCAAATATTCACGATGTATAAAGAACCGAAGAATTTTCATTCTTCACAAAAACATCCATCAGATGCTTTGGAGAAAAATGGTGGACCTTAGGAGGATCGAACTCCTGACCTCCTGAATGCAAATCAGGCGCTCTCCCAGCTGAGCTAAAGGCCCTTGTTTGGTGTAAAATGGTGGGCCTGGCAAGACTTGAACTTGCGACCCCACGCTTATCAAGCGTGTGCTCTAACCAACTGAGCTACAAGCCCCAACCCGGAAACTCTTAAGAGCTAAACTTGGGGCTCGAAATCGATCCCGGAGGATTTTTTCTTTACAATGAAAAGAGTAGATTCGTAGACAGCAGTAGACGGAAAACCGTCAACGTCCTTAGAAAGGAGGTGATCCAGCCGCTCCTTCCGAAACGGCTACCTTGTTACGACTTAGTCCCAGTCACCAGCCCTACCGTGGTTAGTTGCCTCCTTGCGGTTAGCGCACTACCTTCAGGCAGAACCGACTCCCATGACTTGACGGGCGGTGTGTACAAGACCCGGGAACGTATTCACCGTGGCGTGCTGATCCACGATTACTAGCAATTCCAACTTCATGTACTCGAGTTGCAGAGTACAATCCGAACTGAGATGGCTTTTAGAGATTAGCTTGGCCTCGCGACCTCGCAACCCACTGTCACCACCATTGTAACACGTCTCTAGCCCTACCCGTAAGGGCCATGATGACTTGACGTCATCCCCACCTTCCTCCGGCTTATCACCGGCAGTCTCATCTGAGTGCCCAACTAAATGATGGCAACAGACGACGAGGGTTGCGCTCGTTGCGGGACTTAACCCAACATCTCACGACACGAGCTGAC
>CAZVSN010000117.1:0-2780 GCA_964629455.1 uncultured Micavibrio sp. | reverse complement strand
TTTCAGAAAAACGCGGAAAATGCAATGTTTTAAAGCATTTCAGACGAATGATTGTGCTCGGCGTGCCTATCTATCGGCTGCGGACCAAAAATATCCAGATGCAAAACATTACGATGCACGCCAAAATAAATCACGATATTGACCATGAATAAGAGCGTGGCAGCCGCCAGAATCTTTGTATTCCTTGATTTTTGGGGGTCGGTTTTGCTGGGGCATGGTGGGTGACAACAGCCCGTATCATGGCAATCCACCTTGTTTCCCAACATATGGGTTACCCACCCCAAGGCCACCATCACGCCTGAGAAGGCAATAATCGGGATTTCGTAATTATGCATTGCATTATGTATATTCATAAGCAGCCCGTGGGGCGACACAACAAATAAACCCAGATTGGCAAAAACCGATAACACCGTGACCAAGGTTGGGATAACACAGCAAAAAACATGGCTCAGCTCGGATGCGATCACCGCCCACCCGAAATGTTTCTGCCATGTTTTTAAAGATACAGCCATCAATGCGCCCTAGTTTTTTTGAATAACAGGGTTATAGCCACCCTTGCCCCTCTTGGTCAAGGTTTAAGTGTTATAAAGTAACTTTTGTGAATATAAATATTATTAACTATCCTTGTGTGCTAGTTGTAGCATACTTCTTCATTAATAATAATTTACCCAAGGAAGTTTTTGTGCGTACCGAACCCCCAATTGGAAAATTTCCCACCGAAGTTTTTGGACAAGTTTACTCAAATATTTCAGAGGATGGCCACAAGACAATAGAAAACCAACACTGTCCATATATATGTACAGAATGTAAAAAACCCAGAAAAAGTGAGCCCACTATAAAAGTTGGAGTTTGTAGCCTTGGTTATAAAGGCGGCTTTATAAACAAACACATACCCGTAATTGTTTGCCCACATCGCCTCTCAACATCAGAAGTTTTTCATACATTAAATAAAGAATTTTTTCTAAATTGGAAAAATGTAAATTATACAAAGGAAGTTGGCATGGGCGTGGGTGGCAATGTCGATTTTGTTGCCTACGAAAAAAATGGCATAAAAATTACTGATTTCTCTTGTATAGAATTTCAAGCCGCAGGCACAACTGGAACCCCATGGCCTGCTATACAAGATTTAAAGATACATAAAAAATACAGAAAGAAATCGTATAACTATGGCATCAATTGGGCCAATGAATTTGTTAAAACAATGATGCAACAAGTTTATAAAAAAGGAAAAATTGCAACCCTCTGGAAGAAAAATATTATTTTTATAGTTCAGGATGTTGCTATTGACTACATAAGATCATCTTGCGACTCTTCTGGATTGCGCGATTACGATCCAAACTCATATATCCACTTCTGCACTTTCTCTATGCATTGGGAAAATAATTGTTGGAAATTAATATTCAAAGAAAAAATAAGCAGCGATATACAAGGAATAAACAAGATTCTTTCTGGCGCTCACGAAGATGATTATATCTCCATTGATGCTTTTATAGATAACATTAATAAGAAGTCTGCAAAGGATAATAAATCTTAGGAAAATATATAAATCTTGTATTGATCAATCTTCCATTGAAAGAATCCTTTTTTTTGCAACGGCAATATACTTTTTACTAAGGTCTATGCCAATAGCTTTTCTTCCCAATGACAATGCAGCGCAAATCGAACTTCCCGTTCCAACAAATGGGTCAAGAATAATTCCGCCTTTTCTACTTGTTGACAAAATGGGCGTTTTCAAAAGTTCTTCTGGGAAAACGGCTGCGTGAGTATCCTTCCTCCACTTATCTTCTGGAACTATTCTCCAAATATTGCTTGGAAGAAAACCATCGGCCTTGCTCTTCAATATATAAAACCCTTTGTCTTTCAGCTCTTTTGCTCTCCCACTTATGTTTTTATCTTCACTGTGGTAGGCACGCTGACTTCCCCGTATGGTCATTCTGAAGTCTACAATTTTTCCTTCTTTAATTTCTTTAATTGTCTTTTCTAAAGCCAGTAATGCGTTATTTTTCTCAATTAAAGTTAAACAATTACTTTCATTGATATATTTAAAATATTTTTTCCCAGACACTCCTGTGGCAGATTGCACCTCGCCCCCAACACCCATTGTCGGAAGCTTAGAAGGTTTAATTTTTATCTCAGTTGAATCAAAGAAATACTTCTTATTCTTTACAAAATGGAAAACATGCTCATATATATCACGGAACCTATCTTTAGGACTTTGCGTTCCTTTCATTTGATCCCATATAATATCACTACGAAGTATCCAACCATCATCTTGTAAGGCTATAGCGACTCTCCACGGAAGACCCACAAGGTTTTTATTATCAAATTTATCTCCGATATTTAACCAGAAAGACCCATCGGGCTTTAGAACTCTTTTTACTTCATGAAATATTTTAACTAAATTTTCTACATACTCAACGTAGGAATCCTCCCTCCCAACTTCTAACCTCTTACTTGACTTATCTATATCATATTCCCTTTGTTTCCAATAAGGTGGAGATGTAATTACGCAATCCACACAATCATCAGGAAGTGTTTTCAAAACACTTAGACAATCTCCATGCATTATTTGATAATTTTCTTGTATAAGTGCATTTCTTTGAATTTTATTATTCACTACTCTTCTCATTTTTCCCTGACCTGTAATTATAATTTTTGACTGATTTTAATATGCCACATTATTGATGTTACTATCCTGAGTTTGCCTATATTTGATATTTTTATCAAGTTTATGAAACTGATTATACCATTAGTTTATTTACGGGATTGGGGCGGGGCTG
>CAZVSN010000116.1:0-2938 GCA_964629455.1 uncultured Micavibrio sp. | reverse complement strand
TAACGGGGGTACTAAGCCATATCCCCCATTAAATCTTGAAAATCTTTTGGATTTTTTGTGAGGCTGTCGCGCAATTTTTCCATAGCGCGAAATTCCAATTGGCGCACACGTTCTTTGCTGACCCCCAATTTTTTACCCAAATCTTCGAGTGTCACAGTGTCATAATTCATGTGACGTTCACGGATGATTTGTTGTTCGCGGTCAGAGAGTTGTTTGAGCGCAGAGTTCAACCATTTGGAACGCGTTTGCGCGTCCTTCATCTCAGTCACAAATTCCTCAGGGTTGGGGCGTGTGTCGGCCAAGAATGATCCGATTTCTTCCTCACCATCGTTGCTGACCAAAGCGTTCAGGGATTGGTCGCCTTTGCTCATGCGGCCTTCCATGTCTTCGACATCTTTCACACGCACGCCGAGTTCTTTGGCGATTTTGATACGGCCTTCGGCGCTGATGCCGTTTTCTGTTGCCGCGCCATCAATTTTGGCGCGCAAGCGGCGCATATTAAAGAACAGGGATTTATGTGCAGCCGTCGTGCCCGTGCGGACAATTGACCAGTTGCGCAAAATATAATCCTGAATAGAGGCGCGTATCCACCAAGTGGCATAGGTTGAAAAACGCACATCGCGGTCAGGTTCAAACTTATTCGCGGCCTGCATCAGACCCAGATTGCCTTCCTGAATTAAATCACCCATCGGCAATCCGTAATATTTAAATTTGGCAGCCGCCGCAATCACCAGACGTGTGTATGATTTGATTAATTCGTGCAGAGCTTTTTCATCGCCCATCGTCCGCCAGCGTGTCGCCAGTTCGAATTCATGATCACGTTCCAACATTGGTTCCTTCATCGAGGAGCGGATATATCCCAGATTTGCTTTTTGGGTATTTGCATCGTCAACGTAAGCCATAATGTGAGTCCTCTTTCGTTTTTTATTATTAAAATAGAACTGTTTCAGTCCAGTATATAACGGCAAATCGTACCGCCAACCCCCGTCCAAAACTGTTCCATATGGATGTATTCGGAGAAACAGGGTAAAAGTTACAAAATTTTTCTATTTATTTTCAATTCGTTATGTTAATAAGCCGTCTAGACAAGGAATAATCATTCATGAGCGTTACATCCCACGCCGATAAATTCGCCGCCCCGCGCAAAGATAAAGACGGGCGTATTATGCTGGTCGGGTTATCCCTTGAAGAAATGCAGGCCGCATTGAGCGAACATAGCTTGCCCAATTTTCGTTCCAAACAAATTTGGAATTGGGTGTATCAACGGGGGGTAACGTCTTTTGATGCGATGGCGAATTTGCCAAAAGACCTCCGCGCGATTTTAAATGATCATTATATGATTGATCGCCCGACCTTAATCACCGAACAAAAATCAAAAGACGGAACGATTAAATGGTTGCTGGCGATGTCCGACGGGCAACAAGTGGAAATGGTGTTTATTCCAACCCCAAAACGCGGAACGTTGTGCGTATCTTCCCAAGTTGGGTGTACATTAACGTGCAAATTCTGTCACACAGGCACGCAGCCTCTTGTCCGTAATTTAGGCCCGCATGAAATTCTGCAACAGGTGATGTTTGCCAAAGACCATTTGAATGAATGGCCATCTGCGGGAGAGAAAGAAGGGCGCGACCTGACCAATATCGTGATGATGGGTATGGGCGAGCCGTTATATAATTATGATAACGTTGCCAAGGCATTGAAAATTTGTATGCACCCCGACGGTTTGGGCATTTCCAAACGCCATATTACGTTATCGACATCGGGTGTTGTTCCACAAATTCATCAATGCGGCGCGGAATTGGGTGTGAACCTTGCTATTTCCCTGCATGCGCCGAATGATGCCATTCGTTCCGACATTATGCCGATTAACAATAAATATCCGCTCAAAGAATTACTGGACGCGTGCCGCACATATCCAGGGGTATCCGATATGCGCCGCATCACATTTGAATATGTGATGTTGGACGGCATCAACGACAGCGATGACAATGCGCGGGAACTGACCAAATTATTGGTTGATATTCCATGCAAAATAAATCTTATCCCATTCAACGCATGGGATGGAAGCGGGTACACCTGTTCGCCCACCGAGCGCATCGAGAGTTTTGCGGCGATATTGGAAAAAGCAGGGTATGATGCCCCCATCCGCCGCCCGCGTGGTCGCGATATTCTGGCAGCCTGCGGACAATTGAAGTCGGAAAGCCAACGGGAATCTAAAAAACAAATAAACGAGTAACCAAATAAATAAACTGAGTAGGGAGTAAAATAATGGGTAAAAAAGGATACGATCCACACGAAAAACAATCATCCACCATGTCGAATAAAGAGGCATTGGCGTTGTTATTGGCAAATGATTTTGCAGTGGCAACCGTGAGCAGAATTCCGGATGTGAAAGCAGCGTTCCGCAAAGAGATTTATGCCGCACGTCGTCAATTCGGTGAGGATGCCGATATCAGCAATACAGGTCGTTCGGTGCGTTTGGTGGGCAACCATCTGAAAACAGGTGAGCCTGTGTCTGTGTATTTAAAAACAAGCAATATGTTGGGGCTTGGCGAGCGTGATGAGTTGTTAGCGAAAACAGGTATTCAGGCGTTTTATCAAGAGCCCAAATATGCTAGAGTAGCCTGATAGAGTCCTTTGGCAAATTTGGGGGATAAATGGGCAATGATTTCAAAAAACAGACATCGACAACTTCCGCCAAACAGGCGTTAGACTATTTGTTGGCGCATGGGTTTGAAGTCGGTCTGGTGCGCGATATAAAACCCATTGATGACATTCCCAAAGCATACCGCAAAGATGTATTGGATGCGCGTCGCAAATTCGGTGACCATGCCGCCATCAGCAACACAGGGCGAAGCATTACGTTGGTTGGCCCGCATCATCCGTCAAACCGCAGTGTTGAGGTTCATATTCCATTGTTCGAGATGCTCCGCCATGG
>CAZVSN010000115.1:0-2997 GCA_964629455.1 uncultured Micavibrio sp. | reverse complement strand
AACCCATTTCAATGTTGTCATCGTATCTGATGAATTTTCTGGAAAATCGAGCGTTGCCCGCCACAAAATGATTTATGCTTTGCTGGAACTGGAACTCAAAACCCAAATCCACGCCCTCACCCTCAAAACCCTGACCGAGGAAGAGGCAAAAAACAAATCAGTGTTTTAACCTAATTTAACGTCCCAAGCCCCATCAACCGAAACAGGCTTAATTTCTACCTGCTTAACCCCATCCAAATTTTCTGGGTGCCCAATCCCGAAACTTTTTAAATCAAGACCTGCAATTTTTGCCATCCGTCCAGCATGGCTCAAATTAAATTCCTTTTGTAAGGCTGCAAATTGGCTTTCGACGCGAAGAAAAACATACTCATCAAACGACGCCCTATCAATGTTCTTAATATTCAATAGGGTTTCAATAATCCATGTTTTATTGTTATGCGCGGCAACAAGCAACGCCGTAGCACCATTCCCATTTTTTGCATTCACATCCGCCCCAGCATTAAGCAAAATATGCAGGGCACTATCATCATCGCGCACAACTGCCCATGTTAATGCCGTATACCCACGTTCATCTTTAAAATTAACATCTGCTCCAGCATCTACCAAAGCTTGAATCTCATCTGCTGGACTCTGTCTTTTCAAAGCCCTGATCAACTGTTCATTAATATTGCTCACATCCATCACATCACCCAAGATTACAATTCATGATATTATAAATTCTACACCTACCCCCCAAATTGTAATATGTCAATAAAAATATGTTTTTGTTCGGATAAAATATCTAGTTATGCTCTAACCCGACAATCAACACATCTTTCTTTTTCTTAAAAATGCATCCGCCGAGCGTCGCGCCCTTAAAATTTTCACCTAGGCGCGAAACTAACCGATCGATATCTTCCAATCGTGCGGGGTATTTCTTGGACGGATGTAAATCGGCAATCACCTGTTTCAAAATTCTTGATTTTGCCTCGATAGGCAACCCCAAAAACTCATTATAATTAATTTCGATACGTTCCGTATCTTTATATAAGATTGTGTTTTTATATTCTTTATCAATGAAATAGTCCATCATCTCAATCGAAGACAACAGGCGCGATGATAAGGATGCCATGCGCTCAGGGGTCAGCCCTTCTTTTTCCAGAACATCAATAATATTTCTGATACGAACCCGCGCGTATCGTTCATTTTCATTGGATGGATCTTCAATCCAGTCAATTTTACGGGCCCTGAGTGTATCCAGCAATGCATCATGTGACACGGACAATAATGGACGCACCAAAAAAAAACCATTATCCATTTCCTGAACGGAACGCATCCCCACCAACCCATCAACCCCCGTCCCTTTTGCCATACGGAACAAAATGGTTTCAATCTGGTCATTGCCATGATGCGCCACAAACAAATATGTAATTTTTTTGGACTGGCAATAATCGGCCATCAATTGGTAACGGGCATCGCGCGCGGCTTCCTGAATACGGGTTTTGGGTTTATCCCCTTCCCACAGCAGTGTCTTATGTTTAATTCCAAGCGGCTTCAGGGTTTTTGCAACATATTTGGCCTCAGCCGCCGCCTCGGGTCGCAACCCATGATCAACGGTAATGGCATGCAACCCGATATCACGCGCCCCACACCAATCCGACAACAAAACAGCAAGCGCCAAACTATCCCCACCACCCGACACGGCAACGGCAATAGTTTTCTGACCGGATACATCAACACCGATGCTTTGCATCAATTTATCAAAATTATCGGCTGTTATCGCCATATGTCACCGTAATCATTTGTCGAATTTTGAGTCGAAAATGAGTGTTTTTCGAGAACCGTATCGCAGCGTACTAAATGTACGAGAGAAACGGAAGCGCAGAAATACCTCATTTGCAGACCAAAAGGCGTCAAATGAATCTATCCTGCACAGCCAAGTTTGGAAATTTCCTGATCGGCCCGACGAAGGGTTACACCTTCACCAGATGGAAATTCTTTTTTCAACTGTTGCAACGTCACACAGGCTTCTTTGGTCTTACCCGCACCACCGAGTGACATCCCCATTTTCAACAGGCTGTCAGCAACTTTGGGGCCCTTTGGGTATTTTTTATAACTTTCGGCAAAAATCCGCGCGGCTTTTTCATACTCGCCTTGGGCATAATAACTTTCTCCCAACCAATATGTCGCATTCGATATCAATGGATGATCAGGATAAGTTTTGATAAAAGTTTCAAACCCGTTTTTAGCTGAACCAAAATTTCCACTTTTTAATTGTGAAAACGCCATTTCATATTGACCAGCAGGATCATCACCCGCCTTTGGTGGAATAACCGCCCCACCAGGAGCCTCGGTCATCGTTCCCAAATTTTGTACAGTCGGAGAATCTTGGGATGCCGGAGCATTTACATCAGCAACTGGCTTTTCTGTTGGCTCTGGTTTAGGCGCAGGGATATCCCCAGCAGGAGCAGAAGCCGCAACCTCGCCACCCATATCATTAGGAGAAAGGCTTCCCGTTTGCTTTAAAGGAGCGGCAGGAGCAGGCACAGTATCAGATGGCACGCCACCGCCCTTAACATCCTGAAACCGCAATTCGATATCGGCTAAAGCCTTATCCAATTTTGTTTTCAATTGTGCATTCTCAAATCCTTGTTGCTCGACCTTGCCCGTCAACTCACGAACATTTTTTTCTAAATCGGCCAGACGCGTTTCAACACTCGCCTGATAATCACTGGACGGAGCAGATGCCGCAGATATATCAACAGGTGGTTTTTCACCTTTGAACAACGCACGGTTCAAAGTATCAACACTACCTTCCAACTGACGCAAACGCGTTTGCGTGTCATCAGCCGCAAAAGCAACAGGTGAAAATGACACACTCGCCAAAAGTAGGCAGGCCGCAATAGCGGCCCGCACTGGATAATTTATACGATTGGACGAAGAAGAAAGAACAGACATTCTATCTTATCCTTTGTTTTGATTAGTTAACAACAGTCACAGCACGACGGTTTTGTGCCC
>CAZVSN010000114.1:0-3012 GCA_964629455.1 uncultured Micavibrio sp. | reverse complement strand
ACATATCTAATAAGGTCATAAAAACCTTTTTGAATTGCATAAGAACCCGCAGCCGTATCAGTTTCCTGTGTTGGCATCGCCAACATCAACTCCCCACATGTCGGCTTTGTATGTCCGCTATATTTGTTATGATCTGCCGTACATCCGCGATCTCCGATACGGATCGTCATGTCACCATTGTCAAAAAATTGTTTGGCGGCAGCATAATCATTCAACTCAAGCAATTGAGCATCATCCGCACCATTTCCAGTATTTTTGACCAGATAAGCGTTGATAACAGAAGCATTTCTTTGATCGTTGGGATCAACGCCACACGCACCATCAACCGTTTCTGGATTCTCCTGAACCAGAACGCCCTCTTGTACAGCCTTACATGCGTGCGCCAACATCATAAATTGAAGCAAATCACCAACGTCTGGATTTTTTGGCAGCGCCACCATCTCTTCTGAAATCATACTGTCAGATAATTGGGTGTTAAACTGGTTCCATCCATTGGTTGCAAAATTTGACCCGAGCTTAGCCGCATATAAAACAATATATTGGGCAGAGTTCAAACCATTAGTGATTGGAATTAATAATCCAAGAGCAATAACTAAACGTAAGGGTGCCCAGACCTTATTAAAACGACGACCAAAGGGGGTGCCTGTTTGTGCCGTTTCTGCAACAATCACAATCACAAAATACAGCAGAATAATGACCGCAACCAACAGCAGACCCGTGCTATAAAATGCAAACATCGCCTGCAAAGCCAAATGGAACGGCCATGGGAAAACGGGGGGGGTATAAATCGTAGATGCGGTATCCCATGTATCATCAGGTGCCGCCATGTAACAAGGCTGCCCCTCGCTCACACAAGACTGGAATATATCAGGAATACCAAACACACGATCCAGCATAATGAACGCCAAATCCTGATAGGGGTCATTCCCGATACCTAATTTATGAGAGTCGCCAAAATAATCGGTCAAAGAAAATGCCATTGCCTGAGGCGCAAACATCCCAATGAGCAAAAACAAAACCTGAAAGGCCATCAAGGCCAAACCCAACATAATCACATAGTAAATAAGAATCTGATCAATATTTTCACGGCGGTATTTTAAATAGCGGCCTGCTGCAAAAACAACATCTGGAATAGAAAAATGTCCAATTGAGGCAGGATTTAAAAATTCATGGCCTTCGGGCAACAAACGTACGCCGCGATAAACCTGAGCAATAAAATAGGCAAAATAGCTGAATCCACCGAATACAAGTGCGGCAAAACGCGGAAGAATCTGCGGCAATAAACAATATTGCGCAACTTTCATTGTACGACTACCCGACAGACCCATTTTTCACCTCAGACACACAACACCAATTGAAACATTTTACTCAAATTTTATTTATATTTCCTTAACTTTTAGAACTTTGCAGCATCCCGATTTGTCATTTTCGTAGAGAAAGACTGACCCTCATGTTTTAATTCCTCAATCATTTGACGCGGTTTTTGAATGGTTAACAAATCAACTTGGGATTCAACATTCGCATTATCATTAAATGATGATACACCCATGCCAGCCCAGCGCATAATGCTGTTCGGGAAAAGATCGATCAATTTAAAACTGCTATTGGCAATGATATAAACAATCATCGCATAGGCCGCTGTATAAAACAAAGCATCCGCACCATCGCGCGCCGCATTGGCCATAATATCTGGGCCTCCCGAGGAAAGCGTTGTCATATCAAAACCGCCTGTATTCATCACCAACAAACTAAAGACAGAATCCAACGCCACACACATAGCCGCAAAAATAGCAACAGCTGCCAATAACCCGAATACAGTGATAATTGGGCGCAAAAAAATCTCGAGGATAAGAAAATATCCCGTCGCCGCCGCACTTCCAGGAATGCCTTCACCGCCCAACCGCAAATGAGCCATCGCCCATAACGGAATAGCCACCATCGCTTCAAATATGGATTTAACCCAGCGCCCAACCGCAAAAAAGAAATAAATAAACGGCATAAAGGGAACGACATAATTTAAAGCAATCCCAGCCACGATTCCTATTGTCGCGAAAGACCATAATGCGGTACTTGCCGCACTTGCCCAAGACCCGACAGAACCATCGGCAGCGCCCGCCAATCCCCCAAAACCAGAAATAATTCCTGCGGCACCCATCATAATAATTGTTTTATCAATAATTTCACGGCCAAGCATGGTGAGCTTAACCAAAGGAAAAACCTCTCCGTTAGCTTGAAAATTAAATAAGCCTGATTGTCCAAATAATTTAACCATCCAAGTTTTGACAAAGCTATCAGAGTTTCCAATGCGCGGTTTCGCAGTTGCTTCAGAATGCTGAACCTCTTTATAAACGCTATCAAATAACTTAGCCAAACCAATATCTGTATCTTTCTGGTCTAAATCCGCATCATCAATTTGATTATCCAGACTTATAGTTTTTCCACCAGATGAAGTGGTTAGTGAATACTTGTCTTTTGGATCTGTATTAGCTTCAAAGAATTTTTTCTTTGTAGCTATATGCTCCATTATCATTGGATAAGCGGTTGGGGTTGGTAAAATCATCAGTGAATCAACCAACGCTGAATTAAAAGAGGCGACTTTGTTAAACCAGAACCCAGCGCCGCCCCAGCCATAAAGCTGCGTTTTTGCATCCATAGTTGTTTCAGGATTAGTGGTTGTTCTAACTGTATTGATGGCCGCATCCATCTGCGCCGTATAAATCGCTTGGCGACTTGTCCGAAAACCCTGATAGAAACTCTGTCCAGCCGCAGCCTCATTCGGCGCGCCCCAAGGAATTGCAGGGGCAGGAGGGCCATTACAAACTGGTTTATCAGCAAAACGTAAGTTACAGGACATCTTGCCACCATAAGATGCCAAATCATTATCAGCCCACAGCGCCATTATTTCCGCAAAATAAACATCATAAATAACATCAATCCCCGAAACTGTCTTAGAGAGGGTCGGAATATTAATAACCCCACAATAGGGCTTTACATTCCCAGGGTATTTTGTGA
>CAZVSN010000113.1:0-3345 GCA_964629455.1 uncultured Micavibrio sp. | reverse complement strand
TTGCGGGTGATGAAAAAATCGTGTCCGTCGCATTGTTGAAACAAGACAGTGAAGATGATGCGGATGACACCATCGTCGAAGGCGAAGCAACAGAGATTGTTGAAGCCCCGATAGAGGAATAAAAAGAACAAAAAATCCCCGCCTCGGCGGGGATTTTGGTAGCATCTAAGAGGGATTGATAAATAAAATGGATGATAATTTTTGCGATACACCAATGACACCTGAATTGGTTTGTATAGATATAAAACGTAGTCTTGATTTTTATGTGGGGGTTTTGGGTTTCAAAATTCAATATGAGCGTCCTGAAGAAGGATTTGCGATGCTGGAACGCCAAGGATCTAGGTTGATGTTGGATCAATTGATGCCAAATAAAAGATCTTGGCTTTCTGGTGATTTAGAATATCCATTTGGACGCGGCATGAATTTTCAGATGGACACAACTGATGTAGCTTCTCTTTATGAACGAGCAAAATCTTCGGGGGCTAAAATTATTTTAGAACTTGAAGAAAAATGGTACCGTGCTGATGATATTCTTATGGGTAATCGACAGTTTATTGTCTTAGATCCTGATGGATTTATGTTGCGATTTGCTGAGGATCTAGGAGAAAAGCCTTTTGTCCAAGAATAGATTCGACGCGACAATCTGTTTAACCACAGAGTTCACAGAGAAAACAGAGTAAGACACAGAGAATTTTTATTCCCTCTCCCCGCGGGAGAGGGTTAGGGAGAAGGGAATGATGAGCGATAAGTTTTATGATGAATTTTATCGACAACGTAGAAATCTAATTTTGATTAGTGTTGTTTTGTTTTTTGCACTCAGCTCAGGTCTAACTTTGAATAAAGTTAATGTCTGGGGGAATGAGATAACGTTAAAAAATCCAGATGGAATTCTGACTTTTCTATGGATTATTTGGGCGTATTGGGTGTGGAGATTCTGGGTTTATGCGCTGGAATATAAGGATGGGTTTATTAAATCGTTTGAAAATTCGCTAATACGGTCTTTAAGAAATATCTATGATGAGGGGCAATATGATATTGGGTTTAAATATGAGCGCGGCTGGCTATCAATAAATGAGTGTATGATTACTTATGTTTTTGATGGGCATAATGGAGAGCAGCATGAAGATTATATTCGTTACAAAGGGGGAAGGTTTTATAAGTTTTCGATTCCTATTATTATAAGAACAATCCTATCCCATAAATCATTTACCGATCAGATATTACCATTTTTGATAGCGTTGCTTCCGATATTCTTCATTGTTTGGACTAAATATATCTTCTAGACGGATTCCAGCTTTTATCCCTTGGCGCTGGAATGACAAGGATGGGCGGGGATGACAGGAAGGTGGATTGCTTCGTCGCGGTGCTCCTCGCAATGACGGGGCAGGGGGCATAAAATCCTTTCCTTTTTGGCTGTTTCTGTGGCATAAAGCGGGCAATCGCCGCCAACAGACCGAAAGACGCCGTTTATTATGCTATCCATTTCCAATTTGACCTACCGTATTGGCGGGCGCGTTATCCTTGAAGATTGTTCCATGAACGTCATGGACGGGTGGCGCGTGGGCGTTGTCGGGTTAAATGGTGCGGGCAAATCGACCCTTTTTAAACTCATCACGGGTGTGTTGCAGAATGACGGCGGCAGTGTCAGCCTGTCGGCCAAACAGAAATTGGGCATTGTGTCCCAAGATATTCCTGAAACCGATGATCCGTTGATTGATGTTGTCTTGGCTGCGCATAAAGAAATGGCGGCCCTGTGGAAAGCGGCAGAAACCGAAGAAGACCCGAACAAGATTGCCGATATTTATCAAGACTTAGCCGATATGGATGCCTATGCTGCACCCGCCAAGGCCGCGACATTGCTCACGGGGTTGGGGTTTAAAGAATCGCAACTGACTGAGCCGTTTTCATCGTTCTCAGGTGGATGGCAGATGCGGGTGATGCTCGCCGCCGTGTTGTTTGTTGAACCTGATTTTCTGTTGCTGGATGAGCCGACCAACCACTTGGATTTAGAGGCCATTATGTGGCTTGAAAATTATCTGGTGTCGTATCCGCACACGATGATGATTATTTCGCACGACCGTGAACTGCTGAACAAATGTACCGACCATATTATCCATGTGGATAAACAATCCCTGACATTATATGGCGGGAATTATGATGCGTTCGAGAAAGAACGTGCGTTGCGCACAGGTTTGCAACAAAAAATGTTTGAAAAACAACAGGCAGAACGCGCGCATATGCAGGCATTTATCGATCGTTTCAAAGCCAAGGCTAGTAAAGCCGCACAGGCACAAAGCCGTGTCAAAGCGATGGAGCGGATGGATGTTGTGGATGCGGTGATTGCATCGCGCGCCGTGAAATTTGTATTTCCGAACCCCGATAAAATCCCGTCACCGATGTTATCCATTCAAAAAGCGGATATCGGATATGTCGAGGGCAAGCCGATTTTGCGCGGTATCCATGAAAATATTGACCGTGATGACCGCATTGCGCTCCTTGGGGCGAATGGTAACGGGAAATCAACATTGATGAAATTGATTGCCGGCAAATTGGATATCATGGGCGGGGAAATGTTCCGTTCAGGAAAACTCCGCATTGGGTATTTTTCGCAACACCAAACGGACGAGTTGGATGTTGAGAGTACACCGTTTATGGAACTGCACCGTTTGATGTCAAGAACAATGGATGACGTGCCCGAGCATAAGGTGCGCGCAAAGCTTGGCGCATTCGGGTTTGGGCGTGAGCTTGCCGATAATAAAATTGCTGCCCTGTCTGGTGGTGAGAAAGCGCGGTTGTTATTCGCGTTTATGAGTTTCGATGCGCCGCATATGCTCCTCCTTGATGAACCGACCAACCATTTGGATATTGATGCCCGCGAAGCGTTGGTTCAGGCGCTCAATAATTACGAAGGTGCGGTGGTGATTGTAAGCCACGACCCGACTATGGTCGAACGTGTTGCCGACCGTTTGTGGTTGGTAAAAGACGGGAAAGTATCGAATTTCGAAGGCGATTTGGAAGATTACCGTGCGTTTACCATCCAGTCAAAACGTGAGGAACGCGCGGCAGAGAAGAAAGCCGCCGCCAAAGAAAAAATTGAACCTGTAAAAGATGTATCGCCCAAAAACCTGACCGAACTCAAAAAGAAATCGGACAAGGCAGAGAAAGAAATTGCGCGTCTGACAGCAGAGAAAGACAGTTTGGAAACCGTGATGGCAAAGCCCGATTTTTATCAGAACAAGGATAAGTCGATTAAAATTCAGAAGGAATACGACGCTGTTATTTCTGAACTCGCAAAGCAAGAAGAGATTTGGTTAGAAAGCCAAGTCGCTTAAAAGCTGCTTAACC
>CAZVSN010000112.1:0-3364 GCA_964629455.1 uncultured Micavibrio sp. | reverse complement strand
AAGAATTGGCGCGTGGATTTGAATTTTCTGAGGATGATATTCAGGATATGATCCGTCGTCATCATCAAGGGTTACTCTAGACCCATTTCCTTATAAGTTATTATCTGTGCGGCCTCTAGCGTGTTTTTTGCGTCGAGTGAGGCCGTTTTTGTTGTTTTGACATCTCCGATATAAATATTTTTTAACCCTGCGCCAACCAGATTGACCATTTCGCGGGGTGTTGGCAAAACCGAACACCAAATATGGTTGGGCGCTATCGTTAAGCCTGCCCGTGCTGCACCCATTAATATTCGGTTCATCGGTTCCAGAATGAAATCATATTTCCCATCATCTGATGTTTCTAATTTATCTTTTGTATATCCGATGGCGGGGTGAGCAGAGGCGACCAATGTCCATATTTTCCCATCATTATCTGTCGCAAGGGCGCAGCCCCAACGTTCATGTTTGACCCGCACCAGTTTTGCGGTTTGCAACAATGTTGCATCAGAAATATCTTCGCGGCAGGCGCGAATTTCAATTGGGTTTTCTTCTGGCGGAATATAATCTGCCTGTGGGGTGTGTAATTCGCGGATTTTATTTTCTTTGCGAGTTACCTCGAAAATACTGATTCCTGCGTGCGCCAGAATACGCAGGGACATATCCTGAAATTCGTCACCACGCCTTGCTGCAAAATCTTTTTCAAATCCTTTGTGGTCGATATAGACAGTCTTAATTCCCGCTTCTGCGATGCATTTAGCGCAATTCGGGCAGCAAGGGTCGGTAATTGCCAAGCTTGCGCCATCAGTTTTGAAGCTCGCATTCAATATGCAGTTAACTTCGGCGTGGAGTGTTCCACTGCTGCTGCCAATGCGTTGTTCGGTTCCTAAATTTTCTAAAATGATAGGGGGCCAGTCATTGGTGCGTGATACAGAAAGGTTTCCATGGAACAGGGTTGCCGCAACTTTATTTTCGGGGTGGGGACTGGTCAGGACGACATCAACCGCCTGTTGCATGGATTTTATAGGGTCATTCATTGGTTTTATAATATCAGCTTTTGGTTAATTTCGCGAGATGGTTTAGTGATCCACGTCCGCCTAAGGGACGTGCGCCCGCATGGGATAGGCAGTCCTTGGCGCATAAATTTCCCAATTTCCCTGCCGCAGATAAATCATATCCGTTCATCAACCCGTATAGGAATCCGCCTGAGAAATGGTCGCCAGCGCCGTTTGTATCAATTTCTGCAAGGTTTGAAATATCTTCTGCGGCGATATAGGCGGTCTGTCCATTTGCAAATACGGTTGACCCGTCTGCGCCGTTGGTGATGGCACCTATTTTGAATTGGCTTTTCATGCGGGTGATTAATGTATCGATATCAGGGGAGCCAAATAAAACCCGTGCTTCGGTATAGTTACATATCATGCCACTGCAATAGGGGAGTAAATTGGCGATTTCTTTCGGGTTTGCCTCCAGAATGCTTAAATCCCCTAGATTGAATATTGTCGTGCCGCCAGATTCAGTATTGGCGCGTGCTGCTTTGATAAAACTTTCTCCTGTTTTGTCTGAGCAGAAGGAATAGCCGTCGAGATATAAAATATTCGAGGCGCGTATGATGTCAAAATCATAGTCATCAGATGAGAAGGTTTTTGCGATCACATCGTAGCTGATAAAGGTTCTTTCTCCATCATTTGTAAGAAGAGTAACAACAATTGACGAACCGCCAAGTTCGGCTGGAGAGGCGGGAGGAAAATGGCAGGCTACTCCATTTTCTTCCATGTATTTTTTGAAACTTAACCCTTCGGGATCGGCAGCAATTTTGCTGATAAAATGGGATTCTCCGCCAAGGGCAGATATGACATGGGCAACATTTGCGCCCGCGCCACCCGCGATGGATTGAAAGGATGGCAAATCATCTTTGATAACTTGCAGAGCTTCGGCGGTTGTTAAATGGGTACAGTGGAATTTGCGGATATTGTGTTTGACCAAAAATTCATCATCAACCTTTGCAACAAGGTCTGTGCAGGCATTGCCGATAGATGTGAATATTTGGGTCATGGTTATTTATGATATAGTTCAGCCAATTTTATAAGCATCAGAATATTTATTGAGATTGGCGACATGTTTTTCAAGTTCTGATGTATTTAAAATGTTTTTCGGGTTTGGCATGGTTGATGCCAAGCTTATCATTCTTGGGAGATAGCTGTCGCTGGTCACTTCCTGCGGGCGAATAGCATGTGTAAAGGCATGAGCCAGTCCGGCGCAAATGCGTACGCCGTCCAGATGTTTTGAGATCGGGTTGTTTTTATGCTCTGCGTCTTTATACAGGCTGACTGGATAGTAGAAATCAGATGTATGAGCCTTAGCACGTTCCATCTTGCTGAGTGTGTGGGTTGTGACATCCGGATTTATAGCAGACATGCGGTTAAATATATCACGGAACAGAATTTCAATGACTTCCATCTGGCCTTTTTCTGATTCAAGGCGATTGTCTTTTCCGTAGAAGCCTTTGATTTCAGTTTCCCATTCCGGGTCCTGGCGGTTGCCATTGATAAATTGTTCAAAGTTTGCGGTCGTGTATTTCGTGATGTCACAGCAATGTTCGCAAAGTGCATAAAGCCCCGTCCCCGGAACTTGGGTCATGCTGAGAAAGCTGGTCCTGGATGTCATCCATGCTTTGATAACATAGAGTTCGTCAGGATTAATTTCTTGAAAAAATTCCGGCAAATCTTGAATCTGCCGGAATTTTTCGAAGCTATTGCGACTCGTGAGTCCGGAGTCGTTGGAGGTTTCGAATTCTTTTCTGTGGAGTCCTTCGGAGAGGAGAGTCTTTGCGTTGGCATCAAATTTGGTGATGTGCAGGTCAGAGACAGGAATATCTGCGAAGACGGCCAAGGCAAAGCGTTCACGATATTGATAGCCGTTTTTGGCAATTTTCATTTCTGGCAAGACCCAGTTTCTTAAACTACGTCCTGTATCCTGACCCAGATTGACCAAGGCGTAATCGCGTGGGGTGATGCCGGACATGTCGATGTAGCTGGCATGCCCAAGTGTTGTGCGGTGGAAAGATTTTGCAAAATTTAAAAATGTGTCCTGAACGTAGGAGGATTCTTCACTAGGGGACGAAATGCTATGGAGTGATTTTGACGACGGAACCTTAATGGATATTTTTAATTCTGGTTCAAGGTTATAACCGATGGGAGTGTAATTGGCGCGGACGGACTCGGGCAGCTTTTCCATAGGGAACTGGGCGTTTGTCAGGTCTGGGTCATAGGCCATGTAACTTCTCCGCTAGTCGTTTTATATTAGATAATCAAATTTCGTTATTATGTCAACATATATTTGATTGTTCTAATCAAATTTAACCGCAATCTAATATAAAATTTGAGTC
>CAZVSN010000111.1:0-3466 GCA_964629455.1 uncultured Micavibrio sp. | reverse complement strand
CGTAACGAAGCGTCCAAAGAAATCGGCGCGGTCAAATCCAAAGGCGGAGATGCATCTGAATTAATGGCAGAGGTCGCAAGTCTGAAAGACCGTATGGCGATTTTGGAAGAACAAGAACGCGACGCTGCCGAAAAACTGAACGAGGTTTTATCTGCCTTGCCGAATATGGTGGCATCTGACGTGCCTGATGGCGCCGACGAAAACGACAATGTCGAAATCCGCACCTTTGGCACACCCAAACAATCAAATTCTGTTGTGCCTGACCATGTTGCGATTGGTGAGGCGCTCGGGATGATGGATTTCGAAGCGGCTGCCAAGGTTGCAGGCACACGTTTCGTTGTGAACAAAAACGGCATTGCGAAATTGCAACGTGCACTGGCGCAATTCATGCTCGACACCCATACAATCGAACATGGGTATACCGAGATTGATCCGCCATTATTGGTAAATTCAGATGTGATGTATGGCACAACCCAATTGCCAAAATTCCGCGATGACCAGTTTGAAACAACGGATGGTCGTTGGTTGATACCGACTGCTGAAGTTGTGTTGACAAATCTTGTTCGCGAAGAAATTTTGGATGAGGCGCAAATGCCATTGCGCTTTACCGCGATGACCCCGTGTTTCAGGAAAGAGGCGGGTTCAGCGGGCAAAGACACGCGCGGTATTATCCGCCAACACCAATTTTATAAAGTCGAAATGGTGAGCATTGTCAGCCCCGATGAGTCAGAGGCTGAACATCAACGCATGGTCGAATGCGCCGAAAATATTTTGAAAAAATTGGAATTGCCGTTCCGCACGATTGTTTTATGTGCGGGGGATGCGGGGTTTGCATCACGCAAAACATACGACATCGAAGTATGGGTGCCATCACAAAATAAATACCGTGAAATTTCCAGTTGTTCCAATTGTGGTGACATCCAATCGCGCCGCATGAAAACACGGTTTAAACGCGCGGGTGCAAAAGATACTGAATTCGTGCATACATTGAACGGGTCGGGCGTTGCCGTTGGCCGTGCATTGGTTGCGGTCATGGAAAATTATTATGACCCTGAGGACGGCGGAATTTTTGTGCCAACTGTTTTGCAACCGTATATGAACGGGTTGAAAAAAATTGTGAAGGCGTCGTAAGTGCCAGAATCCATAAAAGAACCAAAACCAAAGACAAAATCAAGCCTTGCCATTCTGGTGCCGTTGGTCAAACGGTATATGACCCCTTATGTCGGGCAATTGGGCGTTGCGATGTTTTTTATGTTGGTGGCTGCTGCTGCAACGGCATCCTTTGCCAAACTGTTGCAACCCGTGCTGGATAAGGCAATGATAGGGGTGCAAAACGACCCGTCAACTATCCCTGTGATTGTGCCTTTGGGTGCGTTGATATTCCTCTCCTTTGCGGTGCGCGGAATTGCAACCTATGTCCAGACCATCAAAATGAATAAAATCAGCCAATCAGTGGTGGCGGATATTCAAAACGATGTGTTCTCGCATTTCATGACACTGGATTTAAAATTCTTTCATAAATATCCATCAGGCGAATTGGTGTCGCGTGTGACCAGTGATGTAAACGTGATGCGAACTGCTGTATCTGATGCGTTGACAGGAATTGGTAGCAATGTTCTGACTCTTGTCTTTCTAATCACTGTTATGTTTTTGCAGGACTGGCGATTGTCGCTGATTACGATGACTATATTTCCCGTTGCATCTGGTCTGGTTGCATATCTGGGGCGCAGATTGCGCAAAGTATCCAAATCCATTCAGGGGGAAACCGCAAACTTGATGGGTGTTCTGGGGCAAATATTCCAAGGAATACGTCAGGTGCAGGCCTATGGTATGGAGTCTCACGAAAAACGTCGCGCGTCACAGGCGGTTATGTCGGTTCGTCATTTGAATATCAAGGCCGCGCGGATTAGCAATTTATCAACCCCAATTAACGAAGTTTTAGTCGGTTTGGTTGTCTTTGGGGTGATTGTTTATGGCGGGTTCCGAATTGCCGAAGGTCATTTAACCCCTGGCGGATTAATGTCGTTTATTGCCGCCTTTGCATTGGCGTATGAACCCATGAAAAAATTGGCAAAACTGAACAACTCGCTTCAACTGGGGTTAGGGGCTGCTGAGCGTGTGCAGGATATGATGTCCCAGCAAACATCTATTATCCAAAGAAACGATGCGTTGGAATTGAATGTGCCTGCGCCCAATATTAAATTGGACAACGTCGTCTTTGCCTATAATCCCGAAGACGAAACCAAGGCGTTGAATGGCATCACATTAGAAGCCGAAGCAGGAAAAGTAACGGCATTGGTTGGTTCATCTGGGTCGGGTAAGACAACGATTTTGTCGTTGGTTCTTCGTTTCTATGATCCTGTGTCTGGCTCCGTATCCATTGGCGGGGCTGATATTCGTGATGTCACATTGTCTAGCCTTCGTCGTCATATCGCATTGGTATCCCAAGACATTACAATCTTTGATGACACTGTTGCGGGCAATATTGCTTATGGTCTTCCAAACGCCAGTATGGATCAAATCCGCGAAGCTGCGCGTGCCGCCGCCGCCGAAGATTTTATCCTGAAAATGCCAAACGGATTCGATACACGCGTGGGTGAAAATGGTGTGCGGTTATCTGGCGGTCAACGTCAACGAATTTCTCTGGCGCGTGCCATTTTGCGTGATGCTCCCATTCTGTTACTGGACGAAGCAACATCGGCACTTGATAATGAATCGGAACGTTTGATTCAACAAACACTGGAACGGTTGGAAGAGGGGCGCACAACATTGGTGATTGCGCACCGTTTATCAACCATTCAACACGCTGATAAAATTATTGTGATGGATAAGGGTATGGTGGCCGAGGTCGGAACGCATGCTGAGTTATTATCCCGCAACGGGGTCTATACACGGATGTATAATGCAGCACTCGTGGGTTAGTTTCTTAGTTGCTTTGTTTTTGGTTGTGCCCGTTGCGGCATTTGCCGATGATTTGAAAATTATCACCACAACCCAGAAAACAATCCCCCTTCATGTTGAAATTGCAAATACGCCAGAAACCCGTGAAATGGGTTTAATGAACCGTGATGTGATGGCGAATGATGCGGGAATGCTATTTGTATTTGATGCCCCTGTCACGCCGCAATTCTGGATGAAAGACACGAGAATGACCCTTGATATGGTTTTTATCGGAGCGGACGGGGTGGTGAAGGGGGTTTACGATACGGCAAAACCATATGATTTAACCCCGATTCCATCTCCAGAACCTGTTTTGGCAGTGCTCGAAATCAATGGGGGGCGTGCAAAAAGCCTAGGGATTTCAAAGGGTGCACAAGTAATTCATGAAATTTTCGAAAAGGACTTGAAATAAGTCCCGAACTTCGTGTAAAAGAACTGCACGTCATGTCGGGGCGTAGCGCAGTCTGGTAGCGCAACTGCTTTGGGAGCAGTGGGTCGAGGGTTCAAATCCTTTCGCCCCGACCAT
>CAZVSN010000110.1:0-3487 GCA_964629455.1 uncultured Micavibrio sp. | reverse complement strand
ACCAACCAGAAACCGTGCAAACCGTCCTGAACGAAGAATGGAACCCGAAAATAGAGGGACTGGACAAGCCACGACAAGAGGCTCCGCAACAGAAAGCAAAGCGCCAGAAAAAACACAAGAAAACAGAAATTGATTTGGAAACAATTACCATGGCCGCCAATATGGCCGCCAGCCGTGGATTATCTGCGCAATATGCTGCAACGGTTGCATTAATTGAAAGTGGCGGACACCCCGAAGCACACAACCCCAGTGGCGCAAAAGGTGTTTATCAGTTCATCCCATCAACCGCCGCAAGCTATGGTCTAAAAAAACCATTTAATGCTGTTGCAAATACAAAAGCCTTTATCAAATTTACCAAAGACAACGAAGATATTCTTGTTGATTATTTAGGCAGAGCGCCAAGCGATGCCGAGAAATATCTGGCGCACCAACAAGGTGCTGGCGGTGCCGCCAAACTTTTAACCAATCCAGATGCCAAAGCGGCAGAATTGGTTGGAACAAACGCAATTGTCCAGAATGGCGGACATTCCAAAATGACCGCAAAAGCGTTTGTGAGCATGTGGAAAGAGAAATATGCCCAAAAAGAGGCCTTTCTTGAAATTCGTGAAGTGAAATAACCCACCCAATCCCCCCAAAAAGACCTTGAAAAACAAGGCATAACCCTTTATTGAAAGGGCTATGTCAGACACCGTAAAACGCACCCCTTTAGACAAAATTCGCAATTTTGCGATTATCGCCCATATCGATCATGGCAAATCAACGCTTGCCGACCGCCTGATTCAATCTTGCGGTGGCTTGACTGAACGCGAAATGACCGAACAAGTCCTTGATAATATGGACATTGAACGAGAACGCGGCATTACCATTAAGGCACAAACCGTCCGTTTGAATTACAAAGCGAATAACGGCGAAACATACCAATTTAATTTGATGGATACACCGGGTCACGTTGACTTTGCGTATGAAGTGTCCCGCTCCCTCGCATCCTGCGAAGGGTCATTGTTGATTGTGGATTCAACCCAAGGGGTGGAGGCACAAACACTTGCCAACGTGTATCAGGCAATTGATAACAACCACGAAATTATTCCCGTCATTAATAAAATCGACCTGCCTGCGGCCGACGTTGAAAAAGTCCGCACCCAGATCGAAGATGTGATTGGCATTGATGCATCAGACGCGGTCTGTGTGTCTGGTAAATCAGGCATTAATATCGACCAATTGTTAGAGGCCATTGCCATGCGCCTGCCGCCACCGAAGGGCGACGCGACAGCACCAACCAAAGCATTGCTGGTTGATAGCTGGTACGATGCCTATCTGGGCGTTGTTATTCTGGTGCGCGTGGTGGACGGATATCTGCGTAAGGGTATGAAGGTGCGTTTTATGGGCACCGGTGCCACGCGTGAGATTGACCGCGTCGGTATTTTCACTCCGAAACATATCGTCATTGATGAACTCGGCCCCGGCGAGATGGGATTCATCACCGCCGCCATTAAAGAAATTTCTGAAACCAAAGTCGGTGATACCATTACCGAAGAACGTTTCGCGGACAAAGTCACGGCGCTGGCTGGGTTCAAACCATCCATCCCGATGGTGTTCTGCTCCCTCTTCCCGATTGACAGTTCCGAGTTTGAAAAACTCCGTGACAGTTTAGGACGTTTGGCATTAAACGATGCCTCTCTCCATTACGAACAAGAAAGCTCACAAGCCCTCGGCATGGGCTTCCGGTGCGGGTTCCTCGGCCTCCTCCATATGGAGATTATACAGGAACGGTTAGAGCGCGAATTTGATTTGGATCTCATTCCAACCGCGCCATCCGTTGTCTATAAACTCGATTTAACCGACGGGTCAAAACGCGAAATCTATAACCCCATCGATATGCCTGAGGTTACACGGATTAAAGCGATTTACGAACCATGGATTAAGGCAACCATTTTAACGCCAGATGAATATCTCGGTGGCCTCCTAAAACTCTGCGAAGAACGTCGCGGGAAACAGGTGAACCTGTCCTATGTCGGCAACCGCGCCATGATTGAATATATGTTGCCGCTCAACGAAGTTGTGTTCGACTTTTATGACCGTTTAAAATCTATCTCACGCGGATATGCATCATTTGATTATCACGTCGAAGATTTTATCGAAGGCGATTTGGTCAAAATGGATGTGATGGTGAATCAGGAACCTGTGGATGCCCTCGCCATGATTGTGCACAGATCACAGGCAGAACGTCGCGGACGGCATCTGTGTGAACGATTAAAAGAACTTATTCCACGCCAATTGTTCAAAATTGCGGTACAGGCAACACTCGGCGCAAAAATTATTGCCCGCGAAGATATTTCGGCCATGCGCAAAGACGTAACGGCAAAATGTTATGGTGGGGATATTACCCGTAAACGCAAACTCCTCGACAAACAAAAAGAGGGGAAAAAGAAAATGCGCCAATACGGGAATGTTGAAATTCCACAATCCGCCTTTATCGCCGCCCTCAAAATGGGTGATGAGAAGTGACAAAAACCTTAGACCGCAGGTCTTAGGTTCTTGTCATCCCCGCGCAGGCGGGGATCCATTTACAACCTCAAACAAAGGATATAAGTTTATTCATTCCTATATTTTGGAGAAATTCACATGTCCTTAAAATTCATAGAAGAAGAATTAAAAAGATTTATCGAATCAGAAAACAAAACTGACGGTCCAAATGGAAAACAAGGTCAAGTCGTAGTCCTGAAAGGAAAATGGGGAACGGGAAAGACCCATTTTTGGAACAAAATAATTAACGAATATAAAAATACCAAATGCTCATATGTCTCACTCTTTGGAATAAATTCAATATCCCAACTTAAAACGGACATTTTTTACGCTTCAGAAGACAAAAGTGAGAAAAGTGGAATTAAGCACAAGCTTTCAAAGCTGGGAAAGCCCGCTGCAGAAATCATTTCTAAAATGAAAATTGATGGCGGTGATTTCTTAAAAAATATTCCAATCCCTTTAGATCAAATCTCTTGGAGTCTATTAAAAGATACTCTGATTTGTTTTGATGATATTGAAAGGAAAAGTAACACATTAGATTTAAAAGATTTCTTTGGACTTATTTCAATTCTGAAAGAAAAGAAGAATTGTAAGGTTCTAATTATCTTAAATGAAAAAGAAATATCGGAGAAGCCAGATTTACAAAAAATTTATAGTGAATATAGAGAAAAAATAATTGATAAAGAAATCGTTTTTTCTCCAGACGCATCAGAAACATCAAAAATAATTTTTGATGAAGATACCGAGGAACATAAGCATATTAGAGGTTTATGCAAAGAGCTAGACCTTACAAATATAAGAACCTATCTCAAAATTCATAACTGCATTTCACAGTTGAGGAAATTTCTCCCTCCCTTGCACGAAGATATAAGGAAACAAGTGATTGATTCCATTGTCCGAATAAATGCCACTCATTGGGAAAACAAATCACTATCAGAAATTGCTCAAGGTGATAGCCTCCAAG
>CAZVSN010000109.1:1435-3499 GCA_964629455.1 uncultured Micavibrio sp. | reverse complement strand
GTGCAGGTACGATGAAAGAATCGTCCACCCAGATATTGGGGACAATGAATACAAACCCACAAAAGACGGCAATGTCTTTACCAAAGGAAAAAAAGGACAGCGATGCTCCGTCAAAACGCAAAGAAAAGAAATTGGTGATTATCGACCCCGGTCATGGCGGGCAAGATCCCGGTGCCCGTGGAGCCAACGGAATGTATGAGAAATCAATCGTTCTGGCGGTGGGTCTTGAATTAAAACGTCAATTAGAAAATGCGGGATACCGTGTGGAAATGACCCGCTCTACCGATGTCTTTATTCCGCTTCACGGGAGAGTGAAGTTTGCCCGCAAAAAGGGCGGCGATTTATTTGTATCGCTTCATGCCGATTCAATTTCAAGAAGCGATGTGACAGGTGCTTCGGTTTATACCTTGTCTGATAAAGCATCGGATAAAGAAACGGAAAAATTGGCCGAGCGCGAAAACAAATCTGATTTGATTGCAGGGATAGATTTGAGCCATCAAGAGGGAGATGTCGCCGATATTTTAATTGATTTGGCGGCACGCGACACCATGAACCAATCCCGCTATCTGGCCAAGACCGTTATCAGGACGTTTGACAAGACGGGGGTGAATATATTGGACGAGAAATATCGGTCGGCAGGTTTTGCTGTTTTAAAGGCGATGGATATCCCCTCTATTTTGGTTGAAATGGGCTATTTAACCAACAGACAAGAGGTTGAGCGGCTGTCCACATCATCGTATCGTGCCAAAATTGCAACCGCCCTTAAGCAGAGCGTGGATGCCTATTTCCAGAAGAATGAGCAATAAAATGGGGTGAAATCGGCAAAATAGCAGAGTAGGGGATTGAAACCCTTGGCTTTTTGCACTAACGTTCATCATCATTCTTTTCGAAAAGAATTTTTTAACTCTAAACTCTATGAGGACTACGATGAAAAAACTGATCGCTACTGTATGCGTTCTCGGCTCTACTTTGGCTCTGACCGCTTGTGATTCAACTGGTACAGGTTATGTTGACACACAACCACCATACGCTTCTGAACGTACTGCTGGTGCAGCTCCTGCTGCTGCCGCTGCTCCTGTAGCTAGCGCAGAACCAGTATTCGAGAAAAAAGTTACAAAATAATTTTGTAATTCATTCGAATTCAATGAAAAGGCTGCCCCCAAAGGCGGCCTTTTTTGTGGCCTTTTTATTCGCTCAAGCCTTATTTCCCTAATCATTTACTGAAAATTAACCCCTTTCGCGTAGTCTAGGGGTGTAATCAGGGAGATTGGGAATGGGAACTGTAGTATTAGGGCGTATGCCAAACGGCGATTTCGGAGCTGAAAACCAAAAGGGCGAATTGGTATCTTTTTTAGATGTAAATACGATGCGTCAACCGCAGCAGTCGGTTAACCAGGGTTGGTTTAATAACGGTGGTTTTAATGAAGTCGCTGCAAATCAAGCTTTGGCACAGTTGGATTTCGCGCCGTCCACAAATCCATCTGCTTTTAAAGTTTAGTTCCTACAATATAAAAGAATTTTATCCCGCGCTGCGCATAGCCAGTGCGGGTTTTATTTAAGCAAGTTGTATTGATTGAGAGGTATTGATGTCTGTTGAGCGTATATTTGTATATGGCACGCTAAGGAAGAATCGAGAAGGTGAGTTTCATCATTTGTTGGATGGAGCCGTAAAATATGTTGGTGAAGCTTTTTTTAAAGGAAAATTGTATTTAGTGAAGGATTATCCGGGGGTTATTCACTCTGATGGTTCTAGGGATTGGGTTCGTGGCGAGGTATATGAAATTACAAAGCCAGATAATGTGATTCCCAAATTAGATTTGCATGAAGAATACTATCCTAATTCTCTAAATGAATCAGAGTATATTCGTAGTAAAGAAATAGTCTTTTCTGCGGATGGCAATAAAGAGAATGCGTGGATGTATATTTACAACAGGGATGTATCAGCATTAAAGCCAATTACTTCAGGTGATTTTATGTGTTTCTAGATATGTCATTAGGAATAATTCGCATTTATCCCGCGCTGCGCATAGCCAGTGCGGGTTTTATTTTGTATGATAGAAATAT
>CAZVSN010000109.1:0-1335 GCA_964629455.1 uncultured Micavibrio sp. | reverse complement strand
TTTATCCCGCGCTGCGCATAGCCAGTGCGGGTTTTATTTTGTATGATAGAAATATATCAAACAGAAAGGTTTGCCATGCGCATCGGAGTCCCAAAGGAAATCAAAAAACAGGAACATCGTGTGGGGCTTATCCCGTCATCTGTGCGTGAATGTGTATCCCGTGGGCATCAAGTCATGGTGGAAACAAATGCAGGGGCAGGCATCGGGTTTGATGATGCGGCATATACAGAGGCGGGCGCAACCATAGCCCAAACCGCCGCAGAGATTTTTGCGGCGAGCGATATGATTATCAAGGTGAAAGAACCACAGCCGCAGGAATGCGCCATGTTGCGTCCTGACCAGATTTTATTCACCTATTTGCATTTGGCGGCGGATAAGCCACAGGCCGAGGCCTTAATCAAATCCGATTGTATTGCGATTGCCTATGAAACCGTGACAGGAGCAAACGGAAAAGGGCTTCCGTTGCTTGCGCCGATGAGCGAAGTGGCAGGGCGTTTATCAACCCAAGTTGGTGCGCATTATTTGATGAAGCACATGGGCGGTGAAGGATTATTGATTGGCGGCGTGACGGGAGTTGATCCCGCACAGGTTCTTATCATTGGTGGTGGTGTTGCCGGTTTCAATGCGGCAGAGGTTGCCGTTGGTATGGGCGCACGCGTCAGCATGATTGAAAAATTCCCCGCACGATTAAAAGAATTGGAATCCATTTTTGGGGACAAGGTCACATTATATGATGATTCCCGTTTTATCGAAGGGTTATTGCCTAACATGGATTTGGTCATCGGGGCGGTGTTGGTTCCGGGGGCATCTGCCCCGAAATTGGTGACAAAAGCCATGTTAAAAACTATGAAGCAAGGCGCGGTCATGGTGGATATCGCCATCGACCAAGGCGGATGTTTCGAGAGCAGCCATGCAACCACCCATGCAGACCCTGTCTATACGGTGGACGGCATTATCCATTACTGCGTTGCCAATATGCCGGGGGCAGTGCCACGGACATCGGCAATGGCATTAAACCATGCCATTCTGCCCTATGCCCTGAAGCTGGCCGACATGGGGTGGGAAAAGGCCTTGGCCAGTGATTCTGGTCTGGCGGCAGGTTTGAACATTTGTAAGGGCAAAGTCACCCATAAGGGGGTCGCAGAATCCCTTGATTTTGCTTATGTTTCCGCCGCATAATATTTTTTTGGCAAAAGACTTTATAAACCTCTTGCGCTTCGTGTTTGAATTGAGTATACACTCCACACCCTAACGCGGACGTAGTTCAGTCGGTTAGAATGCCTGCCTGTCACGCAGGAGGTCGCGGGTTCAAGTCCCGTCGTTCGCGCCAGGGTG
>CAZVSN010000108.1:0-3609 GCA_964629455.1 uncultured Micavibrio sp. | reverse complement strand
TCTTAAAAACATAAGAGAAATATAAGGTGTTAAATCTGTTTGAACAAGAACGGGTATTGTTCAGGGGGTGAATATCCACCAGCACGATAAAAAAGCCCCCGAAATTGCTTTCGGGGGTTTTCAAGTTCTACCTCATCAGGAGATATCCTGATTCTGTTTCGCAGTGGTCGCAGATTAGGACTGTTTGTCCTATTCGCCTTGGCGACCAGCTGTTTGCACTCCTGCGGACAGGAAGCTGCCGAATTTTTTCTCGAATTTGGACAATTGTCCGCGTTCTGTAATCTTTGCTGTTCCGCCCTTCCAAGCTGGGTGAGATGCACTGTCGATGTCGAGTTTCATCACATCGCCTGCTTTGCCCCAAGTGGAGTGGGTTTTGTATTCTGTTCCGTCAGTCATGATAACGGTGATTTCGTGGTAATCTGGGTGAATGTTGGCTTTCATAACCAATGGCTCCATTAATTCTTTTAAATAAAATCTGTTCTGTGGCAGGACTTATAACAGTCAGTGACCCAAAAAATCAAGCACATAATTTTATTTTTTTTGCGTTTGATTTCAATGGGTTACATGAGTGTTATTTTGCTGCAACTGACTTTCCTGCGGATTTGAGGTCGGTGAAGGCCTCTCCCAGACGGTCAACCACACCTTTTTCGCCGACTCTGAGCCATGTGCGGGGGTCGTATTCTTTCTTGTATGGTTTGCCTGTGTCAGGGTCAATCTGGCTGCTAAACGCCACTGGATTGGCCTTTACAAAGTCGCCAACCGGTTTTGCAAAAGCAAATTGGGTGTCGGTATCAATATTCATTTTGAACACGCCATAGGTGAGCGATTCGGCAATTTGACCTTTGTCGGAACCTGACCCGCCATGGAAAACCAAATCAAGCGGATTTTGCCCAAGTGATTTTGTTTTCTGGACGAGGTCTTGGGAGTTTTTCAAAATTTCAGGGCGGAGTTGGACGTTCCCTGGAGCATAAACACCGTGAACATTTCCGAAAGATGCTGCCACCGAGAAATTACCGATAGGGGATAAAACTTCGTAGGCTTTTAACACGTCTTCGGGTTGGGTGTATAAACGCGCATTGTCGATATCGTCTGATCCGACACCGTCTTCTTCGCCACCGGTGCAACCCAGTTCAATTTCAATGCTCATATCAATGGCCGCCATACGTTTTAACAGGCGGGCGCATTCATGAATATTTTCGTCTAATGGTTCTTCGGATAGGTCAACCATGTGGGACGAGAAAAGCGGGCGGCCATGTTGTTTGAAATAGGCTTCGCCATGTTCCAACATTCCTTCGACCCATGGGATGAGTTTTTTGTTGGCATGGTCAGTGTGCAGAACAACGCACACGCCATAGTGCTGAGCCATCATATGAACGTGATGTGCGGCAGACACTGCGCCCAGAACCTTTGCCTGAAAACTGTCAGGGAAACCTTTACCCGCATAAAATTCTGCGCCGCCATTCGAGAGTTGGATAACCACGTCCGATTTATTTTTTGCCGCGGCCTCTAACACTGCGTTAATAGAATTTGTGCCGATGACGTTGACAGCAGGCAGCGCATATTGTCCGTCTTTGCAGGCCTTTACCAAAGCCAAATAATCTTTGCCAGTGACGACGCCGGGTTTTAAAGAAATGGTCATATAAATCTCGTTTAATGTTACGGGTTTGAATTCAAAAAATGAAAGCCAACATAGTGAATGTTGGCTTGGCTTGCAATGTCAATTGCGTGGTTATTATTTTATTCGAAGGAAACTTGTTTGGTAGGTGATGGCTGATATGTGAGGTCGAGGGCAGCACCTTTGAATTCGATGTTCAAAATTGAATCAGCAGGTGCGCCAACAGACATAGCAATCGTTGCCAATTTTTGGGCGGCAAATGCTGAAATCTGAATTGTTGTTTTACCCATTTTCGTCTTCTGTCTTAACCAGTAAGCCTTGTTCAACCAAATTATCCAGTGCCCTGACATTTGTTGTCTGTGCACCCGAATACCCCCGCGCAAACAGATCCTGTCTGGATGCTTCCCCCATATCGGCTGCGGCAATCAAAAATTTTGCGTCGCGCAATGTGGGCTTTGGGTCGGTGAATAGGGTTATAAGGGATTCAATGAAAAAATGCAAGGTCTTATGGGATTTATCAAAGTAATCCAACGCTAACCCCAAGTTTTTCTTTGAATATCCGCAAGTTAGCATGTGGATAACCCTCCCGTCCTGCTGACTGGGTTGCCGCAGGATGCAGCCCTGATCATAGAGCCAGTCAATTTCACGGTTAAGGGTTGATTTCCCGATTTTGAGCCTGTCCATTAACGCCGATTGGGTGGTTTCGGGGTGGGCATCAATATCGTTCAAAATTTGAATGCGGCGCAGGGGGGATGATGGGTCCCCGCCCAAAGCATCCACCAGATGGTCAAGGATCAGCCCCATCTGCTGAATGCGATTGGCGCTAACCTGATTATGTTTTGATTTCAGTATGTTATCTGGCATTTTTAACCTGTTACAATAATAAGGATAACACTATATTCTTAATGTTTTGCCACCTCAAGCCATAAAAAACCGCCCCTTGGGTGAGCAGGGGGCGGTTTTTATTGAATTGATAAATCCTAGTATCCGACAGAGTGCATTTTGATAGCTGTGTCGAGCATACGGTTGGAGAAACCCCATTCGTTGTCGTACCAGCTCATCACGCGAACCATTGTACCGTCGATGACTTTTGTTCCATCCAAAGAGAAGATGGAAGAACGTTTGTCATGGTTGAAGTCTGTTGAAACCAATGGTTCATCATAGTATCCGAGGATGCCTTTCAGAGGGCCATCTGCCGCAGCTTTCACAGCGTTGTTGATTTCATCAACGGTGGTTGCGCGTTTGGCCACAAATTTCAAATCAACCAAGGATACGTTTGGTGTCGGAACACGGATAGCCACACCATCCAGTTTGCCTTTTAATTCTGGCAGAACTTTACCAACGGCTTTGGCCGCACCAGTTGATGTTGGAATCATGTTAAGGGCTGCGGCACGGGCGCGGTGCAAATCTTTATGCATCGTGTCCACAGTGCTTTGGTCACCGGTGTAAGAGTGGATGGTGGTCATGAAACCATGTTCCAGACCAACAGCATTGTTGATGGCAAACACAAACGGAGCCAAGCAGTTGGTGGTGCATGATGCATTCGACACAATGATATGGTCTTTTGTCAGTTTGTCAGAGTTTACACCATAAACAACGGTAATATCTTCATCCGTTGCAGGGGCAGAAATCAGAACTTTTTTCGCGCCACCTTTGAGGTGCAATTCCGCTTTTGATTTGTCGGTAAATACACCAGAGCATTCCAGAACGATATCAACACCTGTTGTGCCCCATGTGATTTGGGATGGGTCGCGTTGGCAGAAAACTTTGACAGGTTTGCCGTTGATTGTAATCACATCATCGGCAGTTGCTTTGACATCAAACGGGAAGGTTCCGTGAACCGAGTCATATTTCAAAAGGTGAGCGTTGGTTTTTGTATCTGCCAAATCATTGATGGCAACCAGTTCAATATCTGTGCGTCCTGATTCATATAATGCGCGTGCAACCAGACGCCCGATGCGCCCGAAACCGTTAATACCTACTTTTAATGTCAT
>CAZVSN010000107.1:0-3759 GCA_964629455.1 uncultured Micavibrio sp. | reverse complement strand
TCATTTCCTTGGAAATCTCACCATCCATCGTGGCCAGAATTCTATCCATATATTCGATGACAGTGACTTTTGATCCTAAACGCATCCAAACAGCGCCCAATTCCAAACCAATGACACCGCCACCAATAACAACCAAATGCTCTGGAACTTCGGTCAGCTCTAACGCACCGGTGGATGACACAATGCGTTTTTCATCCAGAGTAATCCCAGCAGGCACAGCAACATCCGACCCAGTCGCAATCACAATATGCTTGGCGCTATAAATTGTTCCGCCAACATCGACCTGACCTGCGGCCACAACTTTACCTGCGCCTTTTAACCAGTCGACCTTATTTTTCTTGAACAGGAATTCAATCCCCTTGGTATTTGATTCAATGACATCGGTTTTGTGTTTCATCATCACTGGCAAATCAAGTTTTACACCAGAAATTTTAACGCCCATCTTGCCCAATTCATCTTTGGCTTCATGATATTTTTCGGATGCGCACAACAACGCCTTCGACGGAATACATCCAACGTTCAAACATGTGCCCCCAAGGGTTGGGCGTTTTTCAACAACAGCCACCTTCAAGCCGAGCTGGGCTGCGCGTATCGCACAAACATACCCACCAGGGCCAGCACCGATAACAATAACATCATATGAATTTTGGGACATTTTTTACAACCTGAGCGTTTGTTGGAACAAGGATAAAAGATTAACATACGACCCCTTTAAACACCAGAAGCCGCCACCAAAATTTTATGCTTGCATTTTTCTTGGGAAAACTATTAAGTGCGGCAATTTTAATCACCAACCGACTCAAATTTTATATTAGATTGCGGTTAAATTTGATTAGAACAATCAAATATATATTGACATAACTTTAAAATACTTATATTTAACGTAAAACAATATGTGGAGAATATGAATGGCCTTTGACCCTTGCCCTTCTGCAGCAGCCCAGCGCATCGCTGAACAAACGCCCCTCCACTTTGGCCGCGCCCATGATATTGTTGGAATCTCCGAATATGAGTTAAAGCTTAATTTTGCCCCTGAAAAACTTTCATTTATAGACTCAGGAACAGCCATCAAGCGTGGCGAAAAATCCTTTTTCAACCTGATGAAAAGCTTTGAGCAAGCCTCCTCTGGTGCCCCAAAAACCTTCTTTGACCCTGCTGGACTCCTCCCAAATGATTACGTCCTCGTGAGTCTGGGGTTGGATACCGTCAAAACTCTGCCAATGGCAGAGTTTTTTTTAAACGATATGCAATATCGCCTACGCTTCCCATTGTTCCCACACAATACAAACGAACCGGGCTCTCCGCTAATTAATTTGGCATCAATAGATGCGAATCTGAAAGATCGCCTTTCAAAAATGGAACAGGGCGAACACCGCATTGAATTGGAAAAAACCATCAACACCCCCACCGAGTGTCTGAATGAGTTTAAAGAACTGAATAACCTGCCGCATTTTATGCATAACATTAACGATGAAGATTTGCGCGTATCAGAAGTTTGCATGACCTCACGCGTAGGCTTCTTTATGATGACAAAAGTTCCAGATACGGATGCGCATGTTCTTCTTCATGGATGTTTTGATGTCAGCCGCTACACAACCCCCGCTATGGAAGTATATACTGACCCGATGCCGCGGATAGAGGTGGAACTAGAAGCAAAATTATTCTTTGGTGAAAGCGAAAACCTGTCTGAAGAATCGGTACAAAAAGAATATATTAATCGCGTATTCTCTAAAGTGATCGAATCATCAAAAAGCCATAATTTCTCAGTCTTTGAAAAAAGCAAAATGGAAGATGCGGCACATTCCGTCGAAAAATTCTATGCGCGCCACGCACCAGAAGTTGCCAGCGCAACCAATTCTCCTATGGCCGCCTACTGCGCAAGAAAAAATATAGACCCGTATCTGGCCTACGCCTTATCTCAAGGAAAACGTGTATCGGATGTGTTTAATGCTATAATTGAAAACGGGACAAAAGCTCCTATCGTTCAATTAGCATCTGCGCTTCCAAATCCTCAAAAATTGTTGGTTGATGCAAATCCTTTCTTGGCACAAGAACACGCATATAAAGCAAAATGAGCCAAGTTTTTACCGCTATCGGCAATGCCTGCACAGACCTTGTTGCAAAGGTTGATGATGCCTTTTTGGTCAAACACAATATCCGCAAATTCCACTGTACCCATTTAACAACCGCCGAAGCTCTGCAAGTTATCAAAGATGATTTGCCATCCTTTCAATCCATCGCGGGTGGCGCGGGCGCAAATGTTGCCCATGTCATATCTGCCCTTGGCGGAGAATCCCATTTTATCAGCAAAATTGCTGCCGATCCCGAAGGGTTAAGTTTCAAAAAATACATGGAAGAAAATGGAGTAGCCTGCCATTTTCCTCCCGCCTCTCCAGCCGAACTTGGCGGTTCGTCAATTGTTGTTACTCTTCTTACAAATGATGGAGAAAGAACCTTTATCAGCTACGATGTGATCGCAAAAACCTTCTCATCTGATGACTATGATTTTGACATCATACGCGCCTCGAATATTTTATATCTCGACGGCTATTCCTTCTGCTCAGACAAAACAGGAGAAAGTTTTATCAAAGCAGCACGCGCCAATACTGAATCTGGCGGCACGACAATATTCAATCTAGGGGATTTAAGCATTCTGGAGGCAAACCCGAAAGAAATCGCCAATTTACTCCCCTATTGCAGTGGCATGATATGTAACTATACCGAAGCACGGGTTTTATTTGGCTCCCCTGATATCGATACATTAATCACCCGCATGAAAAGCCAATTCAAAATAGGTGCCATCACCAACGGCGCAGACGGGTCAACCGTATTTGCAAATGGACAGACCGCCTATATCGCCGCAGAAGATATTTCAAACCTTGCAGAAATTGATACAAACGGCGCTGGCGACCATTTCTCAGGCGGATTCCTATACGGGTTGATGAACGGATATGATTTATCTGCGGCAGGGAAATTGGGAAATTTATGCGCCAAGGACTGCCTATCCCATGCGGGCGCACGTCCCTTAGGCGGACGTGGATCACTAAACCATCTCGCGAAATTAACCAAAAGCTGATATTATAAAACCAATGAATGACCCTATAAAATCCATGCAACAGGCGGTTGATGTCGTCCTGACCAGTCCCCACCCCGAAAATAAAGTTGCGGCAACCCTGTTCCATGAAAACTTTTCTGTATCACACACAAATGACTGGCCTCCTATCATTTTAGAGAATGTAGGAACCGAACAACGTATTGGCGACAGCAGTGGAACCCTCCACGCCGAGGTTAACTGCATCTTGAATGCGAGCTTCAAAACTGATGGCGCAAGCTTGGCAATTACTGACCCTTGCTGCCCGAATTGCGCTAAATGCATAGCAGAAGCAGGAATTAAGACTGTCTATATCGACCACAAAGGTTTCGAAAAAGATTTTGCCGCAAGGCGTGGTGACGAATTTCAGGATATGTCCCTGCGTATTCTGGCGCACGCAGGAATCAGTATTTTCGAGGTCACTCGCAAAGAAAATAAAATCCGTGAATTACACACCCCACAGGCGGGGTACATTCCACCAGAAGAAAACCCAATTGAAATTCGCCCATGTCGAGGTGATATGTCTGATATCACATTGTTACAAACCGCAAAACTGGTGCGGGTCAAACATGAACGTTGGGGCTGCGCCCTTGCAACAGATAATGATGGAAAGATATGGACATTGGTCGCCTCTGCTCACCCCGCTATCGGATATACAAAAGATAAAT
>CAZVSN010000106.1:0-3759 GCA_964629455.1 uncultured Micavibrio sp. | reverse complement strand
GCGAAGAACTTGCCAATTAACCTTACGCAGCTTTTTTAATCGTCTGGTCGTATTCTCCGACTTCAGGGAATGCAGACAAGGCTTCGTTGATGATGTCGAAAACTTCAAGCATACGGTCTTCGGATGCAGGGCTTTCAACCACAACCACCAAAGATGGTTTGTTGGATGATGCGCGGATTAAACCCCAACTGCCATCTTCGAATGTAAAACGAACACCGTTCACGGTCACGATATCAACAATTTTTTGACCTTTGAGCATTGTGCCATTGGCTTTATGGGCTTCGAATATTTTAATGGCTTCATCCACCACCAGATATTTACGGTCATCAGGGCAGAATGGCGCCATGGTTGGCGACCCCCATGTTTTTGGCAAATCGTCTTTTAACTGCGCCAATGTTTTTGATGGGTTGCGGTCCATCAAACGGGCAATCGCAACCGCCGTCATAATGCCGTCATCATATCCACGACCAATTGGTGCATTAAAGAAATAGTGACCAGATTTTTCAAACCCGACCAATGCCTTAATTTCATTCACACGGCGTTTCATGTACGAATGCCCTGTCTTCCAGTAATCTGTTTTTGCGCCATTGGCTTTTAAAACTGGGTCAACTGCGTAAATCCCTGTCGATTTTACGTCAGCAACAAAGGTTGCATTCGGATAAAGTGCGGATAAATCACGCGCCAGAATAACACCCATTTTGTCAGCAAAAATTTCATCGCCAGTGTTATCAACCACGCCGCAACGGTCACCATCACCATCAAACCCGAAACCTAAATCTGCTCCTGTTTCTTTGACCTTAGCGGACAAAGCATGGAGCATTTCCAAATCTTCGGGGTTCGGGTTGTAATGTGGGAATGTGTAATCCAATGCACAATCCATCTCAATCACTTCGCATCCAATTGCACGCAGAACATCAGGAGCGAATGCGCCAGCAGTGCCGTTACCACAGGCGGCAACGACTTTTAATTTGCGGGAAATTTTTCCGTCTTTCGATAAATCTGCCATATAACGGGATTTGATATCACCGATATATTCGTATGACCCTGATGCTGTATAAAACGCAGATGTCTTGATAATTTCTTTTAAACGGTTGATTTCAGTCGGCCCAAAGGTCAAAGGACGGTTGGTTCCCATTTTCACGCCTGTCCAGCCATTTTCGTTATGGCTCGCGGTGACCATTGCAACCGCAGGGCAATCCAATTCAAATTGAGAAAAATAGGCTGTCGGAGAAAGTGCAAGACCAATATCTTTTACGTTGCAACCCGCAGTGACCAAACCAAGCATTAACGCATGTTTGATGGTCGCGCTGTAAGACCGGTAATCATGACCGACTACAATTTTCGGGGCCACGCCTGTTTCATGCATAAAGGTTCCAATCGCCTGACCCAATGCCTGAACACCACGCAGATTCAATTGTTCTGGGAATAACCAGCGCACATCATATTCGCGGAATCCACTATCATCGATAACAACATCGCGTTCATAATTTTCGGTATTTGGTTTGGCTGCCATTTGATATCTCCTTTATTTTGCAATGCAATAACACAGAAAAGCCTGAAAAAACAAGAAATTCCTACTCAACATCGGATTTTATTGGTATTACTTTGGGATATTCAAGTATTCAAAGTAAAAATAGGGCTTTTAAAATGACAGAAACAACAAAACATACCGATTTACTGGCATTAACCACTGAAATTGTATCGGCACATTTGTCCAATAATACTGTCCCTGCCCCTGAAATTCCCGCATTGATTGAACGGATCTATAAAACGCTCTCAGGCCTTGGGTCAGACACACCTGCCACAAACACCAACACCGACCGCCCGCAACCCGCAGTTCCCATTCGTAAATCGGTTATGCCTGATTATATTATTTGTCTGGAAGATGGCAAAAAATTGAAAATGTTAAAACGCCATTTGAAAACGGCCTATTCCATGACCCCCGAACAATATCGGGAACGTTGGGGATTGCCGATTGATTATCCGATGGTTGCACCAAACTATGCAAAAACACGCAGCCGCCTTGCCAAAGACATTGGTCTTGGTACAGGACGGGGCACAGACCGCACAGATAAGAAATCAAAGAAATAATAATATTACTGGAACGCGACCTCGTCAAAACTGCGCAGTTTTCGGCTGTGCAATTTGTCGGGGCCAATTTCACGCAGCAACCGCATGGTCAATAACCCAACCTGCAAATGTTGCTCAACCCGTTGACGATAAAAACTCTCCGCCATACCCGGTAATTTCAACATCCCATGCAATGGTTTATCCGACACGCACAGCAATGTTCCGTATGGAACACGGAAACGAAACCCATTGGCCGCAATCGTCCCTGATTCCATATCCAAAGCAATGGCGCGGGATTGGCTGAGCCGTGCATTCTTACGAATATTCGGGCGCAATTCCCAGTTACGGTCATCAACAGAGGCAACCGTTCCTGTCCGCATAATTTTCTTTAGTTCATATCCCTTCAAACCTGTCACATCTTCAACCGCTTTTTCCAAAGCCAATTGAATTTCAGAAAGTGCAGGAACAGGAATGGATGGGTGCAAATCTTTGTACAACACATTGTCTTCACGCAAATATCCATGCGCCAAACAATAATCGCCCAAATTCTGGCTATTCCGCAAGCCTGCACAATGACCCAGCATAATCCATGCATGGGGACGCAACACCGCAATATGGTCGGTAATGGTTTTGGCATTTGATGGCCCCACCCCGATATTGACCATGGTAATTCCGGAACCATCCGCACGTTTCAAATGATACGCAGGCATTTGCGGCATACGGCGCAAAGAATCGCCAGCAACATCTGGCGCAGACCCAGACAGATTTTTATTGTTGGTGATTTTATTCCCTGGCTCAACAAAGGATTCATACTCGGCGCTGGCGGCCCTGTGTTCCGCATTTTCCTTGGGCGACATCAGGTCATGGGCAATCTTAATAAACTCATCAATATAAAATTGATAGTTGGTAAAAATCACATAATTTTGAAAATGCGCGGCATTGGTTCCGCAATAATGTTTTAAACGCAACAATGACACATCAACGCGCGGCGCTGTAAATAATGACAATGGTTTATCTTCATCATCATTCGGGAAATGGGTTCCGTTTGCAATCTGATCATCCATGATCGACAGATCGGGTAAATCAAATATGTCTGGCAATGCCTCCATATGGCGGGTGGTTAAATCACCCTCGACATGGAAATCCTCACCCAGAATAAAGTGAATGGGAATGGGCGTATTGCTAATCCCTATTTCAACAGGAACCTTATGGTTTTTCATCAACAATGCAATTTGGTCACGATAATAATGATCAAAAATATCAGGACGGGTCAGGGTTGTTGAATATGTTCCGGGACGCGATACAAATCCGTATGACAGACGACTATCTACCCGTTTGGCATTCTCAACCGTAATCTTCATATATGGGTAATTGGCTGAAATACGACCTTTTGGAAATTCTGTGCTTTTGGAAAAAGCGTTAAAGCCGCCCAGCAAAAGTTCCCGCGCTTCGCCATAAATGGCTTTAATCTCTTCAAATGCTTCATCGGGATCGGTAAATTTCTTGGATTTATTAAAAGACGACAGAAACGACATGGTTTTTCCTTTTCTTTATAGAATACAGGAAAAACCGCTTTTCGTCTACGCCACTTTCTATAAAGCCGCTACGCCCCTAAACCAACAAGGCCTCTGGCAAATTCCTGCGGATGGAAAGGTTGCAAATCTTCGATATCTTCGCCCACGCCCACTG
>CAZVSN010000105.1:0-3807 GCA_964629455.1 uncultured Micavibrio sp. | reverse complement strand
AATTTCCCTTTTTTGCCAAAATCTTTGCCCTTGCGGTGAGAGAAGGGCGCGGAATGGCCTTTGGATTTATATCCAGCCACTTCGGCACCTGCTTCGCCGTTGACGAGTTCGAACACTGTGCTGGCGGTAATCGGGTCGGCTTCTAAAACACGAACAACAACGGGTGCACCCAAACGGAATACGCGCCCTGTGCGTTTTCCGACCAATGCGTGATTGGCTTCGTCATGGACGTAATAATCGCTCGGCAGAGAGCGAATAGGGACTAAACCATCGGCGCCTGTATCCTGTAATTTGATAAACAAACCAAAACGCGTGACGCCAGAGATACGCCCAATACATTCCATCCCGATTTTATCACGGAGGTATGCTGCGGTAAAACGGTCAACGGCATTGCGTTCAGCCTCGGCCGATGTGCGCTCTGTTGCGGATATATGATCTGCGATTTCAAACATCTTGACCGTTTCCACGTCCGTCAATTCACCTTCGCCCAGATCATAGGCTTTAATGAGGGAACGATGCACGACAAGGTCGGCATAACGACGAATAGGTGATGTAAAATGCGCGTATTTATCAAGCGCCAAGCCGAAGTGACCAATATTTTCGGGGTGATACACTGCCTGTGCTTGGGAACGCAGAATAATTTCAGATATCAAGAAACCCGTTTGCATTTCTTTGGCTTTGGTCAGCAAATGGTTGAGCTGCGCAGGGCCTGCAATCCCTTCTTTGGGCAAAGATAATCCGAATGCTTCGAGGAAGTTGCGCGCATTCATCAATTTATCACCCGTCGGGCGGTCGTGAATACGATAGACACAGGGCGCGCGTTTGTCTTCGAGGGCAGATGCGGTTGCAACGTTTGCCAAAATCATAAATTCTTCAATAACTTTATGTGCGTCCAACCGTTCACGCACGGCAACACCCGTCATTTCGCCAGCATCATTGACCACAATTTTGCGTTCAGGAATATCTAGGTCGAGCGCCCCACGTTTCACGCGGGCCTTATCCAGAATTTTCCATGCGGTGTATAATGGACGAATAACGCTGTCCATCAATGGTGCGGTTGTATCATCGGTTTGTCCGTCAACAGCGGCTTGCACCTGTTCATAGGTGAGGCGGGCACGCGATAACATTAACCCGCGCACGAATTTGTAACGGAGGAGTTTTCCGTTTTCATTAATCCACATATGAACGGCAAGTGTCGCGCGTGGTTCATGCGGACGGAGCGAACATAAATCATTTGATAATTTTTCCGGCAACATCGGTAAAACGCGGTCAGGAAAATAGGTGGAGTTACCGCGCAGATAGGCTTCTTTATCAAGCGGTGAGCCAGAGCGAACATAATACGCAACGTCGGCAATGGCCACAACCAGATGATATCCGCCGACATTATTGCTGTCAGTATCGGGTTCGGCAAAAACAGCATCATCAAAATCGCGCGCGTCCTTACCGTCAATGGTGACCAGCGGGATATCCCGCAAATCGGTTCGTTTGCCAAGGGGGGGCACAACCATGTCATGTGTTGATTCAATGACTGATTCAGGAAAGAACGGTCGCAACCCAGCTTCATATAATGCCATGAGTGATATGGCTTTCGGGTCATCAATCTCGCCGATAATCTCGCTCACGCGGACTTTTTTACGGAGTTCGGAACGGGACGGCAGAATATCTGCCACCACAATCTGGTTTGGTTTTGCGCCATTTAATTCCGTGGACGGCAAATCAAAATCATGTTTGGCGCGGCGGTCAATAGGGGACAGGATATATCCTTCTTTGACTTGGCGAATAAATCCGACAACGCGGGCTTTGACCGCATCCACTTTTTTCAGGATGGCGGCTTCGTAAAGATGGGGTTCAACCTTGCGGACGCGGACAAGCGCGCGGTCACCCGGTTTCAATGCGGCATGTCCAATGCGTTCCGGAATGATTTCAATGCGGGGTGGTTTGCCCTGAACATCTTCTTGCCATTCGGCGGGTGTTGCCAGCAAATCACCATCAATATCAATTTCGGTAATTTCAACGACGCAGACGGTGGGGAGGGCATCAGCGATTTTATAGGTTTTTCCGTCTTCACGGATGAGCAGCCCGTCATCTTCCATTTCGCGCAGGACGTTTTTAAAAACAATTCGCTGTGCTTCGCCTTTGATTTTGAAAAAGGAACATAGGTCGCGTTTGGAAAGGGGGACTCCAGCTTCTTCAAGCGTGCGGAGAATTAAGTCTTTATCAGGTAATTTCATACAATCATGGTATCAGGATTCTGCACCTGATACCATCTTCTTTAATTCGCGGGTTTGCCCAGCAGGATTTCTTCGGTCACGCGGGCGCGGCGTTTCATATATTCAAAACTGCCGTGGCCTGCGCGGGCGTGCCCCTCGGCGGTGGTGGCAGCCCGATAGTAGAGCATCAGGAAAACGCGGATAGAGGCTGTAAGAGAGCTTTCATCCACTTTGCGGATGGCGATGAGGGAGCAGATATTGTGAATGGTTGTACCCTCGCGGGTTGCGATATCACGCAGAGCATCCCACATTTCTGGTTCCAGCCGGATAGACGTGCGATGCCCGCGAATAGTGATGTTTTTGCTGATAAGACTTGATCGCAACATGGATTGGATGGCAGGTGTGTCGTCGAATTTTAACTGTGCATTCCCTGTATATGTCATGTTAACCCCAGATTTTAGTTGTTTTTACGAATACAACCCTATGTATATACGTCTTTCGGATAAAATACAACCTATTCGTGCATTCTTTTTCGGTTATTTACATTTTTGGGGAAGGCGCTATTTTGTTTCTGAATTAAGGAAAAAGGGATCGTCATGGCAAAGATTGAAATTTATACCACTACCTATTGTCCGTATTGTGTGCGTGCCAAACATTTATTGGATGCCAAGGATGTTGATTATTCAGAAGTTGATGTGACGGGGGATGATGCTGCGCGGGTGGCATTGGTTGAAAAATCGGGTGGGCGCAAAACAGTGCCGCAGATTTTTATCAATGGTGTTCCTGTCGGTGGGTATGATGATATTCGTGCATTGGAAGAGTCCGGAAAACTGGATGCGATGCTGGCAGTTTAATCAATGAAAATCGCTCTTATCCAAATGACCAGTGGCGTTGATGTTGCCGCCAATCTGGAATATGTCACAACACAAATTCGTGAGGCAGCAGGCGCAGGCGCAACATTTATTGCAACGCCTGAAAATTCTGATTTTATGGTGGATGGCGCGGATAAAAAACGTATGGGGGCGTATGATGAGGCAACCCATCCTTTTATTGTCCGATTTGTCGAATTGGCAAAAGAATTGAACGTTACACTGCTTTTGGGGTCGATTGCGGTGAAGCTGGATGATGGTCGGCTAAATAACCGCAGTTATTTGTTTTCCCCTGCGGGTGAGGTGGTTGCATCCTATAACAAAATTCATTTGTTTGATGTAGATTTACCAAGTGGTGAAAGCCGCCGCGAAAGCGAATTGATTGTGGCGGGGGATAAAGCCGTTAATGCCAAAACAGATTTTGGAATAGTGGGTATGACCATTTGTTATGATGTGCGCTTTCCCCATTTGTATCGGACATTGTCACAAGGTGGTGCGGATATTTTAACCGTGCCCGCTGCATTCACAGTATCAACCGGTGAAATGCATTGGAACGTTTTGCTGCGTGCGCGTGCCATTGAAAATGGGGCTTTTGTGATTGCGCCTGCGCAATGCGGGACGCATGACGGCGGACGCAAAACATATGGTCATTCAATGGTTATTGACCCGTGGGGCAAAGTGGTTGCCGAGGCAGGTGTTGACCCGACCATTTTATATGCCGAAATTGA
>CAZVSN010000104.1:0-3854 GCA_964629455.1 uncultured Micavibrio sp. | reverse complement strand
ACTGCGCACTAGACCTTTCCTTGCTTTCCCTGTAGAAAGATAAAGAGGACATATATTTTCTAGCAAGGTATTTTGTGAATGACTTCGTTTGACACGTTTCTGCAAATTCTGGATACACAGCTTATCGGGCAGAGCGTTGGGGTCTGGCTGTCCTTTTTTGCTATGATTACCTTTTTACTGGTTCTTGATTTAGGTGTTTTGAATCGCAAGGACAAAGTGATTGAAACCAAAGAAAGCCTTATTTATACAGGGTTCTATGTGCTTTTGGCATGTTTGTTCGGGGTCTGGCTTTGGAGCAATATGGGGCAAGCCCATGGAATTGATTATTTCACGGCATATTTTATAGAATTGTCGCTATCCCTTGATAATTTATTCGTGATGTCCCTGATATTGGGTTATTTCGCTATCCCCCGCAAATATCAGCATCGCATCTTGCTCTGGGGGATTGTTGGGGTTCTGGTGATGCGCGGGATCATGATTGGATCTGGGCTGGTTATTGTTCAGAATTTTCACTGGGTTTTATATCTTTTCGCTGTCTTCCTTATTTTTACAGGCATCAAGATGCTGTTTGCGGGCGATGATGATGAAAATTTAGATGACAGTGCATTGATCAAATTCTTTCAAAAACATTTACGGTTTACCAAAGAAATTGATGGGCACAATTTTTTGGTCAAGCTTCCCCACCACCAATCAGGGGCAATGGTGACCTATGTCACGCCTCTTTTTATGGCACTTATCTGTATTGAGTTTATGGATTTGATTTTTGCCCTAGATAGTGTCCCTGCGGTCTTTGCCATTACCACCGAACCTTTTGTTGTTTATAGCAGCAATATTTTTGCCATTCTTGGGTTAAGAACCATGTATTTCGCGGTTGTGGCTATGCTCGATCGGTTCAAATATATGGGGTATGCGCTATCAATTGTCCTTATCTTTATCGGGGGCAAGGTTTTCTACAATGGGTTTATCGGCCATATTTCCCCGATTGTTTCAATGGCAATTACCGTTGGCGTATTGGCCTTTGGGGTTATTTTTTCCCTTATCAAAACTAAAGCCCCATCTGGGCGCGATGCAGCATAGATTTCTGATTTTCTTCTCTTTTTATTTAGATGTTTGTGATTAAATCAACAGATACAGACAATTAGAAAAAAGTAACGGAGACAGAAAAATCATGTCAGATGTTTCGCAACAAAAATCATTAAAACCTGTTCCCGCGATTGAAATGGTCACGGAGTCTTTGTCTGTCGGGGATTTGAATGATTTATGTGATGCGACCGAGGCCGCAATTGAAGCGGGTGGCGGGTTTGGATGGTTGGAACTTCCTAATCGAGCCATTTTAGAGCGGTTCTGGCAGGGTGTTTTGGCTATGCCCGCGCGCACTCTTTTTGTTGCGCGGCTCGATGGTGTGATTTGTGGGTCTGCCCAACTTATTCGCCCCCCTAAAAACAATGAAGCTCAGGCATCGTCAGTGACGTTGACAGGATTGTTTATTACCCCTTGGGCGCGGGGACAGGGTTTATCCCGTCGTTTGTTGGACACCGTGGAACGATCTGCTATGAAAGAAGAGTTCCGCGTGATTAATCTGGATGTTCGTGAAACGCAAGAGGCTGCGATTTCTCTTTATGAATCAACAGGATATCAGTTGATTGGGCAGCACCCGTATTATGCGCGCATCAATGATCAATTTGTCGGCGGGCGCTACTATTACAAATTGCTTTCATAGACAAACGAGATTGTCCGCGATACTCTCTGCCTATGACCGAAGGTAGTAATGTTCCCGAATTGACTGTATCTGAGCTGGCGTATTCGTTGAAACGCACGTTAGAGGATACCTATGCCCGCGTCCGCGTGCGGGGCGAATTATCTAAGGTCAAGGTGCATACATCGGGGCATTTATATTCCGATCTTAAAGACGCAGATTCTGTTCTGAATATTATTTGTTGGCGCGCAACGCTTGGCAAATTGTCTATTAAACCCGAAGAGGGGTTGGATGTGATTTGTACAGGGCGCATCACCAGCTATCCTGCAAGGTCCAACTATCAAATGGTTGTTGAAAGCATGGAATTGGCGGGCGCTGGAGCCTTACTCAAGATGCTCGAAGACCGCAAGAAGCGGTTGGCTGCGGAAGGGTTGTTCGATGAATCCCGCAAAAAGAAACGGCCGTTTTTGCCCGAAAGAATAGGCGTTGTCACATCGCCAACGGGCGCTGTTATTCGGGATATTTTGCATCGTTTGAATGACAGGTTTCCCCGTCCCGTTTTGGTGTGGCCCGTACGGGTGCAGGGCGCTGGGGCAGAGCATGAAATTGCTGCGGCTATTGACGGGTTTAATGCAATGCCTGAAGCGCAGCGTCCCGATTTGTTGATTGTGGCGCGTGGCGGTGGATCGCTCGAAGATTTAATGCCCTTTAACGAAGAAATTGTTGTGCGTGCCGCCGCGAATAGCCGCATTCCTTTGATATCGGCGGTGGGGCATGAAACAGATACAACATTGATTGATTTTGCATCAGATTTGCGTGCGCCGACACCCACGGCAGCCGCAGAATTAGCTGTTCCTGAGCGTATTCAGATTGCAGGATTTGTGGATGAGTGTCGGGTTCGTTTGGTGCAAAGTTTGTCACGAATGACCAGTGCGAAGGCCGATAATCTGGGGCATATTGCTGCGCGATTGGGGCGACCAGAACGGTTTCTTGATTTTCGCGCGCAACGGCTTGATCATGTGTCGGCTTCTTTGCAACATGGGTTGGGAAAACATCTTCAGATAGCCCAGCAATCTATTTTAAAAGTTGCAACCAGATTGGTTTCGCCGCAACAAATGGTGGTGATGGCCTCTAAAAATCTTGATTTTTCTTTGTCACGGTTTCAATCGGCGATGCAGAGGGGAATTGAACATAGAAATATTCATTTGCAAGCCCAGTCAAAATTATTAGAGGCCTTATCCTTCAAATCAATTCTTGGGCGCGGATATGCTTTGGTTCGCAATCAACAGGGGCAGCCTGTGACATCAACCGCCCATATTCGACAGGGCGACCAGATTTCTGTAGAATTGAAAGACGGAGTTATTTATTCAAGAGTTGAAGAGGCGGGTTAAATCCGATAAGAAGAGCCTATGCGGTTGTCATTAGGAGATTTTTTGCAGAAATTGGGAGTCAGTTATGTACTGGGCTCTTACGAAACTTGCCCGTGGTCTGCCTGTGACAATGAAAAAACCTGCAGTGCCGAAGTGCGCATGAACCCTGATGCCACTGAAATCGAAGCTGAACTTCAAATATTCTATGACAACCCTGAGCCTGGGAAACATAGTGTCGAGCAAATCCTTTGGTTGAAGGCTCTGCCCCATCAGGGAATGTGGGAAGTGACTGATTTACGCATTAAGCGTGAGGATTGGCGCGGTAAAATTTATGGGTGGGAAGAAAAATGCACCAATTTCTTTCGTGCCTGTGTGATGGAGATTGAGCAGGGGCGCATTCCTGATATTGATGCTCTTCTGGAAAAAGAGATGAGCGAGAATGAACGATTTGGCGGCGGACGTGGCGGGTCGGGCAAATCCCCGAAAATTAAGCCGGCACAGCTTCTTCAGATGAAACAAAGTAGCGGTATGTAGTCTTGATTGTGCCCCCTATTGCGCCCCCCTTGCGCTGGTGGTTGTATATTATCAAATATACGTTCAAATTCCAGTTGACATCACCTCATAATTTTCCTAAAAAACCCACAGTTTTGCGACCTCTTCCAAAAACTTTGTATTTGGCGGCGCGAATTTTTGTTTATTAATTTTTTTATTATTTAAGACAGAGGTTATTCACATGTCAAAAGAGAAGTTTTTACGCGACAAGCCACATTGTAACATTGGAACGATTG
>CAZVSN010000103.1:2287-4014 GCA_964629455.1 uncultured Micavibrio sp. | reverse complement strand
TATAATCATGATTTCAATGCGCTTTCCACATATTCTGATTTCAGGAACTGGCCTTACAGGGCGGTGGAAACTCTGGGCATTGTTTTCTTTTGTTTCTCTGGTTGCAACCATTGGAACATGGCTCGCTGGGCAATACCAAATCGGGCGTCTTGACTCTTTAAAAACAAAATATGATAGCGCGATTGGCAACTATGCCAAATACTATGGCGATGCTCAGGCAAATTCTCTGGAACGCGATTTACTCGAAGGCTGTAAACAGGCACAAATCGGGACATGGTTGCAAACAACCGATGCATTACGATTTGATGGCCCGCTCACAGGCAACCGTATCGATGTCCGTCTTGACCTGACCAAATCCTATATTGACCTGAATGGTCGGGAAATGTCCGATTGTATTCAGGACGAAGTCGAAGACCGCCAATTCGATATCGGGTCAATGACCAACACATGGGCGATTATTCTGCTGCTGTGCTCTTTCTGTCTGGGGGTATGGTCATGGGTTTGCTATACAGGCACCAGCAAATTCAAAAAGGGACGAAATATCTACGCCGAAACCCTTGCCGAAGCCGCAGAACCTCAAGACATCCAAGAAGCCACAGAATCTTCAATGGAACCAAAAGATGTCACAATAACACCATCCGACGATACCCCGAAAAACGTTTAAGCAAAAATCTGCCAAACAACATTGTTCAGAATTTGTAACCCTATAATGACAATCACAGGGGTCAAATCAATGCCGGCAATCGGCGGGACATATTTTTGAACAGGTTTCATAACAGGGTCTGTGACTTTCTGAAGCAAAGCAACCAGATTCCGCGCTTGCGGATTTGCAATATCCAGAACCTTGAAAATCACCAACCAAGACACCGCAATGTGCAGAATAATAATAAAAATATAACACTGGATAGCCAGACTGATAATTTGTGCCAAGAAAATCATAAAACAACCTCATTGTTAATGTGGCCATCATTATAGCTTTTCCTGACAAGACTGACAATTTGTTAATCTTGTGATTCTATACTTGTCATGTATGGTGGTGTGAATATGGATTTAAAACGAATGTTCGTACGATATTTTTATGCGCTTTTGATACTGCTTTCGCTGATTGCTCCCCCAACACAGGTGTTTGCGGGAAATGATAATTGGTGTTCGCCATCGGACTCTCCGAAAATCAATATCCACACTTCGACTGATCAGGTTTTCTATAACTTCACCCTCTCGGAAAAACAGCTCGATAATTTCAGCGTGTCCACCGTCAGCCCCTATTCCAGCAACGTCATTACCGATGTCGGCGGATTAATGAAGGGGGGAATTGAAACGCAACAAAGAATGAATTTCGGAACAATGACCAACCGAACAACAGGTCAAATCTGTTATTGGCACGATTCAATGGAAGTGTATATGCACATCAAACCAACAATTTATGTTGCCAGCAATTTTCCAAAGGGCAGTTGTATGCACACTGCCATTTTAGAACACGAACATAAACACGTTCTTGTTGACCGTGAAATTGTCAATAAATATGCGGCTTTGATTGGACAAGCTCTCCGCGATGACATCACACGCTACCGCGTCTATGGCCCTATTCCATTATCACAGGAACAAGCCCTTGCCTCACAAATGAAGGAAAGAATGAAAAGCATCCTGATGAAATATACCAACCAAATGTCGACAGAACGTCGCCAACGCCAACAACAAATCGACAGCCTGTCAGAATATGAACGGGT
>CAZVSN010000103.1:0-2187 GCA_964629455.1 uncultured Micavibrio sp. | reverse complement strand
TTGCAGACCAAAATATAAAGAATAGGCCCGATGTCAGGAGGAAACTGACATCGGGCTTCAAGGTGTGGTCGGTCTATGGTGTCTGAGGTATAAGGATTTTGAGGTATCTTTGCTGAAACTCGATCTCCCTATCCTTTTATATTGTCATAATATTGTGGCAATTTTATGAGTTTTAGCTGCCTTTTTTAATCTCAATTTAAATCATTGGGTTATATCCTTTAGGGGTAATGGGCATAAAATCAAATCATTTCAATGCATTAGAATCCATGCGGGGCCTTGCGGCGCTGATGGTGATTTTGTTCCATTTAAACAGCCATTGGCCGGGGCATCTGGCTGTTGATTTCTTTTTTATGCTCAGTGGATTTATTCTGACCCACACCTATCATTTTCAAAAACCTGATACCACAAAACGGGATTTTATTCTGGCGCGATTCATTCGCCTCTATCCCCTTCATATTTTTACTCTGGCTGCCTATACCATTGCCTATCTATTGATTAAATCAGAAATTCCTGCCCCTGAAACAAGTTTGATTTCAACACTCGCCCAACAACTAACCCTCACTCACAATATCGGGCTGAATAAAGATCTAGGATTACTCTTGTGGAATTATCCGTCATGGTCAATTTCGGTTGAATTCTGGGTTAGCCTGATATTTATTTTATTGATTGGAAAAAATACACCCAGCCTATATTTAATGGGCCTATCCGCCTTATGCTTTATTTTCATCGCGCTGAATTTTCATCATCTCAATGTTCATTATATGAATATTTATTCTGTTATCAACATGGGCTTATTGCGTGGTTTGGCGTCTTTCTTATTGGGAATTGTCGCCTATCGTGTGTTCCACCGATATAAAAATCTACCCGACATAAAACACGCAACACTCTATGAAACCCTATGTATTGCAACGCTTTCCCTGATTGTTTTTCTGCGCCCAGAACCGAAATTTATAACTGACTTTCTCGCGCCCCCGCTATTTTTTGTGATGATTATTCTCTTTGCTTTTGAACAAGGACGGCTCTCTCGTGGGTTAAAGGATATACGATATTTGGGCACAATCTCTTACTCGATTTATCTCAACCAAATGCTTGTTATCCTTGTTTGCACATTCTGCTTTGAAAAATTTTCTTTGTCCAATAACAACATGATCTTTGCTATTCTTGTAACTGTCATTATCTATTCCCATCTGACTTACCGTTATATAGAATATCCGATGAAATCTTTTCTCTCTAAAAGACTCCTTCCCTCACAGAAAGAAAAAATCAATGACTGATAAACACCCTCGCCAATCCGCTTCTCATGTCTGGATGACCGAACCTGTGCGGTTCCACTGTAATGTCCAAACCATGGAAACAAACAGCTATCAACATCCCGACCCTGCGGATATCAATGCCGTACAACAGGCCGCACGGGGTGAATTTCTGGCCTTTCGCGACAGGTTGGTGGCGGCGGGGATAACGGTCACCACCGTTCTGGGGCATACCGACAGTCCCGATGATATTTTTCCCAACTGGGCCTCCACCCATATTCTGGATGACGGAACACGCGGCATTATTTACTACCCCATGCTTAATCAGAACCGCCGTATTGAACGCCGCCCGCATTTCAAACAAATTCTCGAACAAACCTATCGCGTCATGGACGATATGTCAGATGCAGAACAAAATAATATCGGATTAGAAGGGACATCGGCCCTGTGGATGGACAGGGTGCATAAAATTGCTTTCTCTGCCATATCGGCACGCGCCAACCAAACGCTTGCCAAACAATGGTGTGCAAAAATGGGGTATGACTATGTCCCATTTGAAACCCGCAATCATGTCGGGAAACCCGTCTATCATACCGATGTCATGATGTTTATCGGAACGGGTTATATCGGCGTATGTCTGGACTGTATACTCCCCGAAGACCGCGCCCGCGTCCGCGCAAAACTCGAATCCACGGGACGCGACATCATTGAAATCAGCAACGAACAATTGCTGGATTTCTGTGGCAATGCCCTTGAATTGGTATCCGCAGACGGCACAAAGAAATTGGTGATGTCGGGGTCAGCCTACCGCGCCTATACCGATGCCCAGAAAGAAAAATTCCTGAAACATGTGTCGGAAATTGTGCATTCCGATTTGCCAACCATCCAAACCTATGGTGGTGGCGCCGCACGATGTATGTTGATGGAATTGTTTTAA
>CAZVSN010000102.1:0-4091 GCA_964629455.1 uncultured Micavibrio sp. | reverse complement strand
AGATATTTTTATAGGGTCGCGATTCCATTTATGGCATACTGAACGAATCGATTCGCGCCTTGCAATCACGACATACGCAGCACCTTGGAATTTCTTTTATGCCCACCAAAAACACGTCGAATAAAACTGGTAAATCTGCCGCGAAAACAGTTGCCAAAACATCTGGTCGCTCCGCGCAACTGGCGCTTCAGGGCGCGCGCAAATCTGTGGTAACGGCCAAGAAAAAATCCCCTGCCAATTCCTCGTCCCCCGCTCCCCAAAAACCAAAACCCGTTGAAATCTCACGGCTGGTTGTGGGCAAAGATGGCAAAATGATATTTGCTTCCCCTGATATGATGAAAATTCTGGGGCTAAAAGATGGAAACCTGTCCCACATTGCGTTCAGGGATTTAATCCAATTTACCAACCCTGATGATGCCATGCGCGACCGTCCCATATTTGGCTTTGGTCATGATGATAATAGCGACCAGAATGGTGATGCATGGACATCATCCATTACTTCTGGCGAACATGGCGTTGTTCCATTGCTCAATAAAAAATCAAAACCTATATCTCTTCGCTTTGATAACCTTGATTTGCAGGATGGCCGCACCTATTTGGTTGTATCAACTTTGGGCGATAAAAATGATAAAGAAGGGAATGATCTCACTTCCTTTATAGATGCGTTGGTTAAACCTGCGAAACCCATAACATCCGCACCTGCGGCAGAACAAAAACCCGCCTCAGACTGGAACATTTTTCTTCCATCCCTCGTGAACATGGGCAATGATTTTATGTTATTGCTCAGCCCGCGTGGAAAAATTATCGAAGCCAATGAAACATTTTATATGGCTCTCGGCCTTGCACCAGATGATGTAAAGGGAAAAAACTTTTTGGACATGGTCAATACCGAAGACCGTTCAAACGTCCAACCTTTGTTCAAAAACCTGTTTCAGGAAAGCAAAGACAGCCCCGTTTCAATCAACAGCGAAATGATTGCATTTGAATGCCGCATTCAAGGAACATCAAAAGCAACCCATTGGCTCGATTGCCGTGTCAAACCGCATGAAGGTCAATTGATGTTGGTCTGCCGCGACCTGACGGAATCAAAACGCCATGAATCAGAACTCTTGCGCCGCGAACAACAACTGTCCGAAGCCCAATCAATTGGCCGCATGGGACATTGGATGTGGCGCATCGGCGAAGAAAAACTGGAATTCTCGCGCGAACTTTATCGTATTTTTGGTGTAACACCCGATACATTCACCCCAACCTTCGACAGCATCAATAATATGATGCACCGTCGCGACCGTGGGCGTATGGCGCAATCTTTTCAACGCGCCATGATTGAACGAAAAACTTACGAAATGGAATTTCGTGTTATGCGCCCAAGCGGAGAAGCCCGCTTTATCGTACTCCAAGGGCGTTGCGAACTGGATGCCGAAGGCGACGTGTCCGCCCTGTTCGGAATTATGCAGGATGTGACAGAACGCAACGAATATGAACAAAATCTGCAACAGGCCAAAGAATCCGCAGAACGCGCCTATGCAGCTAAATCACAGTTTCTAGCGAATATGAGCCACGAACTCCGCACACCATTAAATGCCATCATCGGCTTTTCTGAAATGATGCAACGGCAAATGCTGGGGCCAATCGGCACTGAAAAATATCTCGACTATATTGGCGGCATCCGTGAAAGCGGCGAACACTTGCTCGATATGATTACCGATATTTTGGATATGTCGAAAATAGAGGCAGGAAAATACACGTTAGATGTCGAAGATTTCAACGTGTACAAAGTTATTCGTCTGGCAAGCCATATGATAGAAGGGCGCGCATTGGATGCGCAGGTTAAAATTCTGTCGTCTATCCCTGAAAATGATGCCATGCAAATCGTGGGCGACCGCCGCGCGATTATGCAGATGATTCTGAACGTTCTCTCTAACGCCGTTAAATTCACCAAACCAGGCGGAGAAGTCCGCATTGCAAGCTATGAACAAGATGGCATGATTACCATGCGCTTTGTCGATACGGGCATCGGTATTCCGGCCAGCAAATTGCGCTATGTCACCAAACCGTTTGAACAGGCGGCAAACAGCTTCACCCGCAATCACGAAGGCACGGGTCTGGGGCTTGCCATTACCAAAGAACTGGCGGAACTCCACGGCGGGAAACTGGAACTGGAATCAACAGTGGGTGTCGGCACAACCGTAACCATCACCCTGCCCGTCAAAGCTAAATAAGAATCCTAAATCGATAAATCGATTCCAAAAACGCGTTGATAATATTCGGCAATAATCGGGCGTTCCATCTCGTCGCATTTATTGAGGAAGCTCAATTTAAATGCCATTTCACAATCATGGAAAATATTGATATTTTCTGCCCAACTAATCACCGTGCGCGGCGACATCAATGTTGACAGGTCGCCATTTTTAAATCCCTCACGGGTCAGTGCTGCCATCTTCACCATTTTATCAACCTGCACGGCATTCGCCCCCTCAACCTTCGCCATCACAATTTTGACTTCGTCATCATGCGACAAGTAATTGAGGATGGTGACAATATTCCATCTATCCAACTGCCCTTGGTTTAATTGATGCGTGCCATGATACAAACCCGTTGCATCGCCCAGACCAACCGTATTTGCCGTCGCAAACAGACGGAACGCAGGGTGCGGACGAATAACTTGGTTCTGGTCAAGGAGTGTCAAACGCCCTTCGGCTTCGAGCACGCGTTGAATAACAAACATCACATCGGGGCGACCCGCATCATATTCATCAAATACCAATGCAACAGGGTTTTGTAATGCCCATGGCAACAACCCCTCTTTCCATTCGGTAATTTGTTTTCCTTCTTTCAGGACAATCATATCTTTGCCGAGCAAATCAATCCGGCTGACATGGGAATCCAGATTAATCCGCACGCATGGCCAATTGAGGCGCGCAGCAACTTGCTCAATATGGGTGGACTTTCCTGTTCCATGGAAACCCTGAATCATCACGCGGCGGTTAAATGCAAATCCAGCAAGAATAGCCAGCGTCGTGTCATGGTCAAATTGATACGCAGGGTCAATCGCGGGGACGTTGGGCATATCGTGACTATATCCAGGAACCTGCCAATCAATCTCCAACCCGAATGTGTCTTTCACGCTGTACATTTTATCAGGGATAGAAATATGCCGCGGATTATTGGCTGTTAAATTGGTCACATCAAATGCCATCGACATCGGCTCTTGGTTTTGACGTGAATTGGTATTGTCTTTATTTGCCACGACTTATGACTTTCTTTCATCAGGGTGTTCAGGCAGCGATTCAAATTTTTGATACGCCATTTTTAATATCGTATAGGCCATATTGATTTTCTTCAATAACTCTTCGGCCTCGGCATCTCTGCCATTCAGGTCAGGGTGATATTTCTTGGCCAAAACCTTATATTTGGCCTTCACATCGGCCAAAGTCACGGGCGGCTCTAACCCCATAACCACCAAAGCCTCAAATTCAGGGGTTTGACGCGATGCCGCATCATAATGACGGGTACGCGGGGCTTCTTCCTCGGTAAAATTATACGTCTGCCATGCCTTTTGTTTCAGGGCTTCGGTGGCAGCAGCCATGCTGTCATAACGGCGGGTGGGTCTGTCCCATACAGTTGCGGTATTGATATAATCCTCAACTTCCGCCATCGACATACCGGAAAAATAATTCCATGCTTTATTGTATTCTTGCACATGCTCCAGACAAAACCAGTAATGGGACGTTAATCCCCTGTCTTTCGGGGCCCGATACTCCCCCGCCGCATCACAATCAGGCATATCGCAATGCCGCGTGCCCGTCGGGCGTTTTGGCCCGCGACCATCATCAAATTCGGGTGAATTGGGTTTTAAAAATATCTTTGGCATATAAAATTATGATAGAATGGAAAGTGAAAGTGAACAAAGAAAAATGTCATTGCGCGACCGTATTACCAGCATTCTTCAGAAAGAGCTAACCCCTATTTATCTGACCGTCACAGATTTCAGTGAAAGCCATAAAGGTCACGCAGGATATAAAGACGGCGGCGAAACCCATTTCAATGTTGTCATCGTATCTGATGAATTTTCTGGAAAATCGAGCGTT
>CAZVSN010000101.1:0-4111 GCA_964629455.1 uncultured Micavibrio sp. | reverse complement strand
AACGGAACCGTGGTCGCGGCAAAGACCGTCCCAGCAATCAGCAGGAGCGGAATCAGGCTAAAAACGGAAATGAAAATTTTCCTCAAAAACATAGGGAAAATATAGAGGTGTGGGAGATTCGGAGCAATAATGACTGTCAGATATACCGAGAATATCCACCCATATATCGCGGATTAACAGGCTTTGTAGAAGTCGCGGCGGATATCGTATTGGGTTTGGGCACTGTCTTTCATGACCATTCCCGCCCATAACATAAAGGCCATCATGTCTTCCAGAGATTGGGCAGGGGTCGATTTTTTGATTTTGGCGGTCATATGGTTAGCCGAATGATGTGCCTGAATAGCTGCCACACGGCCTGATGTTGCTTTATCATCTTTGAGTTCCAGCAAACGGGTTTCAACCGCCGAGCGCAAACTGTCATGCATATCCCACGCAATTTCGGTCATGGGGTCTTGTGCCCCGCCAGCAACCAGCAATTTTCCTAAATTTTCTTTGGCTTCCAGATATTGTTTATAAAGGGATGCCAGAACAGGATCGATGGACGCATAAAGGCTGATGAGCTTCCAGTGTTTTTCCTCTGGCGCAGCTTCCATGTCTGCGGGATGGGTGTATTCCAACCGCGAAATCATGGCGTTCATTAATTCTGATAAGGGGGCGTTTCCCGACATTTTGCTTAACCTGTTCTCCCTATCTCTATACAGAAAAGATATGAAAAACTGGTTAATCGCAAAATTATCGTTTTATTCCAGACCGATAGCGGCCTTATATAATTCCAGAAGTTCTTCTTCTTCGCGGCGTTTATCGGTTTCCATTTTGCGCAGTTTCAGAATTTTGCGCATGGTTTTAACGTCAAACCCCGTGCCTTTGGCTTCGGCATAGATTTCTTTAATATCGTCGGCGAGGCCTTTTTTCTCTTCTTCCAGACGTTCAACACGGTCAAGGAATGATTTCAGGCGTTTCCCAGCAACACCACCGACATCGGCGGTTTCGTCTTCTGATGTTTTTCTTGCGGCTTCGGACATTTGTATTGGCTCCCGTTAAAAATCGAGCGTCACCCTAGCCAAAGGGGGCGGGGGTGACAAGAGGAAAAATGGTAGTAAGGCGGTTAATTATTGGGTCGTTCCAGATGAAACGCGCCAGCGTTCAATCACCAAACCGATATCGGTGTTGGATTTGGGTTGAACGCGCCCGACCTGTACCTGAACCAACAGGTTTTGGTTTTGGGATTGGGCGTTTTTATCAACCTCTTTCATATCTGTTTTATAAAAAGAGGTCATCAATGGAACCTGAACCAACCAGTGATATGTCCCGTCAATTGCGCCTTCTTTGGCAACGATAGCGCTATCGTTTGAAATCGCCTGTAATCGCATTTGGTTACTGGTCAGGATTGAAACCAAATTTACACTTTGCACATAGGTTTTATATTCCTGTGTTGCATAAGACGTAAAATTTGGAGAAATTTTTGCAAAATCAGCATCCCATGTTTCGGGGGAGATGGTCATGGCTTGGGATACAATTCCTGATACCCATTCCGATATTTGTTGGGGGCTGCGGTGCGGCTGATCAAGCGAGGTGCTGGTCATCGTTTCTTGTGCTGATGGAGAATTATACATCTGCATCAATTCTGTATTGGTTGTTGTGCCTTTGGGTGTAGGGCTTGCAAACGGAGCTTGTAAAGAAACTTCGGGCGGTGGGCCTTTTGGTTCTTCGGTTTTTTTATCACCGAAAAGAATATCAAGGATAGAACGTGCCTCTGCGGAATGAGAGAACGACACAATTGAAGAGGTTATTGCAAGCGTTGCAATAACCAGAGCCCATTTTGATTTTATCATTTGTTCTGGTTTGCCTGTCTAAAGATATTTGGTACAACTTTTTTCATTGTACCAATTGCGCGGCCAAATTCCATGACATTTTCAAGGCGACGGTCAAGAAAGGCCTGAGTCACAATATTATCTTCGGAATCATCGGTGATCCACACCATGGATGTCCCCATAATAATAGAGGCCAGCATGGCGCGTTTGGTCTGGCGGTTGTAATCGGTTGCCGTGTCACCCGCCCAGTTCCATATACGGTCGGCGGTGCGCCACAATATTCTCTGCCCCTGAATAACATGCGCGGGCATTGACCAGAAAACGGCGGCGGCTTTGATGGCGGGCTTATGGTTTTCCAGAATGTCGTAACGAGTCAAGAGAGCAACGCGAACTTTATCCTTACTCCGTAAAGAGGAAGATGGAATCTTTTCCAGTTTCTTCATCATCATACGGTCGGTATAGTCCCCAAAATGGGCAACCACATCAACCAATCCATTGGGGAATATGCTGGTTTCCAATCCATCCTGAATCCCGCACGCATCGGCAGCATCCATAATCATCTTCCATGACCAGCCACGTTCTTCGACCAATGGCAGGGCGGCCACAACAATTCGGTCACGCAGTATGGATATTTGATTGGGCATGAAGACTCCTTGAATTCAAATCACAGTGTATCAAATTGTCTTATGTTTTGAAAAGAAATCGTTATACTGCACTGCACGGAATACAGGAAAAATAGTAGAGCATGGAAAAGAAAACAAAACCTGATAAAGGCAAGATATCACAACGCGTGAAACGATACGGTCAGGTTTCAAGCGCTGTCGCAGGGTTGGCCACCAAAGTCGCCGGTGAAAAATTATTCGGCATGACCATTGAACGTGAACAACACGCCGCCGATTTGATGATGCGTCTTGGCAATTTAAAAGGCCCGTTGATGAAGGTTGGGCAAATCCTCGCAACCATCCCCGAAGCGTTGCCACCCGAATATGCCGAAGCATTTCAAAATTTACAATCCAATGCACCGCCGATGGGATGGCCGTTTGTGAAACGCAGAATGCGGGCGGAACTCGGTGCGGATTGGGAATCAAAATTCAAAACATTCGGACATGACGCCGCTGCCGCCGCAAGTTTGGGGCAAGTGCATCGCGCAACTTTATTTGATGGTCGTGATGTTGCGTGCAAATTACAATACCCTGATATGCAATCGGCAATCTCGGCCGATCTCTCTCAACTCAAATTGATGTTCTCGTTATACGAGTCATTTGATAAGGCCATCATCACCACCAATATTCATGATGAATTAAAAGACAGATTATATGAAGAGTTGGATTATACGTTAGAGGCAAAGCGCACGGCGCTTTATGGAGAGATATTAAAAGACGAAGCGGGGGTGAGTGTCCCGTCCGTTATTCCTGAACTCTCTACCGCGCGCCTTCTGACATCCACATGGATGGACGGCGCAAAAATTATGAATTTCAAAAATGCAAAGGTCGCAGACCGCAACACCATCGCCATGAATATGTTCCGCGCGTGGTATGTCCCGCTTTATTATTACGGCATTATTCACGGCGACCCGCATATGGGCAATTATTCTGTGCGCCCTGATTTGGGGTTAAACCTTCTCGATTTCGGATGCGTGCGCGTGTTTCGTGGTGAATTTGTCGAAGGTGTGATTAACCTCTATCGCGCATTGCAGACAGATAACAAAGCATTGGCCGTTCACGCGTTTGAAACATGGGGTTTCAAAAATATGAACAATGACCAAATTGAAACATTGCTTATCTGGGCGCGGTTTTTATATGAACCGTTGCTCGATGATACATCACGCGTCATCGGCAAAGCCGAGCAGGGGATTTACGGTCGTGAAACGGCTAAAAAAGTTCATGAACGCCTGCGCGAAATTTCTCGCGCAAATGGTGGCGTGACCGTCCCGCGTGAATTTGTGTTTATGGACAGGGCGGCGCTCGGCCTCGGGTCGGTCTTTATTCACCTTCAGGCGGAAATTAATTGGCACCGTGTTTTTGAAGATATGATCGACGGGTTTGACGTTAACATCTTGAAAAACCGCCAAAAATCTGTGCTCGGCCAATTCGGACTCGTGTAAATCTGATATAAGGGTTGACGGGCGTGGTGCAATGCGTTATACCCCACGCACGCTCCAGTTACCTTAGAGTTACCAAGCATACAGCGATATTATCCAAATGATATCTTTTCATTGATCGCGGGATGGAGCAGCCCGGTAGCTCGTCAGGCTCATAACCTGAAGGTCGTCAGTTCAAATCTGGCTCCCGCAACCAATA
>CAZVSN010000100.1:2069-4297 GCA_964629455.1 uncultured Micavibrio sp. | reverse complement strand
GTGTATAAACGCAGCGAAGAAAAAGCCGCAGATAGCCAAAAACCGATGGTATCTTTGCCCGCCCCACCGCAAAAAACATCCACATCCCCCCGATATAATCATTAGAATCTGGATTCTTGTTGTTTTTGTATTATATTCATCCTGAAATATAAAGGGGTAGTGATATGAATTATATGAAAACATTTATTCTGGTTGCGGCGATGACCGCGTTGTTCGGGGCTATCGGTCATTTGATCGGCGGGCAGGGCGGCATGATAATGGCGCTTGGCATGGCGGCCGTCATGAATATCGGATCATATTGGTTTTCAGATACAATTGTTTTGAAAATGTATAAAGCACAGCCCGTTGAAAGTGGTGGTTTATTCGACCTTGTGGCGGAACTTGCAAAACGTGCAGAAATTCCGATGCCGCGTGTTTATATCATCAACAACCCGCAACCCAATGCCTTTGCAACGGGGCGTAACCCGTCCCATGCTGCCGTCGCAGTGAACACAGGTTTAATCGATATGATGAACCGTGATGAATTGGCGGGTGTTATTGCCCATGAACTGGCCCATATTAAAAATCGGGATACTTTGACAATGACCATTACTGCATCATTGGCGGGTGCAATTGGGATGCTCGCTAATATGGCGATGTTTATGGGCGGTGGACGTGATGAAAATGGAAACCACCGCAGCCCGTTGATTGGGTTATTGGTTATGTTTCTGGCACCGATGGCGGCATCTGTTGTACAAATGGCAATTTCTCGCACCCGTGAATATGGCGCAGACAAAGGCGGCGCACAGATTTGTGGGAACCCGATGGCGCTTGCCTCTGCTCTTGCCAAATTGGAAGGGGGCGCACGCCATATCCCAAACATGACTGCCGAAGATCATCCCGCAACAGCGCATATGTTTATCATTAACCCCTTAAGCGGGCGTGGCATGGATAATTTATTTTCAACCCACCCCAATACTGAAAACAGAATTGCAGCACTCAAAGAATTGGCGATAGAAGGCGGTATCACCCGCAATACGTCCGACAACAATCCGTGGACTTAAGCTGTTGCACGTTTCAGGGTAATCAACTTTACAACACCAGCGAGCACAGCAAGCGTCCCTGCATAGACAATCAGTGCGGTATCAATCCCTGAATTATCGGTGACAATCCCCACCAACTGGCTGAGCGGAATAAAGCCAAGCGATGTTGCCAGATTCGCAGTGGATAGAACCGTTGCACGGCGCGAGGAATCGACCAGATTATTGATAGTTTCCTGCGCGCGGGGCATGCCGAAACCAAAGACAAAGGCCTCTAACCCAAGGGCCACAATCCCCACATAACTCATGCTAAATCCCGCCACGAGCAATATTGCAACCAGCATAAAAACCAGACCTTGCAACGCCTGCCCGCCGCGCAAATTTGGCAACACTTTATGCCCGAAATGCCCGCTCACTGCTCCTGCCAGCATCACGCCAGACAAAATCCACCCGTTATAGATTTCAGGAATTTTCAAATCATCGGCATAGGCTTGTATGCCCCACATGCAAATCTTGGTTGTTGAAAATACAATCACCATCAACAACACAATCCCCGCAATTTCTTTATGTCCGTGCAGAACATAAACCAGCGTATCGCGAATATCGCGCAGAGGATGTTTTTCTGTCACCTGTTGATGACGGGGTGGTTCAACAAAAAAGAACGCAACACCAATTGCGACGAATTGCAGCGATATTTCAATCAATAAGGGTAGATGATGGTCAAGCGTATAAAGATACCCGCCGATGATGCACGCTGTCGCACAGCTATAAAACTGTAACGCAAAGCGGAATCCTTCGCGTTTTCGGTATTCCCCTTCGCGCCCTTGGGACAGCAATGTGTCATAAAGAAATGCTGAATTTGCACCAGATACAAGCGCCACAGCAATTGCAATCATCCCCTGTGACAACACAGCAGACCAAAACCCTGTCGCCATCATCAAGCAGCCATAGGAGAGAGAGGACATTGCCGCGCCCGCCATTAATGTTTTCTTGCGTCCCCACCGGTCAGCCAGATATCCCATTGGCACATCAAACACAATCAACATAACGGCAAAGACCGATTCCCCAATCAGGAAATCATGGAATGTTAAACCCATTTCATCGCGGTAATACGGCAGGATAACCGGCAACACAAATACCGCATTCATCAAAATAGTGAATAGGTACAACAGGCGGATATTGTTTTTACAGTCTATGTCGCTCATGATT
>CAZVSN010000100.1:0-1969 GCA_964629455.1 uncultured Micavibrio sp. | reverse complement strand
TCTATCCCATTTCAATTCATAACGATAATCCAAAGCCGTTGAACCATCACCAAATGTGACTGTATCGGTTTCATAATGTTTGAACCCCCATTTTTGGTTGGCGGCGCGAGAGGCATCATTACCGTCTTTATGCGATACAATAATACGCGTAATGCCGTCTTGTGCCTTTGCCCAATCAATACGGGCTTCATAAAATTTGGCGGATAATCCACGTCCGCGATAGTCTGCACGAATATAGCTCATGCCCAGAATAACAGTGTCCTCAGGGCTTTCTTTCCAACGAAAAGCACCTGTCAGACCGATGCAGTCTTCCCTGTCATAAAGCCCAAAAACCGCACATTTTTCGCGGTCAGCGAGCGTATTTATCCAATGTGATGTATCCCGCGCAGATTCGGTTTCTGCCGAGAAGAGAAAGAAGTTGCTATGTTCCGTCACCGCTTCAATCCGCATGCGACGGAATATTTCCCAGTCCTCCACCGACCATCGTCGGATGGTAATGTCTTCATTTATATCTTTTTTCATTTTATTCTCTCCTGTTTTATTTTTTAATTTTCTAGATTTATTTTTATTAGCCCCATGTGACATCGAGCGGGGGCAAGCCAATTTTGTCATAGCGGACATATTCGGCGTGACCTGTGACCGTTCCATCAGGCAATAACGAATCGGCTTTTTTCAAAGATTCCAATTCAAAGCCCAATTTTTCAATCACGCGGCGCGACGCAATGTTAAATTCCGCCGCGCAAATTTCCACGCGCCGTGCATCCAGAACATCAAACGCAAAACGGGTCAGGGCGTTTGCTATCTCTGTTGCGTATCCTTTGTTATGGTCGGTTGAGCGTACCCAATACCCGATCTCGAACCGGCGGAATTCCCAGTCAAAGCGGTGCAAACCAGATGATGCAACCACGCGACCATCATGGGTTGTCGCAATCATCATCATATCTTCGCGCAGGATAAATTTGGCATAGTTTCTACGGACAATTTCTTCCATGTGGTCGACCGTGCCAAGGCCCTCTTTCGTCCATGGCATCCATTTTGTTAAATCATCCCATGAATCGCGTTTGGCATCGACCAAGGCCGCGCCGTCACCCGGCAACACGTTGCGGATAATAAGGCGTGGTGTCCGTATCGGCATGGGAATGTCGATTAAGATCGGATGTCGATCTGGTTTTGTTGTATCAGTCATTTTATTCTCTCCTGTTTTATTTTTTATTTAAATCATCCTGACCCTCTCCTGTTGTTAAGGCAGGAGAGGGAGGATTTCTGTTCAACTCGCTTTTTTATAGTTTTTTTAGTTACGCAGTTCTGAGGTGCAGGTATTTTGTGCCCGCAGTATCTGTCCGTTCCGCAAAACCGAGCTGTTTATAAAATTCCAGCGCGGTCGCATTCCAATTCAGCGTCCCTAGTCTAAAGGCTGCGGCTTCAACCTTTCTGCGGGCTATCTGCATGATGGACATCATCAGAACTTCACCAATCCGTTGTCTGCGGAAGGGTTCAGCCACAAACAGATTCTGGATATCAAAGATGGTGCGTCCGTCATGGAAATTATAGACGGGAAAACCCGCCACAAATCCAGCAAGTATACCGTCTTCGGTTTCCGCAACGAGCACAGTGACAGGCGCATTTTCGCCAATGGCAAAACTGTCGAATTGCGCGCGTGTAAGCCCGTGTTGGTCGCCATGAAATTGGCATATTCCCGCAACGAGGGTTTCAAATTGTGACCAGTCACCACTTCTGACGGGCCTTATTCTGATATTGGTCATCATACATTTTCCTTTCTTAAGATTTTTAAGAAGAGGACAACGGATTCAGAATCTTTGATATTGGGGGATTCGGTATCTGTCAGCCTCTCCTTGGTAGGGGGCTAACAGATTGTCTTTCTGTCTAGCCCGTACTGCGGGTTTGAGAGCCATTAAAGCCTTGATTAAGGCGATAAAGTCCCTTGCCGGTCATATGCGCTTCGCGCGCG
>CAZVSN010000099.1:2085-4318 GCA_964629455.1 uncultured Micavibrio sp. | reverse complement strand
CCTGTTCCTAAGAACATCTTGGTGTACGCGTGATTAAAATAAGCCATTGTTTTTTTGTTTTTAGTTTATAAATAAATAATAAATAATAATTAAATATAGTACATTTTTTTCTCTTTTGCAAATATAATTAAAATTATTTTAAAAAAAGTAATTTATATTTAGCAGAATTGAGACTATCTTTTACATTATCCAGAGAATTAACAATTTCACTGTAAGGCATTTTAGCCTGTAAACCACAGATCATATCACATACTTCACGGATATAAGCTAAAGCTTCTGGAACACTGTTTAATACTTTTGGTGCTAAATCTTTGTAGGTCAGCAGCTTTTCCGCTGCACCTTGATACCCTTCAGCTAAGGTATCCGCATGACCAGGTAATGCATCATAAAGCTCATTCAAAGCTTTGTGAGAAGCATAAGATCCGGTACCAGTTACCTTGAGATGTAATTTATGCATAGAGGTTGCCATGTTCATCAATTCAGAAACACATGCAGCAACCATAGTATCTACAGATCCGGATTCTCTTTGAACTCCGGGCTTATTGCTATACTCTTTGTTTAATCTTTTTATACCTTCCATTAGTTATTTTGTTCTGTTGACTGGGTCATTCTTTGGAACTGGTTCATTGATTCAATGTCACCGGCCAGGATCTTTACAGCCTCATCTATAAATAATTCTACTAAATCATCTTTAAATTCTGATATTACATCTGTTGCTGCAGGAAGTCCTGTATAAGGATCTTGTACTCCAGCAATCTGAATTCTTCTAGGTTGTCTGTAATAAAATAAGCTTACATTAACCGGTTTAAATAAACCATTAGTATAAATCTTTACATTATTATCTGACATAACACAGAAAGTCTCACCCCATTCAAAACTTGGTTGCTTGTGCTTATCTCTAAGCAATTCATCCACGTTAGCTACCTCGGCCAAATATATAACCATAGGTTTTGGATCAGAACAGCAGTCACTAGTAGCACTTGCAGAAACTCTTTTCCACTGAAGATAATCAGGGGGAAAGTTTACACTCTCATAATAAGTTTTCTTGTTGTTCATATTTAAAGGGATCTGACTCAGTAATATTTGCAAGTCATCAATCCTACGGGTAGACTGTTCATCTCCCTCTTTAACTACGTTCAATCCATGAAGGTTTCTGCGGCACCAATCAACTTGGCCCTTATCAAAAGCTTCAATAATTTGCCAGTCTTCTATGTTGTCATAGTCGTTACTGGCAAGTTTATTGAGCCTCTGTTTAACCTTTATGAGTATTGCAGAATTAAGCATTACTTATTACTTTTTCCAACATTCTTAATATCAGGCACAACACTTGGAACATTATCCAAGTTGAACATGCTTACAGTAGGTACATTAGCACCATCTTCTTTCATCTTGCGAAATTGCTCCATGATCTTGTTGTTGATAGCATCCTTGTTCTTACTAGGATAGCTTGGAGGTGTGTATTTCTTGTTTGCCATAATTATTTTCTTTTAGATTTAGTTTGACCACCGGATTTCTTTACAGGTTTTCTTACTCCAGCATATTCACCCTTAGGGCTTTTTAAATATGTAGTGCTTGTAGTATCTGTAAGTCCTGCTTTATAAGCTCCTGGCTGATCAATTTTCCAACCGGCCTTTTGACCAGCCTTAACCTTTTCAGCATAAGTCTTAGGGGTAGTGTTAGAACCACCTTCATTTTTCTTAGAAATGAGTTTGTTTATCTTTGCCATATTATTTCTTTTTAGATTTGTACTTATCAAAAGCTCCGGTAGAACTAATTGATTTTTTAGCAGGCGCAGCTGCTTTTCCACTTTTACTAATACTTTGTGTAATCATATCTCGTGCTTTTGAAGCTGCAGAACCGATTATTGATGCTCCTCCTATTTCTTTTTTAGCTAACTTTTTCATAATTACTTCTTCTTTTTATATACTACATTTTTTTTACCATTTGCACTAACTCTAGCTTTTGTTGCTCCTCCTGTTTTTTTCTTTTCAGCAAGGAAAGAATCAGCTCCTTTTTCCTCAATTATTTGTTGTGTTTTTTTTGTTGCCGCTTCTTTAGCAGATATTCTAGCTTTATAATCAGCAAGTTTTTTTTCATAAGCTGCTTTATCTTCCATAGCTTTGTTTACTGCTGCACTTGTGTATCCAGCAGCCTTTCGCCAATTAGCTCTTCTTTGAGCATCAATAATAGCAGCATTAAAGTAAGCATTACTATCTACTGGAGCTGATTTTTT
>CAZVSN010000099.1:0-1985 GCA_964629455.1 uncultured Micavibrio sp. | reverse complement strand
TTTCATTGATCCACCCATCTTCTTAGATGGAACTGGTCCTTTTGGAGGAGTTGACTTACCACCAGTGTATTTTGTAGCAGCTTTATCTGCTGTAGCAGGAGCCCTGCTGATACCTCCTTTATAAGAAGTTGCTTTTGTAACTACTGTTGCTGGAGTGTTAGGATTTTTTTTACCACCTACACCTGCTCCACCTTTACTCATTTTTTTCATGATATATTATTTTTTAAATTTACTTAATTATACATTCCAGTACTTCTCTACTTTCTTAGTAAGATCTAATAAGATAGAGTCATTCAAAGGATTCTTTAAGTACTCAATACAATCTGCTACATTTCTACCCATCATAGCATTACTGTCTGTGTGGTAGATAAATCCATCAGATTTAGGATTGATGAATTTGTAGAAGCTTGCATCCTTAACTATAGACTTGATCTTTAATGTTTCCATGTCTAAGTTACATGCATCCAAGAAGGTTTGAGCCGCTCTTCGCAAGTTAGTCTCAACACCTTGACCGGTGATGAACTTATCCATGTTATCATACATAACATCATTAGGAGTAGACTTCTTGTATTGAACACTGTTACCATCCACAACCTTGCATACATAAAACAGCTTATTTTGGTTTTTATCAAACATCTTAATAAGCTCTGACAAGGCTTTATTGCGAATCTTGCTAACCTCAGTTTTTGTAGAAACTGTATCCACAAATCTGTCTAAGTAAAACTTAGGAGGTACTGCACGGCTGCGGGCTTCTTCAAAGCTCTTACAAACTATTGAGAATCCACCAGCATCAATAGCATACAATTTGATTAAGTCATATGGATCTTTTGCAGGATCTAAGTGTACTGAATTATTTCCACATCTAATTGATATCTTACTCCAGAAGTCATCATTGTTTGGTTGAAGTAATGTTAGTTTGTTCCAGAAGTCCGGATCCTTAGGATCAACCACATTAGTAGCAAGTTCTCTTTCAAGTTGTGCTACTATAGTACGGATTTCTTTAATTTTAGCTTCTCTTACTTCCGGATCTGGAATAAGCTTAATCTCAGGTGCAAATTCATTGAGACCTGTAATGTATCTCTTGATACCATTTTTCTCAATGCATGCTAATTGTTCTTCATGAAACACTCCATCAAATAAAGCTAAGCCATATTTCTCAAGGCCTAAGTTAGGTTTGTTGGGATCAAAGAACGGCTTGATAGATATACTACCAGATTTGGCTGAATCAGCCAGGGATACAATTGTTACACTCATGTTGGTTTATTTTTGTTGGTTTATATTGTTTTTTAGAATCTAACCATAGGTAAAACTTGGCGGCTTCTAGGCGGTTTAGCATAAATAGATATGTTAAACAGTGTATTTGATAATCTATCATCTGATAAAGTTCCTGCATCATTGTAGGTTCTAACTGTATATTCAAGGATGTTAGACGCAGTAACTAAAGGATTAAATGTAACAGTTACTCTATTACCTAGAGTAGAAGTTGCACCAATTATAAATGTAGCTCCCAATAAACCTTCTGGATAAGAATCTTCATTCAAAGCTGTAAGTCTAAGAGTGAAAACTCCAGTTGCTGTTCTTAGCATTGAAAATGTCCAATCTGTGTTTTTCAAGTGTTTACTACCTACTTCATCACAACAAACATCCCCTCCACCAGAGTCACACTCTTTACTACATCTACTAGAGGATACTCCTGAAGATATTATTCTGAAAGTAGGATTAAGTGTACCCGTTTGAGTAAACAATATTCTAGCATCTGTAAAGTTATTTATGAAGTTAATATCATCAACTACCTGATTAATATCATTAAGAGTAGCTAGAGCATTGTTGCCAAAGCGACCACTAATAAGACTTGCAAAGGTACGTCCTGCATTTGTTATTTTACTAAGCATTTTTTATAAGTTTTTAAAATTTAATATTTGCTCCCGGGCAGAGTTGCGAGCTCTGTTAGTGACACAGTCCCCGGGCAAGGTGCTCATATGGGG
>CAZVSN010000098.1:0-4337 GCA_964629455.1 uncultured Micavibrio sp. | reverse complement strand
AAACCCCCGCCATTGGCGGGGGTTTTTCTTGGATATAATTACCCCATCAGGTTGTGAACAATTCGGCTTAGGGAATTGTTTCTGTTAAATAATATTGTTAACATCCAGACTCATTCTATTTTAAGCTTAAGTTGAGGAACGGTTATTATCATCTGCGTAAGATACGCTTTGAGATTGTTTTTGGGAGTTTCCCTCGGCGCATCCTCTTTGGGAATAGGGGGGGTGTGGAGCGTTGCGCGCGCGCAAACGATTCCTCCGTCTGCGGATCCATCCCGTGTGTTGTTACAACCCGTTCCATCGTTGGGACAGCATACAATCGAACAAGAAAAATTATTATCCGCACGCACCCCCGATTTATCACCTGAACTGGCGGGGTTAACATTTTCCCTGCATAGCCTGACCATCAAGGGGGCAACAGCATTCCCGTCATCACAGGTGGCGGCATTATACAAAGACCATATTGGCAAAACAATCAGCCTGTCACAGCTTTTTGAAATTCTGAAATCCGTGCAACAATTATATATCAACGAAGGATATACGCTTTCAAAAATATCAATGCCGCCGCAATCGATTGAGGGCGGGCATATTGTCTTTGATGTTGTCGAAGGATTTGTCGGGCAGGTGGACGTTGACCCAAGCATTCCCAAATCAGCCATGGTTGATGATTTCGTTCAAAAAATGATGGCCATGAAACCGTTGAATGCCAAGAGCCTTGAGCGGATGATGTTGGTTCTGAACGACCGCCCTGCGTTGGATGTTGTGTCTGTTCTGGCGCGCCCAGATGGAAATGCACCATCATCAGGAGAAATCAAACTTATTCTGCAAAACGGCATAAAACCAGAAGACAAAAAACGCGTATCGGGTCAGATTGCCGTGGACAATTACGGGTCGAATTATACAGGCACGGGGCAGGTGTCCGCAGGGTTGGTTATTAATGACACCGGAATCAATGTGTCTGATCTGGCATTGACAACAAAGGTTACAACATCCATTCAGGAACTTCGCCAAATCGGGTTTGATTATACCTTGCCGATTTTTGGTGTATCGGGAATGAATTGGAAATTATCAGGAAGTACTGCGCGAACCGAACCGGGCGCGTCACTTGATAGTATTGATGTGATCGGTCAATCTTTGTATGTGCGGACGGGAATTGAATACCCTATCATTCGGCAACGGGCGGAAAATCTGATTATTGGCGCAGGATTTAATTATAAAGATTCTGAAACCGATATTCTGGACAGTTTGGTCGCGAATGATAAAATCAGAACGATTGAGGTCGAAGCCAGTTACGACACAACAGATAGATTCAAGGGTTTGAACTTCGCCCGTTTGAAATATACCCAAGGGTTGAACGTTATGAACGCGACCAAAACGGGGGAAGCAAATTTATCCCGAGATGATGGGCATAGCGAATTCAAAAAAGCCGAAGCATCGGTGTCGCGGTTACAATCCGTATCCAGAAATTTTGATATCTATGCCCAGATGCAAGGCCAGTATAGTTCCAGCCCCTTACTATCATCCGAAGAATTCGGGTTTGGGGGCATGGGCATAGGGCGCGGATATGACCCTTCGGAAATAACGGGGGATCATGGAATTTCCGCATCTGTTGAAGTGCGCTACAATACATCTGTGCCGCGTTATCGGTTGAATATCCAACCTTTTGCATTTTATGATATCGGGCGCGTATGGAATATTGACCCAACCGATAAAAACAAAATATCAGGAGCATCGACAGGTGTGGGAGCCAGATTTTTGTGGGATGACAAATTGTCTTTTGGTGCAACAATAGCCTATCCGTTAACCCGCAACCCATCCAGCCCACCCAAATATGCGGACGAAAACGGGTTACGATTTTTATTCAACGTCACAAACAGGTTTTAATGACACCTGTCATTATGCCCGTCACTATGTCCGTCACTATGCCTGTGCAGGGTCGGGCGTTGTGCCGCCACCCTTTGGCACGGATGAGCGTGGAGCATTGATATCTGGTTCATTATCAGCATCACGCAGGATAGGTTCGCCGCGCAAGACAGATTTAATTTCATCGCCAGATAATAATTCATATTCCAACAGAGCCTGAGCCAGTTTATGCAGATCAGCCAATTTGTCATTGAGCGTTTGTGTGGCGCGGGCATAGGCGACATCAACAATGCGGCGGACTTCGGAATCCACAATGGATGCCGTGTTATCCGACATATTTTTGGTTTGGGATACAGAATGCCCCAAGAACACTTCTTCTTGGTCGCCACTGTACCGAAGGAAGCCCAATTTTTCGCTCATCCCCCATTCGGTCACCATGCGACGGGCAATATTGGTTGCCATTTGAATGTCGCTGGATGCGCCAGTGGTGATTTTATCCGCACCGAAAATAATTTCCTCGGCAATACGTCCGCCCATCGCCACCGCCAAATCGGCTTCTAACTTTGCTTTGGACATCGAGATACGATCCCCTTCAGGAAGGCGCATAACCATACCAAGGGCGCGGCCACGCGGGACAATCGTTGCCTTATGAATCGGGTCGGATTCCGGTTCATTCAGGGCAACAATCGCATGACCTGCTTCATGATACGCGGTGAGTTTCTTTTCATTATCTGTCATGACCATAGATTTCCGTTCTGATCCCATCATGACTTTGTCTTTGGCGGCTTCGAAATCATCCATACCGACCACGCGTTTATTTTTACGCGCAGCGAGCAACGCCGCTTCGTTGACAAGGTTCGCCAAATCAGCACCAGAGAACCCAGGGGTTCCACGCGCAATCACCATGGCATCAACATTGGATGACAATGGAACTTTTTTCATGTGAACTTTTAAAATCTTCTCACGCCCCTTTACATCAGGGTTGGGGATAGTGACCTGACGGTCAAAACGACCCGGGCGAAGGAGGGCAGGGTCAAGCACATCAGGACGGTTGGTTGCCGCCAGAATAATGACACCTTCATTGGCTTCGAACCCGTCCATTTCAACAAGGAGTTGGTTGAGTGTCTGTTCGCGTTCATCATTTCCGCCGCCAAGCCCCGCACCACGGTGACGACCCACCGCATCAATCTCGTCAATAAAGATGATGCAAGGTGCAGATTTTTTGCCCTGTTCAAACATATCGCGGACACGGGATGCACCCACGCCCACAAACATTTCAACAAAGTCAGAACCAGAGATGGTAAAGAACGGCACGCCAGCTTCACCCGCCACTGCACGCGCAATAAGCGTTTTACCAGTCCCCGGAGGGCCAACGAGCAATGCGCCTTTTGGAATTTTTCCACCCAAACGTTGGAATTTTTGCGGGTCTTTCAGAAATTCGACAACTTCTTGCAATTCTTCTTTGGCTTCTTCAATGCCAGCGACATCATCAAAGGTCACTTTGCCTTGTTTTTCAGTCAGCATTTTGGCGCGCGACTTCCCAAAGCCCATTGCACCACCGCCGCCTTTGCCCTGCATCTGGCGCATAAAGAAAATCCACACACCGATGAGGAGGAGCATCGGGAACCAAGAAAGGAGGACACTGAAAATAGACACTTTTTCGCCTTCTTCGGCTTCAGCTTTGATCCGCACGCTGGTTCCTTGCAAACGGTCAACAATATTTTCGCCATTCGGAACCATGGCGTGGAATTGTCCGCCCGAATTGGTGTAATGACCCGACAGGTTTTGTCCTTTAATCGTGACATCGGCAATCGTGCCCGATTTGGCAGCCGTCATAAAATCGGAATAGGCAACAATATCTGATTTGGCTGCTGCGCTGTCTTTGGAATTTTGAAAGACGTTGAACAAGAATGCCAGCGTTAAAACAATCGCCAACCAGAACAACAAATTACGATTCATGCCTTGCACGGTGAGTTCCTTTTATAAATGGGTCTGTCGCCTAAAATAGACTATTCCCCGCATTTTCCAAGGGGGAAAAGGGGCGGTTGTCCAAAGTTTTTAACTTTTCCATTTGACAAAGAATTGATGGTTATGGTTACATTGTGACATGGTTTTGGAATCACAAAAATTTGAACAATCAAATTTGGCTGACACAGCAGTGTGCGCCCCTGTTTCCATGAAAAAAACCATTAAGACCATTATTAAGCGCTAACGCGCTTACATTCATATCCACCCATCCCCCACCACGAATATGTTTGATGTCTGCCTCAGCAGGTCAATTTTTATCATTTTATTGGAGTTTTTTATTATGAGTTTGTCACAACAGGATTTCACAGTCGCCGCCCAACAACAGCAGCAACAGGCACAACAACCAGAAGTATCAAGAGATAGAGTGGGCAACGCAAATTATGTGCCCAAAGGAACATCGGCAAGCGATTTGGAGCTATTGCTGGGCGTCAAAAATCAGCAATTGGGGT
>CAZVSN010000097.1:2568-4882 GCA_964629455.1 uncultured Micavibrio sp. | reverse complement strand
TGTGTGTATAGGAAAGTGATAGGTGAAACCAGCACGTTTTGCAAGGTGATATTCGTTGTTATTTAGCTTGTTTTTTAGCCAGTGCGGGCGGTTTTTGACGCGGAAAAAGTGCTTTCGCGCAACAGGGTGATTAAATCATCCAGATGGGTTAGTTCCTTGACATCCATATTGTCAATTGTGGCTTGTTTTTTCTTGGTGCCCGTTCTTGCGGTGATACAAGCTTCGGTAAAGCCGAGTTTTGCGGCTTCTTTTAATCGTTGATCGGGTTGTGATACGGCGCGGATTTCACCTGATAATCCGATTTCCCCGAAAAATACGGTTTCGGACGGAACTGGGCGACCCTGCAGGGCTGAGATTAATGCGGCGGCGACGGCCAAATCTGCGGCGGGTTCTGTAATGCGAATGCCGCCCGCCATATTCAGGTAAACTTCACTGCCTGAAAAGGCCAGTCCACATCGCGCTTCGAGAACGGCCAATATCATGGATAGGCGGTTTTGATCCCACCCGATAACAGACCTGCGCGGTGCGCCATAGGGGGCGGGCGCGACCAGCGCCTGAACTTCGACCAATATCGGGCGGGTTCCTTCCATGCCTGCGAATACGGCGCTGCCTGTGACATCCGATTGACGTTGGGACAGAAATAGTGCGGATGGGTTCGCAACTTCGGACAACCCTAATTCGCCCATTTCAAATACGCCGATTTCGTCTGTGGGTCCGAAGCGGTTTTTTACTGTGCGCAGGATACGGAATTGATGCCCTCTGTCGCCTTCAAAATATAAAACAGTGTCGACCATGTGTTCTAATACGCGTGGGCCCGCAATTTGTCCGTCTTTGGTGACGTGACCCACAAAGAAAATAGCAGTGCCAGTTTTTTTGGCCAAACGGGTTAGTTCTTGGGCCGCGGTTCTGACTTGGGTTACTGTGCCCGGTGCTGACTCAACCGTATCAACATACATGGTTTGAATAGAGTCGATGACCAGAACATCAATTTTGTTGCCCTCAATTGTTGCAGCAATTTCGCGCACATTGGTTGCCGATGCCAATGCAACAGGGGCTTTATCAAGGCCAAGGCGCTGGGCACGAAGGCGAACCTGATCAACGGCTTCCTCACCTGAAATATAAACACAGGTCAGGCCTTTTTGTGCGAGGGCGCAGACGGCTTGTAGCAGGAGTGTGGATTTCCCGATTCCAGGGTCGCCGCCCAATAAAATGGCACAACCCGGAACCAGTCCGCCACCCGTGACGCGGTCAAATTCATTGATGCCTGTGGTATGACGTTTCAGTGGTTTTTCTTCGGCGAATTGAAGGGCGACAAGGTCTAATGATTTTCCTTTTTTGGAGGTGGCCCCTAAACCTTTAGGTGGGCCAGATTCGGATGTTTCGGCTTGCATCGAATTCCATTCGCCGCATGCTTCACATTTTCCTGCCCATTGTGCATAGACAGAGCCGCAGGACCCACAAATATACGTTGTTTTTGATTTCGCCATAATAGCCAGATTAGCAGATTAGGGCGTCGGGGCAAGCGGCTTTGTTTCCAGCGGTATTTTCGGGTCGACATAACTGGATTTTTGAATGACATCAACCCCTGCTTTTTTAAGAAAATCATTAAATTCCGAGTCTTTGCCTTTATGCCCCTCTATCACCAGTATTTTTTCGGGATGGGCGGCTTGTATTTTTTGGATAAGACGTTCTGCCGTCAGAATATCATTGCTTCTGATTTCATCCATAATTTTGAATGGCAATTTGATGGCGCTCAGATAAGGTGAAAAAATATCTAGACGCGCCCATTCTATTTCTTGTGTGGGGTCAAAATCATCAAGTGCTAACGTAAAGCCAAGACCCTTTAACAAAGCCAGACGTGTGCCATCAAAATTTTCTGGGATGCCCCCTTGTTCTGTTATCTCAAGCCATATTTTATTAGGATCAAGTTTGGGGTGCTCATTCATCAATTTTTCAAGTGTTGAGAGTAGTCTGTCGTCAGAAAAAGTTTCTGCATTTAGGTTGATGCTGACTGAATGACCAAGACGTAAATGTTCTGCAATCGCTTTTTCAAATATTTTCAAATCTGTGGGTATAATGTCTTCGGGATTTTTTCGGACAGCCGCAAAGAAGTCTTCTGTAGAAGTTTTATGTTTAAAAAGCATTTCTCCGTGAGGAACACGCGAGTCGCCCTCAAAAGAGTGAAACTCTTCTACAGTAAAACTTATTTCTGATGATCCGGTGTCGTCCATGGTGTAGGTGGCCTTGTTCCTGTTTGTTCATCCATCTATCGTGGCTTTCCATACAATATAATCAGGAAATGAAAGAATAATGA
>CAZVSN010000097.1:0-2468 GCA_964629455.1 uncultured Micavibrio sp. | reverse complement strand
CATCCATCTATCGTGGCTTTCCATACAATATAATCAGGAAATGAAAGAATAATGAAGAAAAAACAGCTAAACGCGCTGTAAAGCCCATTTTATTTGCAAGAAATCACTGGTCATATCCGCTAAAAGCACGATTTGTCTGGATTTTATGGGTTTAACCCCATATCCCAGAAAGACGCTGGAATCCAAGGTCGCTTTTGCCCCTGTCGCACAAAAACGCCAAGAGGTACCCCCTGGCAGGGTAAAAATGATATCTCCATTATCTTCAACGGACGAGATTTGAACGCGTGGGTGGAGATGAAACCGAACGGCAACTGGCGTTGGTTTTGTAAGAGGAACTTTGGCCAGCAGGGAATCTTCGCCACGAAGATCATGCCCATGGTTGCTTAAGAAAAGGCGGCGTTTGTGGTCGATACCATGGCTTGACCGGAAAGCATCATGACTGACATCAATCAGGCAAGCGTCTTTTGTTTCGCGGCGGACACTGCAAATCGGGCCATGTGATTTTGTAATTTCGCCGTTATCCAGAAAATTATGAACGGGGTGTCCATTTAAGACCAATGTATTATGTGCGGCTGTATGGCGTAACCCTTGTTGCCAATCAGTATTGAAGCTGTGGCCTCCGCAATTTGTAAAAACTCTGTCGCGCCCATAGGCAAATTCAAAGGCCAAGGGGGCGGAGTGATATGACGTGTTATATGGCGATTCGGGGACTGTGCTGGTGTCGACCATTAATACTGCACGGCCAATCATCACCCTTTCAAAGCCACCAATGGCGGCATTTTTTGCTGCACGCTTTGGGTTGCGGATTTGTGAGAGAGTGGTGTCTATCAGTTCTGGGTTTCCCTCTTGTCCCCCATGAAACAAGGCCAGTTTATGGTCTGGGTATGAAAAGAAACGCAGAGCCGTTCCCATGCGTTCCAACGAATCCTGAATGATTTTTGGAACGGGTAAATGTGCGCGGTTTAATGCGTAGCGTAAATTCAGAAGTATTTGTGCGCATTTCAGAATGTTTTCTGGGTTGCCTGAAATATGGCTCCCATCTTTTCTGATTTGTTTTGGGATTTCTCTTAAGACGATTTCAAATCCCCGTAATGTCCAGTTGTCTTCTTCTGATAGAGATAATCCAGCGTATATAAGACCCTCTGCCGCTTTTAAAAGGGGAATGCCAGATGGTTGGGATGAAATGATGCGTGACAAGTGTCGTGCTTGTCTGTGCAAACTTGCGAAATATCTTTTTTGAAATTGTTCATCGGCACTGCCGCAGAAGAAATCATAAAATGAAATCCACATGGCAATCCGTTGCCCCATGATATCTGCGCGCCATGTTACGGCATTCCATCTATCGTAGTCGTCTAACCAGTCTTCAACCAATTGTCTTGCAATTTTTCGGGAAGCATCGCCACCTGCTGCGCGCAAATCACGCAGCCATGAAAAGCTATGGACAATTTCTTGCCACCCTTGATGGGCATCAACATTATTCCAGAAATGCTGATCAATTTTTAAACTCATCCCGTTTTGTGTCAGAACACCGTGGACAATCATCCTCCCGATGTCTGCTTGTCCGGGCCATGGATCTGTGAGTTTGATGTTGAGCTGGTGGGGCGTTTCCCCTTTAGATAAAAGCCAGTGGTAAAAGGATGAGCCACAGGCCGCAACGCTGGCTTGTTTTTTTACTGTTCCTAATAGCTGAACAGGTTTTTGGGCGATGGCGATCATGCTGTAATATTTTCCCCGCGTAATAATTTAATGTTGGGGGCGTAGTGGGATGGGCCATCTTTAAATATTGATGTTCCTGCAACAAGGACGTTGGCTCCTGCTGCAACTGCGTCTTTCGCGGTTGCGGAGCTGATGCCGCCATCCACCTCTAAATCAATGACGCGGCCTGTTGCTGCAATCATATGTTTGGCTTCTGTGATTTTATCCAGCAATGGAATAAAGCTTTGTCCGCCAAACCCTGGATTGACCGTCATAATTAAAATCAGGTCGACCATATCCATGACGTTTTCAATGACGGAAAGGGGCGTTGATGGATTAAGCGCAACGCCTGCTTTTTTCCCCAGTGATTTAATGGTTTGAAGGCTGCGGTGCAAATGGGGGCCCGCTTCGGGATGAATGGTGATGATGTCTGCGCCTGCTGCTGCAAAATCTTTTAGAAAATTATCAACCGGAGATATCATCAGATGGACATCAAATGTTTTGGAAGTATGGGGGCGTAATGCTTTGACAACACCAGCGCCAATTGTCAGGTTGGGAACAAAATGGCCATCCATGACATCAATATGGATATAATCGGCACCCGCTTTATCAATCATTCGTATTTCATCGCCAAGTTTTGAAAAATCGGCAGACAAAATCGATGGTGCAATGCGAAGAGGCTGAATGGTCATAAGATTTTCTGGGCAAGAGGGTGTTTAGAGAGAGAATCGCTGCAGGGTTGCGATGTTTTGACTATAAATTATCATGATTCT
>CAZVSN010000096.1:0-4962 GCA_964629455.1 uncultured Micavibrio sp. | reverse complement strand
TATAAAAAATACTGAACCCGCCAATTGAGGCGGGAACAGGGGTAGAATAGAGGGTGGGGGTATAAGAGTCAATATGCCTGATTTTAAGCCAACCTCAGTTCGTTTTTTGGTTTTTGATTTTTTTTCATAAGAAAAAATCCTGCCAAAACATTTAAACCACAGGTTTTTTTTAGGCTAGACAATTATCTTTTTAGATGTGATTAGATGTGATGATAATTAATGTCTTGTAAATATTCAGGAGCGCTATGAAAAAAATAATTTCGATGTTGGCATGTTTATGCCTTTTAACTGCTTGTCCATTAGAGAAAAAAATTGATGGTTCAACTGAAGAAACGATGCAAAAAAGCATTAAAGAAGTGATGGAATCTCTTCCTCTCGAGAAACAAGAAAAGTTTCAAAAATCTCTTCAAGTAATTATGTTTTCAAACATAAATAGTTTGGCTGATATGGTTGCCATGGGGCAAAATATGGAAGTCACAAAAGGTATATTTCTTGCGCGTGTAAATGGCAAAACTGCAGATGAAGTGATTACAATAGCTGATGATATTATATCAAAAAAACAAGGTAATTCACCATCTAAAAATAAGCCCGTAGAACTTAGCACCACAAAAAGCCTTGATAAGATTGCAGAAAGTGCAAAGGCTGACGCAGTAAATGATATAATGGGAAAAACGATATCAGCGACATTAGTATCGAAAAAAATTGTCAAAGGAGACTATAGAAATCAGACTGAAATTGTCATTGGATTCAAAAATATGGGCGATAAAGATATTAATGGAATTAAAGGAGTTATCGTATTTAAAGATATGTTCGGTGACGATATACAAAAAGTAAATATTTCGTATGATGATGGGATCAAGGCTGGTAAAGAATCTGAGTATACAGGGTATTTAGATATCAATCAATTTGATGATGATGATAAAAAACTTGCAAGCACAGAGAGAAGTAAGATCGATTTTTCATTTGTACCAGAAGTGATAATTTTTTCAGATGGAACAAAAATATCCAGTGAATAAGATTTTCAAATATTAACAAATAAAAAGGCACCACAAGGTGCCTTTTTATTTAAAAATAGCTCTGCAATGGTTCAACCGTTAGGTCTTTGGCACGCAGCGCCCGTATCGCCATCACCGCAGCTTTGGCAGATGTTAATAACGTGTAATACGGTATTTTGTTCATCAAGGCCAAGCGACGGATGGAAAACGCATCGACCACCGTTTGTGACCCTTTGGTGGTATTGATAATCAATTGAATATCACCATTAATCAGGGCATCGGCGATATGCGGTTGTCCTTCCATTACTTTATTAATGCGTGTGACGGGTAGACCTGCATTTTTTAGGAAGGTACATGTCCCGCCCGTGGCCACCAGAGTGAACCCCATTTGGGAGAGTTCCTTGGCCAATGCAATAAGTCCTTCCTTATCATCATCTTTGACCGATAAGAATACAGTGCCAGAGGCGGGGAGTTTTATCCCCGCGCCGATTTGGGATTTGGCAAAGGCATGTCCGATTTCACGGTCAAGCCCGATGACTTCACCCGTTGATTTCATTTCAGGCCCCAAAATCGGGTCAACACCCGGGAAGCGCGAGAAGGGGAACACAGGCGCTTTGACCGCAATATGGTCTGGTGTCATGCCTTTGAGCAGTCCTTGATTACGGAAGAACGATAATTTTTCACCCGCCATAATCCGCGCCGCAATTTTGGCAACTTGTGTCCCTGTTGCCTTGGCAACGAAAGGCACAGTGCGCGAAGCGCGTGGGTTCACCTCGATAATATAGATTTCATTCTCGCCCGTGTCGGGATTGTATTTCACGGCGAATTGAACATTCATCAATCCTTTGACCTTTAAGGCGCGCGCCAATTGCTCGGCCTGTTTTTCAATGTCGCGGACAGTTTTATAGGGAAGGGAATGCGGCGGCAAAACGCAGGCACTATCGCCTGAGTGAATACCCGCTTCTTCGATATGTTCCATCACGCCTGTGACAAAGACATCTTCACCGTCAGATAAAACGTCAACATCCACCTCAATAGCACCTGTCAAATACCGGTCGAGCAGAACAGGGCTGTCGCCCGAAACTTTCACGGCGGTTGTGATGTAACGTTTAAATTCATCCATGGTCTGGACAATTTCCATTCCCTGACCGCCCAGAACATAGGATGGGCGTATCACAATCGGGAAGCCCAGCTCTTCGGCTTTTTCAATGCATTCTTTGACCGATTTTGCCAGAGCATTTTCCGGTTGGCGCAGTTTCAATTGTTTCAGGAGTTTCTGAAACCGTTCACGGTCTTCGGCAATATCAATAGAGTCTGGATCTGTGCCTAAAATTTTAATGCCCGCTGCCATCAATTTTTTAGTGAGCATCAAAGGTGTCTGCCCGCCAAGCTGAACAATAGCACCGACGACTTCACCATTTTTGGATTCTGCTTGGATAAGTTCAATCACATCTTCGGCAGTTAAGGGTTCAAAATACAAACGGTCGGATGTGTCATAGTCGGTGGATACGGTTTCAGGGTTACAATTGACCATGATGGTTTCATATCCTGCGTCTTTCAACCCATATGCGGCATGAACACAGCAATAATCAAACTCGATACCCTGACCAATTCTATTTGGCCCACTGCCGAGGATAATCACTTTCTTTTTATCCGTTGGTTCCATTTCACAGGATGGCGGGTTAACCCCGTCGCCTTCGTATGTGGAATACATATAGGGTGTATCAGATGGAATTTCTGCGGCACAGCTATCAACGCGTTTATAGACAGGGCGGATATTATATTTGTGACGTGCTTTGGTAATAGATTCTTCCTTAACGCCCACCAATTTGGCAAGGCGTGCGTCAGAGAACCCAAGCGATTTTAATTTTATCCAGCCTTCGCCTGTTGTCGGCAGTCCTCCTTTTTTAATGGCGGTTTCGGTGTCGACAATATGTTTGATGCGTCCCAAAAACCATGGGTCGAATTTGGTAATGGCATGAATATCATCAATGCTCATCCCGTAACGGAAGGCTTGGGCGATAAACAAAATACGTTGTGGGGTTGGTTTAGATAGTGTCGCACGAATTTGGTCGGCATCAGGTGTTTCGCCGTTTGTGCCAATTGGTTGGTCGTCAAATCCTGTTAAGCCCTTCTCAAGCGAGCGGAGAGCCTTTTGCATGCTCTCTTCAAAATTGCGACCAATCGCCATGGCTTCACCCACTGATTTCATGGCGGTGGAGAGGTTGTTGTCTGTGCCACGGAATTTTTCAAACGCGAAACGCGGAATTTTTGTGACCACATAATCGATTGTTGGTTCAAACGATGCCGGTGTGCGACCGCCCGTAATATCATTGCCAAGTTCATCAAGTGTATATCCAACCGCCAATTTCGCGGCGACTTTGGCAATCGGGAAACCTGTGGCTTTGGAGGCCAATGCAGAGGAGCGCGACACGCGTGGGTTCATTTCAATGACCACCATGCGACCATCCGCAGGGTTGATGCCATACTGGACATTTGATCCGCCAGTTTCAACACCGATGGCACGCAGAACCTTGAGCGATGCATTGCGCATGATTTGGTATTCTTTGTCGGTGAGTGTTAGGGCGGGGGCAACGGTAATCGAGTCCCCCGTATGCACGCCCATCGGATCAATATTTTCAATGGAACAGATAATGATACAGTTGTCTTTGGTGTCGCGGACAACTTCCATTTCGTATTCTTTCCACCCTAGAACCGATTCTTCGACCAAGACTTCGGTGATGGGTGATGCATCCAGACCTTCGCGGACAATTTTTTCGTATTCATCGCGGTTATAGGCAATGCCGCCGCCCGTGCCACCCAACGTAAAAGATGGGCGGATAATGGCAGGTAGGCCGATTTTCGGCAGGGCATCCATGGCTTCGGATAGATTTTTAACGACTTCGCTTTTGGGGCTTTCCAAACCGATTTCGTCCATGATGTCGCGGAATTTTTGACGGTCTTCGGCTTTTTCAATCGCATCTTCGTTTGCGCCAATCAGTTCCACATTGAATTTTTTAAGTGTCCCGTCTTTCGATAGGGCTAGTGCAGTATTCAGTGCCGTTTGTCCGCCCATGGTCGGGAGGAGGGCATCAGGACGTTCTTTCTCGATAATCTTTGCGACAATTTCGGGTGTAATCGGTTCAACATAGGTTGCATCCGCAAGTGACGGGTCAGTCATAATTGTTGCCGGATTGGAATTGACCAGAATAACGCGGTAGCCCTCTTCTTTCAGGGCTTTACAGGCTTGTGTTCCGGAATAGTCAAACTCACACGCTTGACCAATAATAATAGGACCTGCTCCGATGATAAGGATAGATTTGATATCAGTGCGTTTTGGCATTTTTTTTCCTTTAATTTCTTAGTATTTCTTACAAAGTTCGTTCACACAAAGGCACGAAGAAGCGCAAAGAAGAGAAGAAGAATTTAGGTTATAAATTTTCTTCTATGTCTCCATTCACAAATCTTTTTATGCCTGCTTTCAAAGTTGTTTCGCCAAAGTTGATGAGTAAAGCAACAGGGTAATTGGTTAGTTTTAAATAGGTTAATGTTTGGGCAGCATGTACAGGAGATAAATGTTCTACGCTTTTTATCTCTATTATTATTTTTTCATCTGCAATTATGTCAGCACGAAAACCGCTTTCAAAATTTAATTCTTCATATTTAACAGGAAGAAGAACTTCTGTTTTTGATGTTATGTTTAATTTTGACAACTCATAAACAAGACATTTTTGATAGACGGATTCTAATAACCCAGGTCCGAGGGTTTTGTGTATTTTTATTGAGCAACCAATGATTTTTTCAGAGAGAGAGGTCATCTTCTTCCTCCTCTTTGTGCTTCTTTGTGATCTTCGTGTGAACGAAAAGAAGATTGATGTAAAAAAATTCCGTCTTCAGTGCGGTGAAGCATTTATGACCTTTTGCGTAACGGTTTTATGTTGGCACTGAAACCATTCAAATATCGGTA
>CAZVSN010000095.1:0-4978 GCA_964629455.1 uncultured Micavibrio sp. | reverse complement strand
TATCAATTTGATTATTTATAGCCCCTATGCGGTCAATCCAATTTCAGTTAGATATGACATTGGAATACAGACATATAAGGATTGCCCGTGTGTGGAATTGCTGGTGTTTTAAGTAAGAATGGCACGCCGCCCAATCAAGATGCCGTTTTGAAAATGGCGTCCGCCCTTCATCGGCGCGGGCCAGATGGGCAAGGGATGTTTATCAATCAATCTGTCGGATTGGTTCATACCCGTTTGACAATTATTGATGCGGATACAGGACAGCAGCCCATGGTCGATGCCAAGGGCCGTGTGGTTGTGTTTAATGGCGAGATTTATAATTATTTGGAAATCCGTCAGGCGCTGGGTCATGTTTATTCCTTCCAGACAAAGTCGGATACAGAAACAATTCTGGCTCTTTATGATGTCTATGGACTTGATTTTGTCCAGCATTTGCGGGGGATGTATGCGATTGCTCTGTATGACCCTGCGACAGAACGTTTCATTTTAACGCGCGACCCTTTTGGGATTAAACCTGTTTATATGTCCGAGAGTGAGGGGGCGTTGGCTTTTGCGTCTGAGGCTAAGGCCTTGATTCAAGGTGGCTATGCCAATCCTTCTTTTGACATGCCTGTTTTTCAGACGATATTGCGCCAGAATTATAATCTAGGGCATCGTACGGCCTATTCATCAATTGTGAGATTGTCCCCCGGAGAAATGCTTGTGTACGAGAAGGGCAAACGTGTCCATTCATCTGTTCGCCCTGCGGTTCCCGCTTCTTCGCCTAGACAAATCGGGGAAAGCGAAGCTTTGCTTGAATTGAATCGCATTCTTGAAGATAGCGTCAATGTTCATTGCCGTTCCGATGTTGGGTATGGTGTGTTTTTATCAGGCGGCGTTGATTCATCAACCATTGTTCAGGTGTTAAAACAGCTTGGGCAAAATGGGCAGGCCATTAAAACCTATACGGCTTATTTTGATGCCCCGAATTCTGCAGATGAACGCATTTATGCCCGCGCAGTTAGCAAAGCCGTGGGTATGGAATACCATGAGGTTCCTTTCGGAATTGATGATTTTAGAACGCTATTGCCCCAGATTGCGGCCTATATGGACGATCCTGTATCTGATTATGCGATTTTGCCAACGTGGAAATTGGCGGCCGTTGCTGCACAGGAACAGAAGGTTGTTTTATGTGGTGAGGGTGGTGATGAACTGTTTGCGGGGTATGGCCGTTACCGCACGCGGTGGTGGAAAGATTGGCGTAAGAAACCGGTTCAGCTTGATTATCAAGATCATTTTTCATCGCAATGGACAAATTTACAAAAGAAACAAGCGCGAGATATTGCGGGATTTTTGCCTAATGATTTATTGGTCAAACTCGATATGTGTTTGATGGCGCATGGATTGGAAGGCCGAACACCTTTTCTTGATAAAGAGGTAGCTGATTTTTCTTTTTCTCTCCCCGATCAATTGAAACTTCAAAAAGGCGCGGGCAAATATTTGCTCAAAACATGGTTGCAGCAAAGGCAACCTTTGGCAGAACCGTTTCGTAAGAAACAGGGGTTCACGGTTCCTGTAGGGGCATGGATGAGCGAGGATGCTGTTCTTTTGTCTGATTTGTTGTCACGTCATTCTTTTGTCAAAGAGATATTGACCAAAGACCAAGTGAGCCAAATCCCTTCTTTGTTATCAAATGCAAAAGGGGCGGCCAAATGTTGGAGCCTTTTGTATCTGACATTGTGGTATGAGGGGCGAAATCGCTCTGTTACAGGGCAGAAGATATGTGATGCTCTGGCGGGGTAGTGTGTATAATACGCCTTAGACTGTTATATCAACCAGAATGCCTTTTTGGGCGAGGTTGCTTTTTACCTGTTTTTCAATTTCTTGTTTAATTTCGTCTTCGACTTTTTTGCGTGCTTCGGGCGAAAGACTTTTTAATCCATCTTCGGTCATCCCAAGTTTTTCAAGGATAGCTTGTCTGATTTTTTGTTGTGGCGACAGGTGTTGATACGCCAGAAACTGGTCAATAATTGATGACCCGCTTGTTTGTTCTGAAGATGATTTGGTGGCATGTTTATTGCCAAGAGAAGATGGGTAAGGTGATGAGATTGGTGATGAAGTATTGATGATTGACATAGAAATTTCCCCGTACGAATGTATACGGGGAAATATTATGCAATTTTTATACCTGTATAATGTGGGCCTTATTCCCCTGCAGGGCGGCGCAATTCAACGATTTCAGCATTATCATCTGATGCCGCAGCGATTGTATCGGCAATTTTTGCCGAGGCAACGCGCTGAGGGAAGGCGATAATTTCTGCCGAGGCTTGTGTTTTTGTTTCTACAGGAGCCACAGTTTTTTCGGCTTCGGTAAAAGAGCGTTCAAATTTGATGAACCACAAGAAATTTGCATTTGATCTGTCGCGTACATCGGTAAACACAGGGTCAGCAACAATCTGGCTGGCAACGGTTTCGATATAATTCTGACCGAAAGGCATTTTTCCCAAAGCTTTCATAACATCAAGTGTAATCATGCGAGATGTGTCAACGTTGTCACTGAATACATATCCTTGGTAATCAGCAAGCATTTGTTGGATTAATGTTCTGTCTGCTTTGCGGCAACGTTCCGAAAGGAACCATGATTCAAAAGTTGCGCGCGCGGCCAGTCCATTGTTGATGGATCTGAAATCTGCAATTGCTTCGCGGGCAAAAGCGCGACCCAAGTCAGACAGGGTTGAATTTTCAACGCGTGCCCATGCATCTTTATATCCAGATAATTGTAATTCCCATGCTACGCGAACCATTGATACCAAAAGGTCTGCGTGTTGGGCGCGGTTCATGAGTACTGCATAATCAGGGTGCACAGAGAGAGGGTGTAATCCTGCACCATTTCTGTGTTGCCACATACGGCGCAATTCACGAACAACGACCAGCGCTTTTGTTGGTTCATCCAAATCTGCACGAACCAGAATCGATTGCGATGGACGATCATAAGATGCATCTGTCACATGGGACGATTCACGAATAGAGATGTTGTGCAATTGTGAGAAGGATACAAATTGAGATGCCAAGCGTGATTTATGGAGGAGTTCCATCAACTGTGGCAGTTTTGATTTTGTTGCTTTATAGGATTTTGAAATAAATTTTGCATCATCACGGAAAAGTGACTGCGTATAGTTTTCTGGTTTTGAAAATTCTTGGGCAATTTTATCATAAGCATTGGTTTTATCGCGCAAATCGGCAATATCACGTTCCAGCGCTTCTAATATGGGATCATCCATCAATAGATCATCGTCCATGACATCGTCATAATCTGCATAAAACAGGGGTTGGTCGCTGATCCATGTGCAACGGACTGGCTGGGCACTTCCCAGTGTGTAAGCAAAACGACAATTCTCTTGCGGCCAGATTTTTAATTCTGTTCCGTTTTGACTTTCTGGCGTATTGCCTGATCCAAAAATATTATCCATCTTTTTTTATCTCCTTGCGGAGCCCTAACCCATAAGTGAATGGCAGATTTTTTCTGCCTTATGTTTCTATCTTAGCGGGGTTTGGTTAATGGAAGATGACTAAAAACGAAAAAAATCGTTTTTTTTCAATAAGTTAAGAGAATCTAAACGGAATTACCATAAATTAAAGATATGGGCGCGCAACCCATTGAATAATCATGGATTCTGCGATTAGTTTACAGCAGATTTCGGGGTGTCTTCTGCTGGTTTTTGGGCAAAACGGGACAAATACATTCCCGCAAAATCGACAGGCCCTAATAAAAGAGGGGGGTAACCACCATCCTGAATTAAATCTGCGACGACTTTTCGTGCAAATGGAAAGGCTAGTTTTGGAATTTCTACCAATAAGAGCGGGTGATGATGTTCTTCGGCCACATTCGGCATCGACGCCGCAACACCGTAGACAACCTCGGCAATATAAAGGGTTTGCTCGCCCCGAGTGGCGCGGACAGAGATGCGCAAGGCCACTTCGTAGAGAGATGGAACTTGTGGATCTTCAAGATTGCGGGCATCCAAATTAATATTTACATCCATTTTAGGATTGTCCTGACCTGCCTTTAATGAAAAAGGGGCTGATGGATTTTCAAATGATATATCTTTTATATATTGGGCGTGAATCATCACGGGCAGATTGGGCGCTTGGGTTGGTGCGTTCTCTGGAGTAGTCATTTTTTACCCTCTTTGAAGTCGGTCATTGATGGCTTTGAGTTAGCAGATTATGATCTGAATAACAAGACTCTCGAGGGGATTGTCAGGGGCGGGAAATAGCCTATTATAAGCTGAACTTAAATTCGAAAGGGTTCTTTTGTGCCGATAGATCTTTTATTTTACGCTGTTATTGCCGCTGTGCTGGTGTTTTGGTTAAGAAATACGTTGGGAACCAGAACGGGCGAAGAGCGCGATAAATCTGATATTTTGGAACAATTGCGCCAGAAGCAAAAAGAACAAGGCCCCGGTCGGATTATTGATATCACAGATAATATAACCGAAATGCAGGGGGGGGCTAAACCCGCCCTTGATGGCATAGAGATAGAGGGCGGCGCGGACACCGCCCAAGAAATTATTGATTTTATGCGCTATGACCCGTCGTTTGACGTCAAACATTTTATTGTGGGCGCTAAAGATGCGTTCCCAATGATTGTTGAGTCCTTTGCAAAAGGTGATCTTAGAACCTTAAGAATGTTATTGTCCGATAGTGTTTATTCTGCGTTTGAACAGGCGGTTGAAGATCGTAAGTCGCGTGGAGAAACTGTAACGACTGATGTTTTGGCGGTTCGTCATTGTAAAATATTGGGCATTAATAAAATTGACCGGATGGTTTTTATTAAATTGCGTTTTCTTGCCGAAGAAACAATGGTTGTTCGTGATCGTGAAGGAAACGTTATAAGTGGACATCCAGATAAAATCATATCCATGAATGATGTGTGGACTTTTGGGCGTGATCCAAAATCAAAAGACCCAACATGGTATTTGGTTGAAACATCAGATGA
>CAZVSN010000094.1:0-5039 GCA_964629455.1 uncultured Micavibrio sp. | reverse complement strand
CAAAAACTCTATCCCTGCATCTTCAAATGCTTTTTGGATAATCGAGAGCGTCGACTCGCGAGGCTGGGTCAATCCGTTTTCAATGCTACCGATAGAGGTTGCTGAAATATCTGTTCTTTCAGATAAATCACCTTGCGACCAATTCAAGATTCCGCGCGCACCGCGTATTTGTGCCGTTGTAATCATTTTTTTCCGTTTTGTTAACGAACTTATGTTTATCCCAACTTGTTATACGGGACAAGCTTTTTATATGCAAGGAAAAAATATGACAAATTGACTCAAAATACTGAGCGCGCAGACCAAAAGCTGAAGAATGAATTATTCCGCAGCAGAAATCAGCCCCTCACGACGCAGCAACGCATTCGGATCAGCATCCCGCCCACGGAAATTGCGGTACAGAACGGCTGGCGGCTCTGATCCGCCTTTCTCCAACACCTCTTGGCGATAGCGCTGCGCGGTGGCTTTATCATATAAACCTGCCTCTAAAAACGCTTCAAATGCATCGGCATCAAGAACCTCGGCCCATTTGTAGGAATAATATCCTGCAGAATACCCGCCCGCAAAAATATGGCTAAACGAAACCGATAACGGGCCGCCATAACGGGGGAATAACGCAGCCCCCTTCATCGCCTCATCTTCAAACGCGACAATGTCAGATATCATGCTTGGGTCAACGGTGTGCCATTGCATATCCAGAAGTGACATTCCCATCTGGCGCAGCCCCATCCATCCTGACATAAAATTTTTCGCGTTGCGTAATTTTTGAATAAGCTCTGCGGGAATTTTTTCACCCGTTTCATAATGCGCGGCAAAACTATTCAGTGTTTCAGATTCGTATAACCAGTTTTCTTGCAACTGCGATGGAAGCTCGACAAAATCCCACAGCACATTGGTACCCGTCTGTGATGGATACGTTCCCTTCGCCAACAAACCATGGGTCGCATGACCCATTTCATGGAACAGGGTGAGCACCTCATCATGATTCAAAAGAGATGGTTTATCTTTTGTCGGTTTTGTAAAATTACAAACAATTGCAACAACAGGGCATTCAACCTTACCATGGAACAATCCCTGTTCACGATAACTGGTCATCCATGCGCCGGGTTTTTTACCCGTGCGCGGATAGAAATCGGCATAAAGCGTGCCAATAAATTTTCCCGTCTGAATATCGGTAACATCATACGCCGTAACGTCTGTATGCCACACAGGCAGGTCGTTTGCGGCAGTAAATTTTAATCCGAACAATTTTGAAAAATGGGCGAATGTCCCGTCCAGAACTTTGTCCAACGGAAAATACGGACGAAAATCTTCTGCTGAAAACGCATACATTTTCTCGCGCAGTTTTTCGGAATAATATCCAACATCCCATGGCTTCAAATCATCAATACCATCTTCGCTTGCGAATTTTTTGATAGCCTCTAAATCTTTCAGCGCACCAACTTTATACAAATCACGAAGCTTGGTCAGAAACGCCATCACCGTATCTGGCTTCTCTGCCATACGACGTTCTAACACATAATCGGCATGCGTTTTGTATCCCAAAATTTGGGCGCGCTGATGACGAAGGTTGACAATTTTCAACAATGTTTCGCTGTTATCATACGCATCACCAAATGCTTTATTGCTATTGGCCTTCCATATCGAACTGCGCAATTCACGATTGGAAGAATATGTAATAAACGGGCCATAGCTAGGATAATCAAGGGTAAACAACCATTTTGCGGGCTGACCTTTATCGATGGCCTCTTGTTTCGCGCCCTCAACAGCAGACGGCGGAAGCCCTGCCAAATCAGCTTCGTTTTCAATCCATAATTCAAAAGCTTCAGATGATTTTTTAACATTGTTGGAAAATATAGGGCTGAGCGTTGACATCGCTTCGTTGATTTTGCGAAGTTCCGCTTTCTTAATATCGCCCAGTAACGCTCCACCACGGACAAAGCTTTTATAAGTATCTTCAAGCAATGTTTTTTGTTCGGTGTTCAAAGACAAATTGGCACGCGCATCATAAACAGATTTAATCCGTGCAAATAACGTATCATTCAAAATAATATCACTGGAAAAATTGGCGTGTATCGGGCCAATTTCCTCGGCCAACGCCTGCAATCCATCGGTTCCTGCAGCAGTCAGTTGATTGTAAAACAATGTGGTAACACTGCTGAGCAATTCCATCGATGTTTCAAACGCAACAATTGTATTCTCGAATGTCGGGTCATCGGAATGACCAATAATCGCATCAATATTTGCGCGGGCCTCTTCAATCGCAGCAAGGGTTGCTGGCTTAAAATCTTCCTCCCGAACTTTATCGAATTGCGGAGCAAGATTACGAAGCGGAGAGGTTTGCAGAAGAATATTGTCGGTCATCAAGAATCACTTTCATTGTTATAAAAGAAATATAGCTTTGCCCACCCATGAAGACAACAGAGAGTAAATAAAGAACAAAAGAAAAGGGCGACCAAAGCCGCCCTTTCCGAATTCATATCTTCTAACAAAGATTAGAAGTTGATTTGTGTACCAACAGTTGCAGTTGTTGCATCGTTGTTACCAACTTCGGTGTAACCAAGGGAACCACGGAAGGTCATGCCTGGACCGTAAGAATAGGTAACGCCAGCAGCATAACGATCAGTATCAACGTCAGCTTCTGTAGTACCGTTCAGGTAAGATGCACCCAATTTGAAAGGACCAGTGGTGTAATCAGCACCGAGAACCCAAGTTTTGGATCCATCAGTTGCACCATCGTCATTTTGTTTGGTGTAAACTGCACCAACACCGAAAGCACCGATATCCAAATCAGCACCAACGTTCCATTCGCGGTCTTGCTCAGTAGTGGTTGTGTAACCAGCACCAGCGATCAAACCAACAGAACCAACCATGCCTTCATAACGAACTGCACCTTCGGTTACGCCAGTGTTAGGAGCACCAGCACGGTTTCCGCCTGATCCAGCATTGCTGTTATCAGCAGAGTAAGAAGCACCAGCTTGGAAGCCAGAGAATACTGGTGACAAGTAAGTGAGTTTGTCAGCATCTCTTGCTGTGTCGTTAGCATAGTCGATTGCGCCCAAACCAGTTGGGTTGATGGACTGACGAACACCGTCGATGTTGTCATCAGCAGAAGGAGCAGCAACTTGCAAAAGGTAAGCAGCACCGTCTTCTTCACCAACGTTTACGCGACCCCAAGAACCAGCCATATAGATGTATGATTCATCAATGCCAAAACCGTCACTATCACCGCCATCAGCAGTGGTTTCGATGTGAGCACCAACAGTCAGACCGTTGTCCAAAGTTGTTTCGCCACCGAAGTGAACTTCTGTATCGCGCAGAATGTCAGTGTGACGAGCTGTGTCTTCGTTTGAATAGTTAACGTATCCTTTGAAATGACCGCCGAGGTTCAGTTTAACACCAGAATCATCAGCAGCGAATGCTGGAGATACAGCAAGTGTCAAAGCAACAGCAGCAGCGCCGAGCATAAGTTTGTTCATGGAAATCCTCCAATAAGTGTTTAAAAAATCGCAGCCTGTCCACAAAGACGAAAGCCACACAGTCTAGTTTGTGTGCCCATTACCAAATGGTATGCAGACAGACACGGGACTTATATTCCTCTTTTCAGAGTCTTTTTCAAGAAAGACGTGCAATTTTCCTGATTTTGCAGAGCAACCTGTGACACAAAAAACACAGTTTAATTTCCATATTGATAGGAAACGCCCTGCATAACACGTTGCGCCATCTGTTGTGGGGTCAATTCTGGTTCCGCAGAGGCCTCAGCAACAGGTTCCGCCAGAACTTCCTCAACCTGTTCGGCCAAACCAGATTCGGCAATAGGCGTTACGTCAACATCAGAATCAAGCTCAGGGGTGACAGGGGCACCAACAGAATCAGCAACGTCAGCAACGGGCGATGCGTCTTTCATGGCCTGCTCTGTCATTTCTGGAATAACACCCGAATCGCCAATGGCCGCGCGCGCGAAAAAGCTGGTTGTTTTTTCCTTGGCGCTGGCAAACAAAACGCGCAAACCTTTTTTCGGCTCTGGCTCGTTTATATTTTTGATAATAGTGACATCACCTGCATCCATATCGGCTTTATAAGTTTCGCAATCAACGGGAATATCATTCACCGCACCAAATGTTGTTGGAATCTTCACATCACAAATTCTGGCCACTTGATCAGGCTGCAAATTTTTCAAAGCCTCAAAATCAGATACTTCAATATCCGTACCTTGTGCGGCCTGTGTAACTTCACGCAATAATTCAACGCGCTTATCTGTAACAACATCGGGCGCGACATCAGGCGCAACAGGCGCCTGATAAACAGGATCATGATGGAGAGAATAAGAGGAATCGACATGTGCAACAGGCTGAAGGGCTTCAGTCGCCATTGGCGGAACATCTTCAGGCACGACAGAAACAGGCATAACAGATATCAGAGGCGCGCGCGGGATAATCAATCCCTCCACACTTGGCCCAACAGGCGCAGGCCTAGAAAACCATCCCTTGAATAAGTCAGGCACATAAGATTTAACCTGCGCATTAAAAACAGAACTCAGTTTATTGCCAACCCACTGCCCTGCTTCGGTATCATGCAGAAACGCATCTCCACCACTTAATAAACCGAAAGTCGCGCCAGAGATGGCAGACCCCAATAAAACTTTTCGTCCAAATTCTTTGCTGAATAATTTTCCTTCGCTCCGCCCCATGGCATGGGACACCAATCCACGGGCAATCCCTGTGGCAGCTCCCCCAGCAACAGCAACCGCTAATCCACCGGCAATCCCTGCGGCGGCGGTTACACCAGCGGCAGACAAGGCTCCGACAACAGCAAACTTGGCAGCCGCCCCGATAGCAACATTGACCCCTGCAAATGCAATATCAACTTTCTTATCGGACAAAAATCGTCCTACTTTTTGAATACGATCAAATAAACTGGCCATGCACACACCTTTTTATCGCGTTTAACGCGGTTTTTAAGAGGTTTTTTTTGAATAAAGGGGTTGTATCACACATTTTATCCGCCGCGCAAATAAATTATTCTGAAAAATAAACTTGACA
>CAZVSN010000093.1:0-5571 GCA_964629455.1 uncultured Micavibrio sp. | reverse complement strand
AAAAAAGCCAGATATTTCTATCTGGCTTTTGAATTATTTAAGAGAGAATGGCTGACTAGCCGTTAACGACAGATGCCACTTCAGCAGCGAAGTCGGTCACTTCTTTTTCAATGCCTTCACCCAAGGAATAGCGGATATAACCCACGAGTTTAATCGCGCTGCCTGCGTCTTTGGCTGCTTTTTCAACAACGGCAGAGATTTTTGAGTCTGGGTCCATAATGAACGCTTGATCCATCAGGCAGATTTCTTCGTAATATTTGCGCATACGACCTTCGAGCATTTTCTCAACGATGTCCGCAGGTTTGCCAGAGGCAAGTGCAGTTTCGCGTTGAATGTTTTTCTCGCGCTCCATAACTGCTGGATCAACACTTGCAGAATCCAGAAATTGTGGTGCGGCGGCGGCAACGTGCATAGCGAGTTGTTTGCCGAGCGTTGCCAGTTTGTCGGCAGGTGCAGCAGATTCAAGAGCAACCAACACACCGATTTTACCAAGGTTTGGTGCAATCGCATTGTGAACATAGGATGATACATAACCTTGGGCAACGCCGAGCTTCGCGCAGCGACGGAGGCTCATGTTTTCACCGATGGTTGCAATCATGGATGTCAAATAGTCTTGTGTTGTTTTGCCATCGCCGTAAGCAGCAGATGCTAATGCGTCAACAGATCCGTTTGCGCCCAAGCTCAATTGAGCGGCTTTTGCGGCGAAGTCTTGGAATTGTTGGTTACGCGCAACGAAGTCAGTTTCGGCATTAACCTCAAGAATTGCGGCTTCGGTGTTGTTTGCGTTGGCAGTCACAGCAACCAAACCTTCGGCAGCAGTACGGCCAGATTTTTTAGCAGCTTTCGCCAAACCTTTTTTGCGGAGGTAGTCAACTGCGGCTTCCATATCGCCATTGCATTCGACCAATGCATTTTTGGCATCCATCATGCCTGCATCTGTTTTTTCGCGGAGTTCTTTTACCATTGAAGCTGTAATGTCAGCCATGATTTCAATCCTTCTATTCTATTGTGTTGTGTGATGTAGAGAGAAGGGGACAGTTTTGTCCCCTTCGAATTTTAATTAAGCGTTAGCAGCTTTTGCGTCTGCTGGTGCAGCTTCGTTTGCAGCAACAGGCAATTCGACTTTCAGGTCAACAGATTCGCCGATGTCTTTGCCTTTGGAACCCATTTCAGCAGAAATCCCATCAAGGATAGCTGAGGAAACGAGGTCACAGTACAATTCGATAGCGCGCAAAGCGTCGTCGTTACCTGGAATAGGGAAGTCAACGCCATCAGGGGAGCTATTGCTGTCGATAACAGCGATAACAGGAATACCCAATTTATTGGCTTCTTTAATCGCGATGTCTTCTTTGTTGGTGTCGATAACGAAAATTGCGTCAGGTTGACCACCCATATCTTTAATGCCGCCAATCGATTGCTCGAGTTTCAACATTTCACGACGGAACATCAGTTCTTCTTTTTTGGTGAAACCAGTTTTTTCCTGAGCAAACAAGCCTTCGAGTTCTTTCAGGCGGTTGATTGAGTGGGTTACTGTTTTCCAGTTGGTGAGCATACCACCCAACCAGCGATGGTTGACGTAGTATTGGCCGCAACGTGCAGCAGCCGCAGCAACAGTGCCTTGGGCTTGACGTTTTGTACCAACGAACAGAACGCGTCCACCTTTTGCAACGATTTCGCGGATAGTGCGCAAGGATTGATCGAGCATCGGAACGGTTTGTTGCAAATCGAGAATATGCACATCATTACGAACACCGAAAATGAACGGACGCATTTTTGGGTTCCAACGACGGGTACGGTGACCAAAGTGGACACCAGCTTCGAGTAATTGACGCATTGTGAATTCAGGCATAGCCATGGAATAGATCTCCTTTTTTCCAGTTGTGACCTCTACGGGGAGTAATGACGAAACCATTTCGCCACACTGGTAAGGGTATAAAGCGTGCTTTAAGCCCAGCCCCGTATGTGAATTGAGGCTGTTTATAGGGGGCAGGACCCCAAATGGCAAGCAAAAAAGAGGGTTTTAGGCGTATTTCTGACGATTTTTAGCGGAAAAGCGGGTTTTATACCGAAATGTCAACCAAACCGCCACGTTGCGCGGCCGGAGTATTGATAATTTTGGTATTATGGGTCAGCGCGTTTTGGACAGCATGACGGGCATCAAACCCATGATTCTCGGTGATGGTTTGCCGCGTTTTCTCGATAATGGCACTGCGTTCCGTAACCGTGCTGCGATCCTGCAGCCCTGAATTATTCTTTTGGGCGTAGGCCTGCTGACGTTGAAGGAGAGAGCCGATATCAGTGGATGATGTCGTAGAAATAGAACTCATCGTGTCTAAATGTCCTCTGTCCCAAAATTACCCTGAACATCCAGCATAAGCCAAAAGAATTAAGAAAGTTTTGAAAGTTATGAACGGAAATTCATTTTCCCTATTTACCAGTTGGTAAGTATTTTGGTGCATAGTAGGGGCATAGGGTGTGTCATGTCCTGAGCTCTGGCGGGTGTCGGGACGATAATAAAAGTTATAAAACTTGAGTGACACGTTAGGGTCCGCCAAAGATGAGTGAAATGTATTCCAATTCTGCCGAAATGGCATCTGTCAGCAACCAACCGAATCCGCTGTTGGTCAAGTTGTACCACACCCATGGTTTTCAAATGGGTGAGGCAAACGACATATCATTTGATGAGCGTATTGAATTATGTGATGACGTGACACGTCTGATCGAGCAATCCCAAAAACCAGCAGACAAGGAAATGGCATCAGATATTCTGATTGCATTGCTCCGTCATGCCGAAAAGAATTTAAAACAGGCAATGGCAGAGCGTTTTTCCGTGATGGAAAATGTGCCGTTGCGCCTGATGTTGCAATTCGTCAATGATGAAATTGACGTTGCAAAACCAATCCTGACATACAGCAACGCATTAAACGATTTGGATTTATTATACATCATCCAGTCCCGCGATTCCCCGTTCTGGCAGGCGATTGCAGCCCGCAAGAATCTGGGCGAAAATGTCGTTGACGCATTGGTTGACACGCATGATATCGCGACATCAAAAACATTGGTCGAGAACGTATCAGTAACCCTGACCGATTATGCAACAGGCGTTATCAGCGAGTTGTCAAAAGACAATAGCGATTTAGCGAATGCATTGTTGGCACGTTCCGAAATCACAGAAGAAATGTCCCGCATTTTATACGCCTATGTCGGTGACGAATTGAAACAAAAAATGGCCGAAGCCTACGAAGCTTTGACCACCGACGAGCAAGAAACATTTGATGAGGTTGTGGACGAATTTACCACCGCACCGCATCCGACGTTCCTGCCAACCGCATCGATGTTAAAAGCCGCCGACCTGTTTATGGAGCAGGGAAAATTGAGCACAGGATTAATGATCAACACCGTTAAACGCGGTCAAGTATCATCATTCATCGCGCAGTTTTCCCGTTATATCGGGTTGCCAGTGGCCGTTGTTATCCCGATGTTACAGCAAAAGAATGGTCAGGCTTTGGCCGTTGCCAGCCGCGCCGTTGGCATCGAGCGTAATGACTTTCTGGTGATATTTAATTTTACCCGCAAAGTATCGGGTCAGAAGTTTACAACATCAAGCGATCTCAATTCGGCATTGACCTATTTCGATAGGGTGACACCCGAATTGGCGAAACGCCTGATGTTGCAGAATAAAAACTAACAGGCGGAACTAAGCTGCCTTTTTCTGGGAAGAAAGTGCTTCAACGCCGGGCAGGGGTTTTCCCTCCATCCATTCGAGGAAGGCTCCGCCCGCGCTTGAAACATAAGTGAATTTATCACCACATTTCGCGTGTTCAAGAGCAGACACGGTGTCACCACCGCCCGCAACAGATACCAATCCGCCAGCAGATGTCGCCGCCGCAACAGCCATCGCCGCCGCATTGGTTCCGTTATCAAATGGTTTGACTTCGAACACGCCGAGAGGCCCGTTCCACAACACCGTTTTGCAACCCGCCAATTTTTCACGGAGCATCGCAATAGTTTGAGGCCCAACATCCACCGCTTCGCGGTCTGCGGGCATTGCGCCAGTCGCCACAATATCAAATGGAACATCTGCGCCAAATTTATCAACAATCACACGGTCAACCGGCAGAAGGATTTCACAACCAGCCGCTTTCGCAGCCGCTTGAATACGTTTGGCCTCAGGAACCATATCGCGTTCACAGAGTGATTTGCCGACTTCAATCCCGTCAGCAAAGAGGAATGTGTTTGCCATGCCGCCACCCAAAAACAGGAAGTCGACTTTTTTCACAAGGTTTTCAAGCACAGAAATTTTTGTCGAAATTTTTGACCCGCCGACAATCGCCATCACAGGACGTTGTGGAGATTCAAGTGCCGCGGACAGAGCATTCAATTCTGCTTCCATCAAAAATCCTGCACAGGACGGAAGGAAATGCGCCAGTCCTTCGGTTGATGCATGAGCGCGGTGAGCCGCAGAAAATGCGTCATTACAAAAGATATCACCGAGCGCGGCGAGTTGTTTGGTAAAGCCCGCATCATTTTTTTCTTCCTCAGCGTGGAAGCGAACATTTTCAAGCAAAGTGATTTGACCATTTTGCAAAGCGGATTTTGCAGACTCGGCCGCAGCACCGATACAATCATCGGCAAAGCCAACGGTCACGCCCCATGATTTGGCGAGAGCAGGCAACATGAATTTCAAAGAAAATTCAGGTGTCACACCTTTTGGGCGACCAAAGTGAGAAAGGATAAGAGTCTTCGCACCGTTTTGGGTTAAGAAATCAATGGTCGGTTTCAGGCGGTCAATGCGGGTGGTGTCGGTAATCACGCCATTTTCGGCAGGCACGTTCAAGTCCGCACGCAGCAAAACTGTTTTGCCTTTAACATCGATATTTTTCAAAGCCTGAAAGTCCATTTTTTATCCTTCATTGTCGGTCTGTTGTGAATATGCCGCCATTTTTAAAGACTTTATGGGGAAACCGCAAGGGGGGTACGAGGGGTTACGGTGTCCTTTCACCTGTTTTGAACTCAGTTCGTTTTTCGGTTTTGTGTGGGTGGAGAAGAGGGGGTGGGCGGCGCGTATATAGCGGAGCAACCGCCCGTTAAACCGCAGATAGGCGCGGATAGCCTTCATTTCTGATGAATAATACCCCGTTTTTCGGGCATTTTGGGATGATACGAATTTTCCGCGCAAGCTGCGCGGCCCTGTTGCTTTCATCCATGGGCGGTGACACCGCGCCCGTTCAGATGCGGCAAGCCTTTGTTCAGGTGTCCAATGTTTTGACAAAGCGGGCGCTTTCTTCTGTTTGGGGCGGGTTAATGCGGGGGTTTAAATGACAGGCGGGAATTTGTTCAATGCGGTCGAGAATGTCCGACATTTGTTTTTGTGCCCTAAACGCAGAGGGCAGGTTGTCCCAATGCCCATCGACAATCAAATATTGAAAGAGGCACGCGAGTGATTGTGCCTGAGACTCCAGTAAGGCGCGGGTTTGATAGATATCACTGAAATCAGGCAAATGTGTTTCTTCCAAAAAATGGGTGAACTCAAAATATTTGTTTTGTTTATTATTTTCCGCGCGGCGCGAT
>CAZVSN010000092.1:0-5643 GCA_964629455.1 uncultured Micavibrio sp. | reverse complement strand
AAATTCCATAATGAATTAATAATTCATTAGAATATACGCCATTTTGATGGGGTTTGCAAAGATTCATTACGTCCCGTATCGAAATTATGTTTTAATAAAGATATAATTATTATTTTATTAAGTTAACCACTTGCGCCATTGTGAACAAAGCGAAACAATCCAGACTTTTGGGGCGCCCATGCAATGACGGGTGGGGTGGCCAATTGCCGCAGAGTTTGCAGAATTTATAGATTTACAGTCATGGCGAAAATCTGTACGAAACCAATGTGATGGTGAACGATACTGTAAAATCTTTCAGGCTGTTTTCGGGGCTTTTTATTGTTCTGGCATTTTTTGTCCAGAGCGTTATCCCCGTGGGATATATGCCCAAATTTGACGCAGGTCATTTTTTTGAAATTACTATTTGCCACGGTGCGGACATTACAAAAATTGTGGTTGATGAAAATATGCAACCCGTAACCGACGTGCAAAAAAAATCTGCGGGCGATACATCCACCGAAAACCACAAACCCTGTTTATATTCTGCGGTATCTTTTAAATCTTTGGGTTTGCCGTTCTTTGTGTACCATCATGTTGAACAATTGATTTACGAACAATATGTTGATCGTGGTTCGTCCCCCACAATTTCTATTTTAACCCACCCCCCTTATGAAGGCCGCGCCCCGCCAATATCCTTTGTCTAAGATTTTGATTTTTCATTTTCATCGTCATAAGGATTTTTCATGTGCAAGTTTCATAAAGACGTGGCCATAGCAGTGGCCACAGACCCCGTGACAGGGGCGGTCGACCCATTGCGGTATAGTATAACTCTGGTTGCTCTCGCCAAGTTTTGGGTTGATAAATATATGCCCGATATGGGACATCAGGATGGGTATTCTAATTACGAAATGTCTTCTGCGGCGGCGCAGACATCGTTTCGGCAATCAGGTTTAGAACAACATTTGGATAAGGCTAGAGAAGGGCAGGCCGATCGTGTTTTGTTTTTGCGCCATGCCGCAAATCAGATCATTGCCGAGATGGGTTTAACACCAGAATCTTTGTATTTGCCTGAACGCCCTGATACAGCCCCACGGTTTTTGAATACGGTGATGTTGGGTATTTATGAAGGAAACCCACAAATTGAATGGATGGTCAAAGACAGTGTTGAAAATAAAAAACACAAACCATTGCGTGATGCTGTTGCGCGCATTTTTGAAATTCAGGGGTACACCGAAACTATCGAGGAATCTTTAAAGTCATCCATTTCCAATTTGTTTATTCAGGCCCCGCACCATGTTAAGCCAAAATTGCTTGCGGCGTATGATAAATTTCCATCGGGGTTAAGAACAGCGTTTGCATCTTGTTCATTGCATAGTGGCGGCGGAGCCTTAGCCCATGCTGTTGTTTGCGGGGGTTTGAATACGGCCATTGGCGGGCTTTCTGGCACATTGATGAATACGGCTATGTATGCGGTTGCGCCCGTTGTGGCCGTGGGAACAACATGGGCGGTTGAGAGATATCAGTTATCGGATTTTAATCCGTATAAATATATTTTGCCTGTGGCGATGTCTTTATCGGCTGCATTTGCAATATCGACTATTCTTCCTCATGAACATAGTGCCGACCCCAAAATGGCAATGTTTTATTCATTGAATGCCCAACAAAGATATCAGGAATTAGACAAACAATATCAACGATATTCCAGACTGTCCCCTGAACTTCGTCAGGGGGTCGAACAGGAATCGGAACGCCAGAGCATGACCATTCCTATGTTTATGGTGTCTTTGGATATTTGTGGCGGGCAATTAACGCCGCGTATCAGGGCGTATGAACGATTGGCGCAATCGGATGCCCAAAAAATAGAGTTGAAATGATAGATATGTTACATTATAACACTTTAAAAGGATAAAATCATGAAAATAGCATTCGTCGGCAAAGGTGGATCAGGGAAAAGCACAATGAGTTCATTGTTTATAACCTATCTTCATCACAAAATCGGGGCAGAAATTCTGGCGCTTGACGCTGATTTGAATATGAATTTGGCGGGTCTGTTGGGCGTTGATTTCCCCGCAGAGAAATATTTATCTGATTTGAAAAATGCGGCCGCTTTCCGCAAATTTCTAAAAGGGAATAACCCCCTTATTCGTGATGAAAATTCTTTTCTGCCAACCACGCCGCCCAATACGGGCTCAAACCTAATCACGGCGGTGAATGATAAAAATCTTGATCCATATGCCGTTTTGGTTAAGCAGAAACCGCCGCTTAATCTGGTGACTGTTGGAACCTATGTTGCCGAGGAAATAGGGCAGGCGTGTTACCACACCAATTTATTTGCCGTTGAAAACCTTTTGACTCATTTAAATCTTCCAAAAGAAAATTATGTTGTGGCCGATATGGTGGCAGGAACAGATGCGTTTTCGTACTCTCTTCATTTGCAATTTGATGCCATTATTCTGATTGCAGAACCAACACCAGAATCCGCAGAAGTGTGTAAGCTTTATTTCGGGCTTGCCAAAGAGGCGGGCATTGAAAATCTGGTTCATATTATTGCCAACAAAGTCGAAGACGAAGAAGATTTGGTATTTATTCGTAATGTGACTGGGCGTGAACCTCTGGGAGCTGTGCCATCTATGTCGTCTTTGCGGAAATTCCGTCAAAAGGGTGGAACCGTAACCCCTGATTTATTGACCGATAATTTGTGTTCTCTTTTTGATGGTGTGATGAAGGTCGCAAAAAACCCTGTGCCCGATGAAAAAACCAGATTTGCAATGTTGGAAAATCTGCATCAGAAATTATGTGATCAATACTGGGTTGTGAGTGGTTATGGCGCAGATGTTGCTCATCAATACAGGAAGGTCGGATGATGACTTCTGCGATGAGGTTACGTCCACGCGTTGCGCATAACATTTCCGCGTTCCTTCAAAACACGGAAATGGTGCATCAGCTATGCGATGGCTTTGGCTCGCCTTTGAATATCGTTTTTCCTGATAATATTGAATCCAATATCAAAAGCTTTGAAGATGCCTATAAGAAACATATGTTGCGGGGGCGGATTTATTTCACCAGCAAACCATGTAAGTCAAAGGCACTTATCAGGAAAGCCAGTCTTTATAATGTCGGGGCTGATGTGTCGTCATCAGGCTCACTCGACCATGTTTTGAGTGCAGGTTTTTCCCCCGACAGAATTGAGGCAACGGGGCCAAAGAATATTGATTATATTCTGAAATGCTTACAACTTGATGTTCTTATCAACGCCGACAGTGTTGCGGAATTGCACAGTATTTATGAACTTCGCAGGACACTTGGGTTATCGCGTAAGGCGCGGGTAATGGTTCGTTTGATGGGGTTCTCATCGCCCCGCCTGCATTTTACGCCACAGGATGGAACATTCGGTATAAACATTCAGGATATTCCGCATGTTCTTGATTGGTTGGTGTCCCATAAAGACAGTGTGGATTTCAAAGGATTTTCATTTCATGTGAATGATGTCAATGAACAACAGAAACTGGTCGCAATGGAAAACACATTGCAATTGACCTTTGAGGCAATCAAAAGAGGTCTGACCCCAAAGGGCATTGATATTGGGGGTGGATTTTCTATCCAATATGCTGATAATGCCGAAGAATATGCAGATTATATCGAACACCTTAAAAAATCAGTTATTGGCGAGGTTGAAAGTCAGGTGTGGAATAATGGAGGGCTGGGGTACAAAGACCATAATGGCGTGGTTGTTGGCGCCCCGTTATTCATGAATCATGTGCCGCCGCACACCAAAGGGAACGAGCTGGATTTTTTGCTGAGCCAGCGCACGCCAGAGTTTGGCAATGCCAGTTTTGCAGATGTTATTCGTGACTCTTTGCTGGAATTATACATTGAACCGGGGCGTGCTATGCTCGACCAATGTGGAATTACATTGGCGCGCGTTGCTTTTACCAAAGATAGCACATGGGGGGAGAAATTGGTGGGGCTGGAGATGAACAGATCCAATATTCATTCCCTACAAATAAAAAATTTATGCGAACCTGTCATTATTCCCCGTTCCCCAAATATAAGAGAAAAAAATGAAAAAGGTTTGTATCTGATCGGGAATCTCTGTCTTGCCTATGACATGATTCAGTATAACAAAATTTATCCTGATATTTTTCCTGCGCGGGGCGATGTCGTTGCCTTTATCAATACGGCTCCGTACATGATGGATTTTACCGAGTCCGAAACCCTAATGCATCCCATTGCCGATAAAGTTGCAGTTTGGCAAGAGGGGGGCGATTTCAAATGGGCCCATGATCATAAATATTGTCCGATCAGTGCATATGAAAGAGAGTAAAATATGATTATTGAGAGTATGACAGATTTAATTGGCAATACGCCGCTTTTAAAAATATCAGCAGAGGTCACAGGGCTTAAGAATATTGATCTGTATGCTAAACTTGAAATGCTTAATCCCTTTGGCTCGGTCAAAGACCGCACGGCATGGGCAATGATTAAGGATGATTTGGACGAAATTAAATCCAAAAACATGACGATTTACGAGAATTCGAGCGGAAATACAGCAAAGTCGTTGATTGCTGTTGCAGGTATGAATGGTATAAAATTTCGGCTGGTCAGTGCTCTCCAGAAAGTCGAAGAGCAAAAGCAAGTTATGCAAATTTTGGGGGCTGAGATAGAGGAAATAGCGGGAGCTAGCGATTGTTTTGATCCATCGGATAATAATGATCCACAATATCTGATTGAGCGAACAGCTAGGTCTAGGCCAGGGGAGATATTTTTTCCTAGTCAATTTACAAACCCAAAAAATCCTCAGTATCATCATGATACAACAGCCGAAGAAATTTTAAATGATTTGGATTCTGTTGATTACTTTTTTGGTGGTTTAGGTACAACAGGATCAAGTATGGGGATTATTCAGCGATTGCGAGAAAATAACGAAAATCTTTATGCATTTGGCGTTGTATCGTATGCCAATCAGATGATTCCGGGCATTCGTAATTTGGCACAAATGTGGGAAAGTGGAATTTTTAAGCGCGATTTGTATTCGGGTATTGTTGAGCTTTCAGAGCAAGAAGGAATCGATGGACTGTTAACGTTATGTCGTCGTTGTGGTGTATTTGCGGGGCCATCATCGGGGGCAAATTATACTGCAGCCCTAAAACACTTAAGTCAGATTGACGGCACTCTGACAGAGCGCAAAAAAGCAGTGTTTATTGTGTGTGATCGTATGGAATGGTATATTTCCTACCTGAAAGAACGTCGTCCTGAAATATTTTCTGAACCAGTTAAAGAAAATTCGCTTTCCCTCTTTGTTGATGATGGCAGTCATCGGGTGGAAGACATCGAAATTTCATCACAAACGCTGGATGAAATGCTTGGTTCAAATGAAAAACCAATCGTGGTTGATATACGCACGGCGCAATCTTTCCGTTTGGTTTGTATTCCTGCGTCAATCAATGTCCCATCAGAAATATTCCGAAAATGGATTGACGGGCAAAACCCATTTGAAGAAGGGGCAAGAATAGTTCTGGTCTGTGCGGTGGGGGAACAGTCTTGTTTTTATGCCCGTTACTTACGAAGTTTAGGGTGTAACGTGTATAGTTTATCGGGTGGTATTATGACGTGGCGCGATTTTCAGGGCGAAAAATGTTTAGCAGCCTAGGTTATTTATGGCGG
>CAZVSN010000091.1:0-5707 GCA_964629455.1 uncultured Micavibrio sp. | reverse complement strand
CTACGCAGTTTCCGTGAACGGCTTGGGTGTTTCAATTTACGAAGCGCTTTGGCTTCAATCTGACGGATACGTTCCCGTGTCACGTTAAATTGTTGGCCAACTTCTTCCAACGTATGGTCGGTGTTCATCCCGATACCGAAACGCATCCGCAAAACGCGTTCTTCACGCGGGGTGAGTGTTGCCAATACGCGGGTTGTTGTTTCGCGCAAATTCGATTGAATAGCACTTTCCACCGGCAGAATTGCGTTTTTATCTTCGATAAAATCACCGAGTGACGAATCTTCTTCATCTCCAATCGGGGTTTCAAGCGACACTGGCTCTTTCGCGATTTTCAAAACCTTGCGGACTTTGTCCAAAGGCATGTGTAAACGCTCTGCCAATTCCTCAGGCGTTGGTTCACGGCCAATTTCGTGCATCATCTGACGTGATGTCCGCACCAATTTATTGATGGTTTCAATCATGTGCACAGGAATACGAATGGTACGCGCTTGGTCAGCGATAGAACGGGTAATCGCCTGACGTATCCACCATGTAGCATAGGTTGAAAATTTATATCCACGGCGATATTCGAATTTATCAACCGCCTTCATCAAACCGATATTACCTTCCTGAATCAAATCAAGGAATTGCAAACCACGGTTGGTGTATTTCTTGGCGATAGAAATAACCAAACGCAAGTTTGCCTCGATCATTTCTTTCTTCGCACGGTTGGATTCTTTGTCGCCTTTTTGAACGGTTGTTACAATCCGTTTATATTCAAACAACGGCAATCCCGATTCAGATGCAATCGCATCAATCTGTCCACGAATAGCATCAAGATCAGGCATATGTTTTTCAAAGAATTTTACCCATCCTTTGCCATCCAATTTCTTGATTTTTTCTTTCCATTTTGGTGACAATAAATTGTCTTCGTATTTGGCCAGAAAATCTTCACGCTTCACGCCGCAATCCACGGCCAAACGCAACATCCGGCCTTCCAATGACACCAAATCACGGTTCATTTTATACAAACGATCAATCAATTGGTCGATACGCGCATTATGAAGTTTAACTTCATTCATAAACCCGACCATTTCGAGTTTCAAAGCATCGAATTTTTTAATCAGCGCAGGGGTTGCATCTTTCCCTGCTTCAATTTTTTCTTGCTGGGCTTTTTGCAATTTTTTATAGGTTTTTTTGATGCCTTCAAAAATCGGGAAAACTTTTGGCGCAAGTTCAGCTTCCATCGCAGCAAGAGAGAGTGAGTTCTCATCTTCATCTGCAACACCACCCTCTTCACCTTCAACGGCTTCACCTTCAGGGGCATCAGAGGCTGATTTTTCTTTAGGGACTGGCGGAGCCTTTGGTACAGGTGGCAAAGCAGGAACAGCAGGCGCAGCACCAGTGCCATCAAACGCAGCATCGCCGCCATATGTTGCTTCAAGGTCAATAACTTCGCGCAGGAGAATATCACCTTTTAACAAGGCTTCATACCACGCAATAATGGATTCAATTGCAAGCGGAGATTCACAAATCCCGCCAATCATCGTTTCGCGTCCAGCTTCAATCCGCTTGGCAATAGCAATCTCGCCTTCGCGTGACAACAACTCAACCGAACCCATCTCGCGCAGATACATCCGCACAGGGTCATCGGTACGACCAGTATCATCGTCGGAAATATTTCCGCCGCTTTCGTATTCTTCGCCTTCTTTTTCGGCCTCTGGTTTTTCGGCTTCTTCTGATACATCATCGGCGCTATCAACCAATTGAACGCCAGAATCAGAAATGGCTGTCATGGCATCTTCAATCTGATCAGACGAAAATTCTTCGGCGGGCAAAGCATTGTTCAATTCATCATAGGTAATGAAGCCGCGCTCTTTGCCGCGTGAAATCATTTTTTTGACGATTTTTTCGACATTGCCTTTTTGCCCAGTGGTCAACCCAAGTTCAGCAGGTGGAGTTTGCTGTTCCTTGGATTTTTTCTCTTTACTGGATTTTGTCGGCGCGGCCTTTTTTACGGCAGTCGTATCGGTCGCAGGTTTTGCAGTCATTGATTCTTGTTTAGCTTTTAAAGGTTCAATTGGAGGCACAACAGTTTTTTTATCAGCCTTAGCGGGTATCTTTGGATCTGGCTTTTGTTCAGCCTTCTTTGCTTTCACATCAGGTTTTTTGGGCGCAGGTGCAACAGCTTTTTTAGGAGCAGCTTTCGGCGCAGGCTTTGCAGGTGCTTTAGCAACAGGTTTCGGCGCAGCCTTCGCAGGGGCGGCTTTTGCTTTTGGTTTAACCTCTGGCTTTGCTTTCGCAGCAGGCTTTGCCTTTGCCGCAGGTTTTGCTGCTGGCTTTGCCGCTACTTTTGTCTTTGCTTTAACTTGTGCCTGTTTTTTTGCCGCCATCACTTTATCCATATCTAAGGAGAATCGGGAGTGCGCCAACCGATTCGATTCGCTGATTTAACCTGATTCTATTGAAAAAACAAAGCCCCCAATGCCTTTTAAGTCCTTATTTTTTCTAATTAATTTCCCAAATCGTCTGCCGCCTGCTTTAACGCCATCATCCGGCTTTCATTTTCGGGGGTCATACTCTGGATTAACGCCAATCGCGCAGCCATCACATCCGCCCGCAAAATAGACTTATTCCATTGATTCCAAAGGGATTTCCACCCTTCAACCACTTTATCTTCTGGTTGACCTACCTTGGCAAATCCCGCATGAACGTACAAACGATCACGAGAAAGAAACTCATCAACAGTTTCCGCCAATCCGCGCACCCTTATCTGGTGCAAAAGGGCCTCAGAGTCAAGGCTTTCCTCGGACTCGCCCATATTAGTTTCCAGAACGTCGTGGATAATATGGTATAGCCCGTCCAATTCTGGCGTATCCATCTCTAACCTCTGAAATTCATCCGCAACAAAGGAATAGATTTGTGGGTGGTTCAAAATGGTCAACAACATAATCTGCGGAATAAAACTATCAGCTTTGCTTTTGCCGATGGCGGGCAATTCAACAGGTGGCGTTTTTGAAAACGGCTTTTTCTTGTCACCCGGCTTCCAACTTTGCCCGAATAACACCCGCAATTTATCACGGAACATTTGTTTGTAATGATACTGGAGTTGCGCATCAGGAATTTGCGCCGCCAGATTTTCAAGCCGCGCAGATAATCCAGCGCGCGCCTCAGGTGTTGTGAATTGTTTTCCGGCAATCTGGTGCGCCCATAAAAATTCGACGAGTGGTTTGGCGCGTGTAATCAGATTTTTAAAACCCTCTGCACCGTTTTCACGGATATAGGTATCAGGGTCTTCCCCTTCAGGAAGGAATGCAATTTTCACCGATTGCTGTGGCTTTAATAATGGCAATACACGTTCCGCACCACGAAGCGCGGCGCGATAACCTGCCTCATCCCCATCGAAACATAACACGGGTTCTTTCTCATCATGCGGAATCATTTTCCACAGCAATGATATTTGTTCCTCGGTCAACGCCGTACCCAGTGGCGCAACCGCACCACGGAACCCCGCCTGATGACAGGCTATCACATCCATATACCCCTCAACCACAACCAACGGATGATCTTTGGCGGCAAGGCGCGCATGTTGCCCCGCATATAATGTGCGGCCTTTGTGGAATAACGGCGTGTCGGCTGAGTTAATATATTTTGGTGGTTTAAAATCACTCTTTTGCGGTGGGCGCATATGCTCGGGCAATATCCGTCCCCCAAATGCCACAACCCGCCCGCGCGCATCGGTGACGGGAAACATCACACGGTCACGGAAAAAACTATACGGAGCACGACCAGCTGTCGTGGATGCTTTTATCACACCCGCTTCAATCATCTGCGCGTCATTGTACCCTTGGGCGTTGAGGAATGATCTTAAAGCTTGGTCATCGGTCGGTGCATATCCCAAACGGAATGAATTGATGGTATCGTCCGATAATCCGCGTCCTGTGACATACGCCAACACTTCACGGTTTTTACTCTCATGCAATTGTGCCTCAAACCATTTGGCAGTGTCTTCACACAGGGCATACAGACTTTTTTCTTTTTTGGAATAATCTTTGTCTTCTTGGGTCTGACGGGGGACTTCCATCCCTGCCTGTGTCGCCAAAATTTCAATGGCCTCAGGAAACGACAAATTGTCATGCCGCATGGTAAATCCCAAAACATCCCCATGTGCTCCGCATCCGAAACAATGGAAAAATTGCTTTTCATCATTGACGTAGAATGACGGAGATTTCTCACGGTGGAATGGACAACACCCCTTAAACTCGCGCCCAGCGCGCGTCAATTTCACCCGTCGGTTGATAATCTCCGACAGGGTCAGCCGATCGCGCAAATCTTGCAAAAAACGGGGTGATATGGACATAAAACCCTTATAGCAGGGTCAGAGGTAATTTCCAGCGCGAATTCAGGCGCTCTCTATTGACATATAGATGCAATATTCATAATATGCGGGATATTCAAACAATCAAAAGGTTATCAATAAGATGTTTATAGATGGCGCTGCCGCAAACAATGGACAACCCAGTAAAATAACGGTTACACAAGAAGACCGTATAGAAGGCTGGGCTAACGTTATAAATCACTGCCTAAGAAATTTTGAAGAGGCAGCAAAACTTCTTCCGCAGAATGAACAGAAATCCTTTCTGAATAACAAGGTTATCGCAGACGCTGCACTTCAATCTCTTTTACAAGAATTTCAAAAAGCCAATCAAAAAGAACACCCAAAGGGAATCGTTTCCACGATCCTTATGAAACTGAACTTGGCTTAGATTAACGGCAAATTGGTTGCAACATGACCATTGCAGGGCTGATATCATAGACCAGAATATCATCTGGCTTATCAGGCAATGAAAATGACACTGTCCACATTGGCGGTTCACCATCAACATTGCCCTTCCCCTCAATAGGCGGAGAAAATTGTGCCACAATAGGCTTATCAGAAATTTGGGCGCGGCCATGTCCTTGAACACTCATCACATTATCAATCGAAAATGCGTGCCCTTCACGAAATGCCGTTAATCCCTGCCCCCATATCGCGCCATCGAATGTTACCCCCCCATTATTGCCAACAGGAAATGTAAGGTTATAAGCCTCTCCACCCCATGGCGCACACGCAGGAAAGAATGAAACAACCTGTTTTTGATGAACATCTCGCGCAGAACCGTCGGCACTCCAAACACAGGCAGACACCAACGCACCTATCGCAAGAAAGGCCGCAACCAGATTCATGCCCAGATTCATACGCGGTGTCATGCCCTCGCCTAACCCGCCAATTTTTGTTTGACGATAGCGCCGGCTTTCCCCATATCGAGTTGCCCTGCATATTTGGTTTTCAGTTCAGCCATAACCTTGCCCATATCTTTGATACCCGCGGCACCAACAGATGCAATCAATCCAGCAACGGCAGATTCAACATCGGCATCGGACATTTGCGCGGGCAGGAATTTTTCGATGACAATAATTTCCGCATCTTCTTTCTCGGCAAGTTCAGGGCGACCGCCATCACGATACATCTTTGCCGATTCTTGGCGTTGTTTCACCATGTTCTGCATCAACGACAAAATTTCGCCATCAGTGATGCCATCCATATTGCCTTTTGGACGTGCCTCAATATCCTCAGCCTTCATTTTGGATATAATCATGCGGACGGTGTTCAGGGTTAATTCATCCTTGGCGCGCATCGCGTCTTTCATGGCATTGGTTAATTCTGTGCGTTTTTCTGACATTTTCT
>CAZVSN010000090.1:0-5788 GCA_964629455.1 uncultured Micavibrio sp. | reverse complement strand
GAATGTCCGCCATTCTGGACAATTGCGTTTGTTCCAACCAATTCTGCCGCTTTGGTTTCTGGATTGGTTAAAAGTTTTGCTGCGCCCGCAGCGCCCTGTTGGTGCGCTAGATATTTCTCGGCATCGCTTGGCTCTCTACCTAAATAATCAACAAGAATATCTTCGTTGTCTTTGGTGAAATTTATAAACGCTTTCGTATTGGCAATGGCATTAAATGGATTTTTTAGACCATAGCTTGCGGCTGTTGATGGGATAAATTGATAAACACCTTTTGCGCCACTCGGGTTGTGCGCTTCGGGGTGTCCACCACTTTCGATTAACGCAACCGTTGCGGCATATTGTGGGGATAGCCCACGTTCTGCAGCAAGATTGGCGGCGATAGTGATTGTTTCCAAATCAATTTCGGTTTTCTTTGTGTTCTTTTTGTTTTTTGTTTTGTGTGGCGTTGTTTTCAACCCTTCTATTTTCGGGTTCCATTCTTCGTTCAGGACGGTTTGCACGGTTTCTGGTTGGTCGTTTAGGGCCAGTTGCACGCGCCCCTCTGGCGCTGCATCAGGGTTACCATGTGTTAAGTTCCACACTAATGCGCCAGCACCCACAATTGATGCCATCCCTGCGGTTGCAAAGATTTTTGGCTCTGCTTTGTGGTACATATCGGCAATGCCATCTTTTGTGTCATTGATGTTATTGCGAATATCGCTCTTAATTTCATCGATTCCGTAACTGATATCGTCGATGATTTTCTCGCCTTCACCGCGTGCAATATCCCATAGTTTTGTGCCAGTCCATGCCACGCCTGCCCATGCGATTTTTGCACCTTTGACAACAATAGGTTTTGCCACGCCGTATAAGGTTTTGCCGATGACAGTTGATACATCCGATGTTGTTTGTGCAAAGGTGGATGTCAGGTTGATGGCTTTATCTGTTATTGGTTCTGGGTGAAGTGTGTTTAAGTCCAACAATTCCTGACGCACTGTACGGATCATGCCGTGGTATTTTAGGCGGTCTTCGGGTGATGCATCCCGAGTTTCCTGACTTAGGTCTGATAAAACTTCTTTTAATGTTGCGCGTTGAATGGTTGGCGATTTTTTCTGGGTTTCCAGCAGGAAAATATCCAATTCGTCGGTGCGGGCGCGCCAATAGGCATCATTCTTTGATGATGCTGTGGGTATCAGATTTTTGTCCAATTGATCTGCCACGTTACAACCCTTTGATATTACAGTTTATTTGCCAATAGTTACTTTTTTTGTATGTATTGTTTATATTTTTATCAATTTACACTGAATCCCCGCACAGGCGCAAGGTTTTTTTATGTCCCGTAACGCCGAACTCAGTTCGTTCCCAAAAAAAGATACAAAAAACCCCCGCATTTGGCGGGGGTTTTGGGGAATTTGTTTAAGCTGGGGCTCTTTCCATCAGATAGGTTGTCACTTTCTCAGCTTTTTGAGGGCTATTTGATTGCAATGATTTCATTGCTGCACTGTTGATTAAATTTGCAGCTTCGTCTTTTGAATCCAAGGTGGCCTTGTCGCCAGAAAGGCGTGCCGATTTTGCAAGTTCTGGGATAAAGCTATCAACTTCAACTTTGCTTAGACCTAAATCCATTAGATTGCGTTTGAATTCATTCATTGTAATTGGGGTGTTTGCGTTTGCAGTAGTGTTCGATCCCGCGACAGAGTTCGGCGCCGTGTATGGGGCTGTTGCTGTCGGCAAATTTTGTGGAGCATTGTTAGCAGCAATGTTTGCGGCCGTTTGGGGAGCCTTTGATTTTGCAAATCTTTCTTGTACTTCTTTTGCAGTATCGGCAAGCATCGTGTTCTCATCGTGCTGTGAAGCAAACTCTTTTGAGTTCTGGTCTAGTCGAGCCTTCATTCTGTCGTGAACGCCATCCATTAATTGATTGGATTTGTCCTCTATTTGTTGTGCAAAATCGTCTGCACCGAAGAAACGGCATATTGTTGCCAGTGACATACCAAGCGACGCAATACCAGACACAGCCTTGTCTGGAGCCGTCAAAGTATTCATTAACAATTCAGCTTGTTCGCGTTGCAATGTTTGCAAGTTATTGATACGCCCCTTGGTCATATCAATCAAAGCAGAAATCGCCTCTGCTTCTTTGTTCTGAACAGATTTTACAAATTCACCGAAACTATCAATAACAGCTTGCGAAGAGGTTACATTACGGATGCTATCAAGAAAGCGTTTGTTCGCGCTATCAATGGCTGCCCTTTGAAGATTAGCATCTTTAATTTTGGCAGCGCTCTGGGTTTCCTTTTGGTAGGCCTGCATAGCAATTGCTGCAGATTCCATTACGCTTGGTTGTGTTCCTGTTGCCATGTTTTTCACCCTTTAATTTGTTTATTTAAAATCATTATATAGTTATCTTTGCAAAAAATCAAATTTTGCGGTACCAACCAGAATTATGGCTGTATCGCCATTTTTGCGTAGTCCACGATGACTGGTATGGCTTTTTGATTAATTCCACGTTCCTTAAGTTGGTTTTGGAATTCAACCAAATCTAAGGCATTTTCGCGAACAGATGCTTTCCATGATTGGTCTATCGCATCTTCCTTGCCTTTAACGCCATAAGTATCATCTCTTGTGATATCTTGGAATAGAAGATGCGCTGTATTAAATGATTCCGATAGACTTGGCGCCTTCTCGTTGTATCCGTTTTGGGTTTTTGCTTCATTTAAAACGTTTCTGGCGCTTTGCTCTCCCCATCCTGCAATCATTTGGGTTTCTTCTAATTCAAGAGTTTTGTTGATTTTATCGTTAGTGTTGGTTGATACCTTCTTGTTTTCTTCTTCAAGTTTTGCAATTTTTGTAGTCACTTCATCCACTGTGCTCAGTGGCTCTCCTAAAAAGTTTTTGGTTACGAACATTGTGAGGGCGATTTGTCGATCCCCGGAAATATTTGGATCTCCTATTTTAATTGGCGAACTAAGCTTTTTTAGAATTTCTATTTTTTTGTCCAGTCGTTCATTTTCTGGAAGAGAAGCAATTGCCTCAAGATCTTTCTTTTCTATTCCATTAAATTCTTTAAGATCCGCGTATGCATTAAGCTTCTTGAAAAGGGAGAAACTAAAAACACTGTCTTTGTCAGAAAGAGATTCGTATCGGCTTAGCAAGAATTCTGCGTAATCATCTCCAGCTTTATTGTTGCCTAAAACATATTTATATAAAAGCCCTACGGTTCCTCTACCAATGGTTCCTGGATTATCTGGAGCGAGGCCAGCATTCAGTCCGCCGATTATTCCAGTAGCGGCCAATGGGAGGGCAACATAAGACAATGCTTTTTGATAGAAGGTCATTCCAGCTTTTGCTTTTGTTTTTGCTGCCTGTTCTCCAAGAGAGATTTCCTCTCTTGCTTTGTTTTTTGTATAATCATCAAATTCTTTTATTTTTGCTGCTTTGAAAGACTTCATTTCGCTCGGAGAGATAGATTCGCCGTTATCCAGTGCAGATTCGATATCTTTTGCAGTTCGGTTGCTTACCAAATTCCCATCAATCAGATTATGTTTATGGGCTGTTGATTCCAAATTTTTCAGGTGAGTTCCTAATTCTTTTTTCTCAAGCAATGAAGGGTTGAGGTCACCAAGAATTGAACTCATCTCAACGCTTGCAGATGCTTTTGTCTTAGCAGCACGCTCAATCGTTTCTTCTGTTTTTGTATGTGTGGTGTTTGATTTTTCCAATCCCGTATCAGGTTCTTTTCTGCCATTGGTGTGGGATGTGTCAACTTTTTTCAAGTCGAGTTCAGGCCCATCAAGATGAGCTTTTTTGCCATCTAGTACATTTACAATTTTGCTATATGCAACTTTTGTTTCTGCGCCAGTGTCGCGCAATTCCTTAGGAAGATCTTGTATAACATTGCGAATAAAGGCAGAGCGCGCTTCCCCTGTTTTTGCACCCATAGCGGTTGCTTTTGCAAGATAGTCTGAATATGCATTTTTGAAACTTGCTGCCAAAGCAGGGTCTTTTTCAAATAAATCGGATGTTTTATCCAATGTAATAGGCTTGCCTGACGATTTGGCAAAAGCTTCTAGATTGTTTTTGAGGGATGACATTGATGTTTCAAAGCCTGTATTTCCAGCTTTGAAGATTTTATATACGTCTGTTAAGTCTACTTTAGCCATTATAACACCCCTTAATTAATCTATTACGTTTATGTCGGGTTTATACCCTGACTGTTTATTATGAAACCATCATACCTAAAACCTCGCAAAAAAGCAAAAAAATATGGAAAAAAATTGCAAATTTATTTTCCAGCAAATTAAGGTTTCTTTAAGGGTTGAAGTATAGTATTCATAATAAAACTAAAAAGATAATCAAAATAATCAGGGTGTTTAAATGGCGGATGAAAATAAACAAAAAAGTGGTAGTTCGAGGTCGTTGACCGAAACTTTTATGTTGCCTGCTCTGGCGAACCCTTTGATGTGGGGCTTGTGGTCTTCTTATAGAATTGTGATGGCTGAAGGTTCTGGTCAGCGTAATGCCCTTGGTTTGAATGAGGGTATTAAAGACAGTATTCGGGATACATATTATTTCTTGGCGTTGGGGGCTACGGGCCTTGATAAGCACAATGCCAACCAGAGAGCGGATAATTTTGATCAATGGTGGCATAAACATATTACCCAAAATGTTGGATTGGGTGATGCTGAATTTCGTATGGGCGGTGGATGGAAACTTCCTGTCGGGACTATTTTGAATGGTAAGCTGTTAAGTGAGAAAATGGACTCTGCGCCATTTGATGCCGTTTTTGTTAAAAATAAAACAGGAAAAGTTGAGGTCATGACGCATGATGATCCTCGATATGTTGATATTGCATTACCCTATATTGTAGCTGCTGTTGCATCGCCGATGGCTGGGGGGAAGGCTGTTGCTATTTTAAAAGGTTTAGAGAATTTGCCAAAAGTTGTTAAGGGCGCTGAAGTCGCAGAAAAATTAACAACCCGTGGCATGTTGGCTGCACAAGCTGCAGATATTGGATTGGCCGTTCATGAGAGCTTTATTTTAGAGCCTGCTGCGATTTCAAAAATTGCCCATTTAATGGATGATCCATCCAAAATGAATCCAAGTGTTTTGCGCAAAGAATTAAATACGATTTTTGAACAATATTCATTCCGTAACGGCCCAAATGCAGAGCAGTATTTTATGCCACAAATTAAACCAAATGAAGATCCAATAAAAAGATTAGAAGAACTATCTCAAGGTTCATTTAGTAACCTTTATGAGCGTAAAAATCCATTTGATAGAAATCCAACTTTGAGAAAAGATGTGGATGTCACTCAGAATAGAGAAAAAGTTGTAGAAAATTTATATTTCCAAAAGGGATTTTTTGAATTAGCCCACAAATCAATGAGTGGTCAGAGTTTATCTGATCAGGAAATGGTTTTGTTGAGTTTTGGTGCGAATATTTTGACTGGTTCAGCTTTCCCAGTTGCTCCAGCTAAAGGGGCATCTTTTTCTGAGCATGAAAAGGCAGAAATAAAGGAAAATGTTAAGCTCGCGCTTGAGGGGGCATTGTTATCTGATCCTGAAAAAGATTTTTCTATTCATGAGGTTGATAAGGAAATAACAAATCGACTGGCTGATGTTAAAATTGGTATTGAGAAACAGGAATCGGCACAACGCAAAATTTTTGGTGGTGCCGATCCTAAACAAAAAGACCCGATGGCTGTTTTTTCCCTCTAATCTTTCTAATGCCTAAAATGGCGCAGACCGGTGAAAACCATGGCCAAACCGCGTTCATTGGCGGCATCAATCACATCTTGATCCTTAATTG
>CAZVSN010000089.1:0-5847 GCA_964629455.1 uncultured Micavibrio sp. | reverse complement strand
ATCAACTCTTTCCACACCGCAGGAATATGACATGGCAGGTCGGATGATATCATCCCTGCCCCTGCAATCTCTGCTGCTTTTCCATGCATCCACACAGCGGCACAGGCGGCATCAAATGGCGACATAATATTGCGCGCGGCCAGTCCCGCAATCATCCCCGCCAGAACATCACCTGTTCCTGCGCTGGCGAGCCATCCTGTCCCGTTTCCATTAATCACCAATTGTGCATCGGGTGATGCAATCACAGTGTCTGCGCCTTTCAACACAATAATCGCCCCGCTTCTGCGGGCGGCGGCAAAGGCACGCTCAACTTTTGACCCCTGAATATCGGGGAATATGCGCACAAACTCCCCTTCATGCGGGGTTAAAATACAATGCGGCCCTAGTGCTTTCATCAACACACGCGGGTCATCGGCAAAGACTGACAATGCATCTGCATCAATCACACATGTTTTTTGCGGGGTAGATTGAACGGCATCAAACACAATTTTTTTGAGTGCCCCAACATTATCCAACCCAGCACCACACCCGACCAAGACGACATTGCGCCGTGGGTCTTTGATATGTTCTTTAAACTTGGCGATCTCGATAATCGGTTCAACCAACAGGCTCGGGTTAAACATCCTATAAATATTTGCGGTGTCGGCTGGCGCAACAATTGTCACCAACCCCGCCCCCATCCGCAAAGCAGAAAGTGACGCAAGACTTGCCGCCCCTGTCATCACACGACCACCCAACACAACGACATGACCATGGTTATATTTATGGGCGTTGATGGGTTTATCTAATACCTCTTGTGCCCAATTCAATTCCGTTGAATTTTCCAACATAAACGGGCCGATATCTTCGAGCAATTCTTCGGATAGTCCGATATCGGCAACGACTAATTCGCCCGACGCTTCCCGCGCAGGCAATAATAAATGCGCGGGTTTTTTCCACCCGAATGTCACAGTTAATTCTGCCTGTGGCGTGCAATCCTGACATTCGCCTGTATCGGCATTTGCGCCTGATGGAACATCAACAGAAATAATAGGGCAGTCAGTTTCACGAAGCCCAATCAATGTATCATGGACAATCCCCTCAATCGGACGATTTAAACCTGTGCCAAACACGGCATCAACAATCAAACCATCTTCCGGTAATTCCAATTCATCGAATGAAACAACATCGCCCGACCATACATCGGCGGCGCGGGATGCATCACCCTGCAAATCATATACATCGATTGCACAGGCAACAGTGACAGGCCAGTTTTTCTTTTTAAGTGTGGATGCGATAATAAATCCATCACCACCATTATTCCCCGCACCACATAAAACCAGTACCGATTGTTTGGAATAACGAGATAGAATTTCTTCGGCAACGGCTTTACCCGCGCGTTGCATCAATGTGAACGAGTTTACCTTTCCCGTACACGCGGCCTGTTCGGCCAATTTCATCTGATGGGTTGAGAGAATCTCGGAAGCCATGGGCAATATTTATGACTGAACCCGCCTGAGTCGGCAAGGGGGAGCGAAGTCCCCCTTTATTTTTGATGGTAAAAGCCCTATATTACATCCCATGGAAGGCTTATTTCTCATTTTTATCGCGTTTGTCCTGCTGGTTGCCGAGGCGCATTTGCCGACTTTCGGTTTATTGGGGATTGCTGGCATTATATCCCTCCTCTCTGGCGGGCATTTCATTATTGAACAGGGCGGAATTTTCGGCATCGAATTGGGATGGGGATTTTTTATCGGTTTGGCGATTACCGCATCACTTCCACTTCTCTTCGCTGGTCTGGTTGTATCGCGCAATTATAAAAAGAAACCCGTCGCGGGCATAGAAGGCATGATTGGCCACGAGGCCAAAATTATTGAATGGTCAGGAAAATCTGGCCGCGTCCATGCTCAGGGAGAATTATGGGCGGCACATTCCGAACATGAATATCAATTAACCGAAGGCGATACCGTAACAATATCTGGTCTTCGTGACATGTCATTACAAATTCATAAAAAATCATAGGAGATTTAAATGGGCTTTTTTCCGGTTTTACTCGTTGGCGGACTATTCTTACTCTTTGCCTCCGTCCGCATTATCAAGGAATACCAACGCGGTGTTGTTTATACCCTCGGGAAATACACAGGCCTTCGCGAGGCGGGGGTACAATTTGTTTTCCCTGGGCTTCAACAAATGCAAATCGTTGACATCCGTGTCCGCACCGATGATATCCCTGCACAAGATTTGATTTCCAAAGACAACGTTTCCGTGCGCGTCAGTGGTGTTTTGAACTATCGCGTGGTTGACCCTGGCTTAGCCATTAACCGCAGCGAAGATTTTCTATTCCGCACCAACCAATTGGCACAAACGACATTGCGCTCTGTTTTGGGACAACATGATTTGGATGATATGCTCCAAAAACGTGGTGAATTGAACAAAGCCATTCAATCTGAACTTGACCAACAAACCGAAGGTTCAGGAATTAAGGTCATCAGCATTGAAATTAAACATGTCGATATTGACCCAAGCATGATTAAAGCCATTGGTCGTCAGGCAGAGGCAGAACGTGAACGCCGCGCCAAAATCATCAATGCCGAAGGTGAATTACAGGCCGCAAAACAATTGGACGAAGCCGCCGCCATTTTGGCGCAACGGCCTGAAACCATGCAACTCCGTTACTTGGGAACATTGGGTGAATTTGCAGCCGCAAAAAATGCCAGCACAATCGTCCTGCCATTACCGATGGATATGCTGAAATCTGTTACAAATTTGTTGGGAAAAAACTAAAGAAATTATTCTTCTTTCCGACGAAAGACTTCAACACCGATCTCATCAAGATCGGTGTTTTCTTTTTTGGCAATTTCATCCGCCTCTTCTTTATCGCGCTGCTCTTGAATGATTTCGGCTTTTTTCTGTTCGGAAAAGGCTTCGCGCATCTCTTCCTGCGCCTTCAGGATACGGGGTTCCATACGGGCGATTTGAATATTCAATTTTTCAATTCCTGCATGAACCCGCCCAGCATAGGCCGCAAAAGCAACCAGAGAATTAATATCACCTGACATTTCAGCCAATTCTTGTTCCCGATCCACTTCAGATAAAAGAGCGCGCTTCCTCCCCTCAAGCAACTCGGTCTGGCGGAACAAGTCCGCCAGAATCTTCTGCTTTTCTTCAACGCGATATTTGCGCAATCGGATAAGGGGGTTTAAATCAGCCATAGGCCGATTATATCACAGAAATTTAAATGCTAGTAGTCGAGGTCATACAAAGCGGCTTTGTCTGCCGCTTGTTTCAAATGGTATTGGGTTAAGTTATTAATATACGCCCCAACCATACCTTCGAAATCTGAAAGTGCCGTGGCATGACCTGCTTGGGTCAAATGGTACGATTTCGGATCTTGTCGACCAACATTCACCGAAAGCTGGAAATCATCAGCCATAGAAATTTGGAAAATAGCTGTCGCCAAAGACTCTTCGTCAACAACATCAAGTTCAAACACCGATGAATTTCTGTCGCTCAAATAGACATTCACAGGAATCTTATGATTGGCCACATGATCTGTGACATTCGCGTGAACCTTTGAAAACGTTTCTTTCAAACTTTCCGCATAAAACTTCAATGTTTCTTCGTCATTACCAACAAGAGCCAAAACAGCAGACATTTTTCTTTCCTCATTTTTATTTCAAAAAATTGAAATTTTCATCCAATTCGCGGAAATAAATAACTTAAACTTTGAAAAATATCAACATTATTTTAATATTAAATATCAGAAAAACACAGCAACTATATGATAAAAATAAACAAAGAAACGGTCATTATATTTCAAATGACCGTTTTCAGAGAAACATAAGAAATATCGAATAAACTATATTTCGGGCTTAATCTCAGGAACAGTTTGCAAATACGCCTCACTGTCACCGGAAAATTTCCATTTGATTGTTTCATACATAGAATGAAAATCTGCAAATTCTTCGGGATCTTTGGGGGATACGCCGTTAAAGATAGCAACGACATGCTCTTGATGCCCTGCTGGAATTGCAGCCATAATTTCCATACGGATATGCGAAAACAATTCCTGAATTCCATGCCCGCTATCCAAATTCGCATATTCTTTTCTTTTGCGATTTTTGGGGGCAACACTTTCATCATTATCGAGAACAGACAAAACCTGAGCTTCTTTTGATGATAATGGAGTAATCTGAATTTGCATGACATCATGCTTCAATCTGTCGCTCACGGAAACAATATAACCAATTTTATTTCCTTCCCATTCTCCACGCACAGAAAATGGAATTTCTTCACTGCGCCATAAACGATTTAAATGGAAAAGCTCTGAATGCATTCTATCAATGGCTTCAACAGCGTATTCGCGCCCCGCATCCACCAATGATTTTATAAAAGCTTCTGTGGCTTGACGACTTTTCTTGGACTTAGCCATTTATTATATCTCCCTGCTTATAAGCGGAGAGTAATATCTATATCAAGATTTAGCAATAAAATTATGACAAAGATGTGTATTCCATCCCCAGAATGTCCGCCAAACGCGCAAAACTTTCATCAATCGTTGAATGATCGCCCTTATTCTGGGTCAAAAATTCTTCGATATCGGCATACAGCAAAATTGCCTCGTCCACCTGAATATCGCTCCCCTTACGGTAAGCCCCCAATCGGATGAGTTCCGCCATATTTTCGTATGATGAAATCAGTTGTTTGGATTTTTTGAAAATCGCCCTCTGCTCTTCATTGAACGCTGCGGGTAATGACCGCGAAACAGATTTCAATACATTAATGGCGGGGTAACGCCCACGGTCAGCAATCGCCCGTTCCATCACGATGTGACCATCGACAATCCCACGCACGGAATCTGAAATCGGTTCGTTATGATCATCACCTTCGACCAAGACAGTGAACAACCCTGTGATGGCTCCCTCGCCCTCAACACCAGGGCCTGCCCGTTCCAATAAACGCGCAAGTTCACCGAATGTTGTCGGCGGATATCCTTTGGTGGTTGGCGGTTCACCCGCAGATAACCCAATCTCACGCTGCGCCATCGCAAACCGTGTGACAGAATCCATCATGCATAAAACTTGTTTGCCTTGCTTCCTGAAATATTCGGCAACGGCAAGTGTCATATACGCTGCCTGACGGCGCATCAACGCCGGTTCATCGCCCGTTGCCACAATCACCACAGACCGCGCCAGACCGTCTGGTCCCAAATCATCTTCTAAAAACTCCTGAACCTCGCGGCCACGTTCCCCAACCAGACCAATCACCGTCACTTCGGCTTCGGTGTACCTTGCCATCATCGACAGCAAAACAGATTTACCAACACCTGACCCCGCAAAAATCCCCATACGTTGACCTTTGCACACGGTGGTGAATGTATTCACGGCACGCACACCCAAATCCAATTTTTCACCAACGCGTGTCCGCGCGTGTGCAGGTGGTGCAGAATTTTTAAGCGGGATGGGTGTGGCCCCCAAACGTAGCGGCCCCTGCCCGTCAATCGGTTGCCCCAATGCATTAATCACACGCCCCAACCATTTATCCGACGGAAACACAACGGGGCGCGTTTCCTGTATCACGGCCATGCACCCGAGCCCAACACCTTCCAATGCACCAAACGGCATGAGTAAAGCGCGGTTATCACGAAAGCCCACGACTTCGCACGGAATATTTTTATCGGGTACATTTTCAGGGTCTGGTCGCAAATGCACCATCGACCCGATGGCAAGGTCGCGCCCAAACCCAGCAATTTCAACCAACAACCCCAAAACCTTGGTCACCTGACCATGAACTTCGTGGTCGGGAATGGTTTGTAACAATGCGGCGGCTTTATTGGCTAATCTGTCCATAAAATGAGTGTAACATAAA
>CAZVSN010000088.1:0-5869 GCA_964629455.1 uncultured Micavibrio sp. | reverse complement strand
ATGCCCTTGCCGATAAAGGGCAATAGCCAATGATCTGCCAATGCCACTGCCCGCACCAATAATCCAGATTGTCTTTTTTTCTGCGCTCTTCATATTCTACTGCTTCTGCATAAACAATGAAATCTCAGCAACCTTAAAGCCAAATTTGGTCATATACGACCTATTCACCATCACTTTATCATCCATGGCAAACATCCAGTCATCAAACGTAATATCATATGACTTACCATCCACAGGAATAGTCATGACATAGTTCCAACGAATAGCCATTCCGTTGCTTTCACCAACGGCTTGACCAACTATACCTTCGGCAGTTCCTGTAAACTTGTTTTGTGCTGTTTTTTTCAAAACCCAAGTGCGTTTTTCGATACGGCCATCGGAATAATTTAATTCTTCAGATAATGTGCCGTTATCCCCATCCCATTTACCGACCATGTCAATATGGACACGTTGTACAACCTTACCACTTCTATCCTGAACGATACCCCATGCCTTAATAGGCCCAGTGAAATAATCCTGAATATTTAAATCTGGGGTAGAACCTTTATAATCCGCAACATTTGCGCCACAACCTGATAAAAACATAGCTACTCCGATCCATAAAATCATTAGATGCTTTTTAAAATTAATTTGCATGGCGTAACTCCGCTTGCATGACGTTAATACGCCCCGTTCTAAATCCTGCGATACAGGATGCAAGATAGAAACGCCACAACCTAATAAATCCCTCGTCATACCCCATTTTCTTTATCTCTACATATCGGCTGTCAAAATTTTCCAACCATATTTCTAATGTTTTGGCGTAATCATGACCAAATTCAAACTTATCTGTCATGGTCAATCCATCACGATGGGCTGCTTGCTCGAATATTTGAGGCGATGGCAACATTCCTCCTGGAAATATTAAACTACGAATGACATCACTGCCTTTGCGGTAACTTTCAAATTTGTCATCAGCGATGGTAATGGTTTGGATAAGAGCAGACCCTTTATCTTTCATCAAAGATTTCACTTTTTTGAAATAGGTTGACCAATATTCCTCGCCCACAGCCTCAAACATCTCAATAGATACAATCTGGTCATAAGCACCTTCCAAAAGCCTATAATCTTTCTTGATGATATTCGCTTTTTGATTAAGACGATTTTGCGAATAATGTAACTGTTCATCAGAAATGGTAACGCCATTTATATCGGCATTAGATAATTTATCGGCACAACGTTCCGCAAATCCACCCCACCCGCATCCTATTTCAAGGATAGAAGGATCATTGTTTTCAAATCTTTCTATCATACGGTCATATTTGTTTAATTGGGCTTGTTCTAATGTGTCATTTTCAGTCTTAAATATGGCGGACGAATACGTCATTGTTTTATCTAACCATAAAGAATAGAAATCATTGCCCAAATCATAATGGGCATGAATGTTTTTCTCACTTCCTTCAATAGTATTTCGTTTCATCAAGTATGATAATCGTGATAAAAATTGAAACGACTTGCTGCCAGATATCATTTTATCAACCGCGCTCTCATTCAAAAGACCGATCTTTAACAAAGACGTCAAATCGTTAGTATCCCATTTTCCTGCACGATAATCTTCGGCAAAACCTGTATCACCTCGCGCGGTCAAATTCTGAATAACTTTCCAATCCTTAATAACCAAATGAACTGGCTCCTCTTGGGAGTCCTTACCGAATTGATACGACTTACCATTGGGCAATTCGACATTAAGATAACCCTGATGAATACCATCCAGTTTTCTAAGGAAATTTTCTGATGTTTTTCTAAAAAGCATATTTTATCCCTAATTTGATATGTTTGTTTTAGTGGTTGAATATTTCTTTTCTAATTGTTGTGGCTTGGGGACATATTTTATCCCCTTCAAAAGGATAATCAGTGCCTGCCAATGAATTAAAAAAATAACTTTGAGTGTCATGAATGGATAGGCAAAGAAAGAATACAGTAAATTGCCTATTGTTGCTTGCCGCTTTGCACCCGCAACAGATGTCAAAAGAATCGGGGCATTATCGTCGCCAATATAATCAATAAAGGCAGCAAAAAACCTATCCTTGTCAGAAAATTTAAACCTGTAACTCCCCTCTCTGTGTAAAAAAGGAGAAACATGAAATATTTTCTTCGCCTCCAATACATCTGATGGATTGATTATCTCGCCATCGCTTTTTGCACATATATAAATATGGTGTTCACCAAATGTATTATTTACCTCGCATATCACAGCCAGCATTTCGCCCCGATTATTTGGAATAATCCAAAAACTGATAGGATTGAAAACATAACCCAAAACTCTGGGCATCGTCATCAATTGAACAGATTCTAAATCTGCGCCTTTCACATCAGCCTTATCCAAAAGGGCTGTTACCCAATCTTTTAAATGAACATCTCCATCAACATGATCTTTAGCATAAAAGCTAAATAAAGCTGGGCGGTTAAGCCCAAATATCCAGTTGCCTTTACGATCATTCAGCATCTTCAAAGGCAAGCATAAGTAATACACAGAGTATAGAAATTTATTGACCTTCGGTTTCAAACGATGGTGCATGACTTTTGCATTGATAATTTCAACATCAGAAATTATGCCCATGGTATATCTATTCCCATTTTTTTAACCATCAGCACAGCGCTTAACAAACCGTCCTCATGGAAACCATATCTTTGGTACGCACCACAGAACCAGTATTTATTAACACCTTGAATGTCATTTATTTTCTGCTGAGCCTCGTATGTTTCATTTGTGAAAACAGGATGGCTAAAATGATGATCGTCATAAATCATATCACTTGATGGTTCGCGGGCTGGGTTTAACGTCACGATAACCGGCATATCTGTTTGTAAATTTTGTAAATTATTCATCCAATAGCTTAAAGATACGGATGGCTGTTTATCAACGGGTGCATCAGAAAGATAAACCCAACTTGCCCACGCCCCCCTACGCTGAGGCATAAAACTCGTATCTCCATGCACAACAACACGATTGTTTTGATATGTGAACGCCCCCAGAATATCTTTTTCTTCTGGGCTAGCGTCGCCGATTATTCCAAGAGCTTGATCAGCATGACAAGCAAATACAACTTCGTCATACTCTTCGGCCTGTCCAGATATATCTGTGACTATAACCTTATCTTTTGTGCGAACAACTGACTGAACAGGCGTAAGAAACCTAATTTTGTTTTTATAAGACTCTGTCAATCTTGATACATATTCTCTGCTTCCTCCATCCACAGTCAGCCATTGTGGATGATCATTAACAGTCAACAATCCGTGGTTTTTAAAAAATGTGATAAATGATTTTGCTGGGAATGATAAAATTGTTTCCACAGAACAGCTCCAAATGGCAGCGCCCATGGCCTGTAGGTAATATTTTTTGAACCAATCACCCATATTCAACAAATCAAGAAATTCACCAAGCGACTTGCCTTCATATAATTCATGGTTTTGGGCAGCAACACGGTTAAAACAAATAATATCAAATATCATGCCCCAAAATGCAGGGCGGAAAATATTGATGGGCTGCGCCAACATATTTTTACTTCCGTATTCAAACCAACCTTTGGCAACGCTCACGCCAAAAGACATATCGCTTTTAACAACAGGAACTTTCAGTCTTTTAAATAAATTTACCAACAGAGGGTAATTTCTCTCGTTATAAACAATAAACCCTGTATCAACTGGAACAGTTTTTTTGCCCAATTGAATGTTAATGGTACGGCTATGCCCACCAATATAGGCGTTACGTTCATAAACCGTAATATCATGCGCAGCGTTGAGAGCGTAAGCTGCACCCAGTCCAGATATACCTGTTCCAATAATTGCGATTTTCATTATTATTCCGCTATCTTATAAATGATAATGTAGGCAGTTTAGGGCATACGGAACGATATGAATAATTAAAAATTTGTAATCTTTAGAGTGTTATAATAACGCCAAGCCCTTTTCCATGGCTTTCCAAGGAAATCTGACCATTATGAAGCTGCACCACAGCTTGAACCATACTCAAGCCCAGACCATTTCCCTCAGATGAACGGCTTTTCTCCCCACGATAAAACCTATCAAAAACATATTTCTGGTCTTCCTTGGTAATGCCCACCCCACTATCCTGAATGACCGTGACATATTTCTGGTCTTCATTCTGGGCGAGTGAAATTTGAATTTTTCCACCTGCAGGCGTAAATTTAAGCGCATTGTCTAAAAGATTGGCATACATCTGGAACAGTAAATTTGTATCACCGAAATAAGGGGCGGATGACACCATATCAGATTCAATATGAATTGATTTCTCAATGGCCAATGGGTCATATAATTCCATTACATCATTTATAATTTCTTTTATATCGCAATTTTTAAAATGCTCTTTGGATGGGGCATTTTCAATTTTGCTAATTCTTAAGACCGCTTGAAAAGTGGAAAGAATATGGTCTGCCTCACTCATCAGGCTATCAATATGGTTATGCTGAACATCTTTACTCAATGTTTCTAAATTATTGCGTAACCGTGTCAGAGGGGTGCGTAAATCATGGGCAATACTATCTGAAACGCGGCGAATACCTGTCATTAATTCCTCAATACGCGCCAATAGGTTGTTCAAAACATAGGCCATATTGCCCAAATCATCCCATCTGGAATCAATGATAATCCTGCGTGATAAATCTCCTGTATCCATAATGGTTCTGGCCGTTTCAGCGATATGATTGGTTCGGCTGACAACAAATGTACTGATGAAATAACTTGCAATAATCACCAGCATCATCAACAAAATAGTCGCCGCCCCCATCCACAAAATAACTCGTTCTGTGTATATCAGGTCAGACATATTCGACCCAATGAGAATAGTCAGCCCATTGCCCAACTCATAAGATTTGGCAGCAAATATATTTGCTGTCCCTTCCTGCGTGAAGTAAATCAAACCATCTTTTAAATGTTGGGACTTATCGGGATAAACACTAATATTACCAGATACAAAATCTTTTTTATTTTTGGTCAGAAAATAAATGCGATTGGGGTTGTCTAATCGTTCATTTAATATGGCTTGCAATTGCCCACTGGCTTCAGCGCTTTTCAGATAGCTGTATTCGGTATCCAAAATCTCTTCCATACTCAGGATAAAATGATTTCGGTTCAGGTAATATCCCGAATACCCCAGAATACCAGAGGCCAGCCCCAACAGGACAGTGAACAGCAACGCCATGACAAAGCTGGAACTTCTGAAATAACCACGCTTATTCGTCTTGAATAATGTAACCGGATCCACGCACAGTCCTTATGATTTGGGTTTCAAAATCTTTATCGACCTTATTTCTTAACCTTGAAATATGCACATCAATAACATTTGTTTGCGGGTCAAAATGGTAATCCCATACATTTTCTAAAAGCATCGCACGCGTAATCACCTGATTTTTATGGCGTAACATATATTCCAGCAACTTGAATTCTCTTGCCTGCAATTCAATCAGCCGCCCTTCGCGCGATACACGCCTTGTGATTAAATCTAATTCCAGTTGTCCGGCTTTCAGTTTTGATGTCTGGTCATTTATTGATGCGCTTCGCCGCCCTAAGATTTCAACACGCGCAAGCAATTCAGCAAAAGCAAAAGGCTTAACCAAATAATCATCGCCACCGCTTTTCAGTCCCAGAACACGGTCGTCAACATCTCCTAATGCACTCAATATAATAACTGGCGTTACATCACCCGCCGCTTTCAATGCTTGAATAATTTTAATACCATCAAGCTCAGGAAGCATTCTGTCTGTAATGATAACATCATAGGTTTCACTCAACGCCATGTTGAGCGCTGTTCTTCCATTCGTTTCGGTGCAGATAGAATGCCCAGCTTCAGCAAACCCCTTTTCAATAAAGG
>CAZVSN010000087.1:0-6002 GCA_964629455.1 uncultured Micavibrio sp. | reverse complement strand
CGTATCAATTCGACCATATCATTCAAATGCATATAGGTTTTTGTTTTCTGATGAATCTCAGGAACATCCATCCGCACAAAGACCTTAGCAATCATGTGGGTTATCCCCTGCACAACCGCCATTTCCTGATCATGATTTTCGGGTGTGGTCACAAATGTTTTCAGTTTCAATTCTTCGCGCAGGAATGTTTCAACACACGACAGACGCTCACCCGCAACATCACACAGGGTAATATTTAATCCCTCAATTCCATTCTTACCACTCTGCGGACCAAATAACGGATGAATACTCAACACATCAACCCCCGCGGGGATGAGGCGTTTTAAAATCTCCACCGGTTTGCATTTCACCGAACATAAATCAATCACCAATTGCCCAGCGCGCAAAAACGGCACAACGGACATCACCGTTTTTTCCAATTCGCGCACAGGAACGGCAAAAATAACAATGTCACTTTGCGCAACATCATCCAAAGACATGATGGTCACATGTTCACGCGACGCAACATCATCCAAATTTTTATGGGCATCATAAACACGCACATCAAAATAGGGCGTCATATGTTTCAACATAAATTCGCCGAATGCGCCAACGCCGATAATTCCACATGTTTGTTTTTTCTGTATCATGTCGCCAATATACCGATTCCCAGATATTTTTCTCTATAATTTTAGAGATACAAACAATCCCCCCCCACAATCCCTCTTGTAAAAATTGCGATTATGGGTTTCATTTACCCCATGGAAACAATCATTAACCATATTCAAATGTCGGGATTGCTGGGCATCATTGGAGGATATCTCCTTGGCTCTATTCCCTTTGGTCTTGTTCTGTGCCGCCTGTTCGGATACGGCGATATCCGCAAAATCGGGTCGGGCAATATCGGGGCGACCAATGTTTTGCGCACAGGCAATAAATTTCTGGCGGTGCTCACCCTTATTCTTGATTCATCCAAAGGGCTTATCGCCGTTCTAGTTGCAGCCGCCTTTTTTGATACACATGCCATGTTTGGTGCTGCACTCGGCGCTGTCCTCGGGCATAATTTTCCTGTCTGGTTAAAATTCAAGGGCGGCAAAGGTGTCGCAACCACACTCGGCACATTCATCGCCCTGTCATGGCCCGTCGGTCTGGCCTGTTGCTTAACATGGGTTATAACCGCCGCGATTAGCCGCATATCATCTTTATCTGCGCTGATTGCTTTGGCAATGGCCCCGATATATGTGGTCAGCTTTGGCAATCCGCATCAGGTCTATCTGGTCGGGATGCTCTCCCTCCTCGGATGGATACGGCATCATGCGAACATCACCCGCCTTTTAAACGGTGAAGAACCCAAAATCGGGAAAAAGAAAGACTGAAATGAACGACCAGCAAAAAATTGATTGGCTGCGTTTGGCACGGACAGAAACCGTGGGTCCTATTACCTTTCATAAATTGCTTACAAAATACGGTACGGCTGAGGCAGCCCTGAATGCTTTGCCTATCCTCACTAAAAACAAACCCATCAAAATTTGTGATGCACGGACAGCAGAAAACGAAATAAACGCCCTCAACAAAATTCACGGCAAAATGATTTTTGCCTGCGATACGGAATACCCCGTATCCCTCACCTCGCTCGAAGATGCCCCACCCGTTTTAAGTGTGATTGGCAATACCGATTTGTTTCAAAAACAATCCGTTGCGTTAGTTGGGTCACGCAATGCATCGCTTAACGGACGGAAACTTGCGCAAAAAATAGCACATGATTTGGGACGCGAAGGTTTCGTGGTCACATCAGGTCTGGCACGCGGCATTGATACCTCCGCCCATGAAGGCGCATTGCTGAGCGGAACCATCGCCGTTGTCGCGGGCGGCGTTGACATTATATATCCGAAAGAAAATACAGATTTATATAACCGTATTTGCGAAACAGGTGCGGTCGTATCGGAATGCGCCCTCGGAACACAACCCATCGCCCAACATTTCCCGAAAAGAAATAGAATCGTATCGGGATTATCATCAGGCACAGTGGTCATCGAAGCTTCGTTACGCTCTGGATCACTCATCACCGCCCGCATGGCAGCCGAACAAGGACGCGATGTGATGGCTGTTCCCGGTTTCCCGCTCGACCCACGGTCAGAGGGCACAAACGCCCTGATACGGGACGGGGTCGTTCTGGTGCGCGATGCCGCCGACATCATTGAACAAATCGGGTCATTCCTGAAACCTAAATCGCACACCGAGCAAATTTCATTTTCCGAAATAGCTGGCCTAACACAGGAAAACGGATTATCCGATATTGCTGCAAATGATTGTTATTCAAGGGAAAATTTATCCGCACTCATCCTCCCTGAGCTCTCGTCCACCCCTGTCGGAGTTGACGAAATCGTTCGGGTGTGCAATTTGAAGAGTTCCGACGTTCAAGGAACGTTACTCGAAATGGAATTAGAAGGCGTCGTCCAGCGCCTCCCGGGCAATCGTGTTTGCCTAGTAAATGGATAGGAAAAAAGTAATGAGCGCATCAAACGTAGTCATCGTCGAATCCCCCGCCAAAGCAAAAACCATTAATAAGTATCTGGGGAATGATTATACCGTTCTGGCATCTTTCGGACATGTTCGTGACCTCCTTGCAAAAGATGGTGCCGTAAAACCCGATGACGATTTTTCCATGACATGGGAATTATCCGACCGCGCTGGAAAAACCATCAAAGATATTACCGCCGCCGTCAAAGCTGCCGATACTGTCTATCTCTGCACTGACCCTGATAGAGAGGGTGAAGCCATTTCATGGCATATTAAAGAAGTGTTGGATGAAAAAAATCTGCTGAAGAATAAAACGCTGCACCGCGTGACATTTAACGAGATTACAAAATCAGCCATTAAAACAGCGTTTGAGAAACCACGCGATATAGACATGCCATTGGTCGATGCCTACCTCGCGCGCCGCGCGTTGGATTTCTTGGTTGGATTTACATTGTCACCCGTCCTGTGGCGAAAACTCCCAGGATCAAAATCCGCAGGTCGCGTACAATCTGTGGCGCTCCGCCTGATTTGCGACCGCGAAACAGAAATCGAAGCATTTAAATCAGATGAATTCTGGTCCATTCATGCCAAACTGCAAACACCAGAAGGCGCAACCTTTATGGCGCGCCTTACAACACTTGCCGGCAATAAACTGGAAAAGCTGGATATACCAAACCAAGAAGCAGCAGAGGCAGCGGTAAAACGCATCCTCAATAAATCTCTCTCTATTCAGAAAATTGAAAAGAAACAGGTTCGTCGCAATCCATACCCGCCATTTATTACGTCCAGTTTGCAAATGGAGGCATCACGGAAACTCCGTATATCAGCAAGCCAGACCATGCGTTTGGCGCAACAATTATACGAAGGCGTCGATATCGGCGGCGAAACAGTCGGTCTGATTACCTATATGCGTACCGACGGGATTACATTATCCGATGATGCGATATTCCAATGTCGCGCCCAGATTGAAAAAGAGTTTGGTAAAAAATATTTACCCGACTCTCCGCGTATGTATAAAAGCAAAGCGAAAAACGCACAGGAAGCTCACGAAGCGATCCGTCCGACAGATTTAAGCCGCACACCAAACGCGGTGCGCAAATATCTGGATGAAAAACAATTCGCACTTTACGACTTAATCTGGAAGCGCACCATTGCCTGCCAGATGGAAAACGCAATTCTCGACCAAGTCTCTGCCGATATATCTGACGGAACAGATGATGTTGTCCTCCGCGCCAATGGCTCAACCATTGCTTTTGACGGCTTCCTGACCCTCTATAAAGAAGACAATGACGAGCCAGAAGACACGGCAGCAACAGATGAAAACGAAGACAATCGTCGTCTGCCGCATTTGGAACAGAATATGAATCTGCGCACAAATGATGTAACACCCGAACAACATTTTACCCAACCCCCACCCCGTTATTCCGAAGCATCGCTTGTGAAGAAATTGGAAGAATTGGGAATTGGTCGTCCATCCACATACGCATCAATTATTCAGGTATTACAGGACAGAGATTATGTGACGTTGGATAAACGCCGCTTTACGCCCGAAGACCGTGGTCGATTGGTGACAACCTTCCTCAAAAAATTCTTTGAACGTTATGTTGATTTTGCCTTCACCGCCAACCTCGAAGACGAACTGGATGCAATCTCATCAGGTCAGGTCGTGTGGAAAGAAGCTCTCAAACAATTCTGGACAGGGTTTAAATCGGCAATTGATGGCACAAAAGATTTGACGATTACTCTGGTGCTCGATGCATTGGACGCCGAGCTCGGCCCACATTTCTTCCCCGTCACATCGGAAAACCCTGACCCACGCAAATGCCCGTCCTGCGCGGATGGGCGCCTGTCATTAAAGGTCGGGAAATTCGGCGCCTTTATCGGATGTTCCAACTATCCCGAATGCCGTCATACACGCCCGCTTGTTGTACAAAGCGGCGAAGCATTGGACGAAGCCAATGGCGGCGCAAGTCTTGATAACGCACCAAAAGTTTTAGGAACTGACCCAGGAACTGGGCGTACTGTAACTCTCCGCAAAGGTCCATATGGTCCTTACGTTCAAATCGATGTGCCAGAGGGTACAGAAGACAAGAAAGATAAGCCAAAACGCCAAGGCGTTCCCAAAAATGTTCCGCTTGATACCGTCACTTTGGAATCTGCGTTAAAACTTTTGGAACTACCGCGCCTTATCGGGATGCACCCTGAAACAGGGGATAAGATTGAAGCAGGTATCGGACGTTTCGGCCCGTATGTGAAATATCAAAGCAAGTTCAAATCCATTCCAAAGGACGAAGATGTTCTGACGATTGGTATGAACCGCGCCGTCGAACTTTGCGCCCTAATGGGTGAGAAAAAAGCCTTTACCCGCAAGGCAAAGGCAACACCAGCAAAGAAAGCCACCGCGAAAAAAGAACCTGCTGAAAAGAAAACAACGGCAAAAAAACCAGCCACCAAAAAACCGGCAGCAAAGAAAAAAGCCGCTCCTAAAAAGCCAGTGGCTAAGAAAGCGGCTTCTGAATAATTTAATAAACCAAAATTAGCGCACCAACCTCAATAATGAGGATGACATTTTATTGCCTTGCGCAGCAGCAGCAATTGATAATTCACTCAATGCTTTTGAATTGTTAAACTGCGTAGCCTGTTGTGCAATATCAGCATCGGTAATCGCAGATATGGCTTCCGTCGTGGCGTTGATATCACTCTCGATTCCCTCACCTGTTGTTGAAAAAGCCGAAGCAATTGAACCAACCTGCGCACGATAGGATGACAAATTATTAATCGCTGTATCCAACTCGGTCGATGCAGCCTGTGCCCCCGCTTGAGTTAACAAAGCTCCAGGATTTGCGCCATTTGCAGGCGTCAAACCCAAACCAGAAACAGAGGCATCAACAGCAGATAAATCAGCACTAATCGTATCTGTTCCTGTTGTTCCCGATTGGAATGTTTGGTTAAATGATCCATCCAATAATTTCTGACCATTAAAGGTCGTGGTGGAACTAATACCATCCAACTCGGTAGCAAGATTTTGGTATTCTGTATTTAATGCAGAGCGCGCATTGGAATCCAAAGAACCAGAATTAGCCTGTGTTGCCAATTCTTTCATACGATCCAGAATACCGCTCGCCTGTTGCAACCCGCCATCGGCAGTTTGTAACAAAGACGTTCCTTGAACCATATTTGTTGCCGATTGTTTTAATGTCGACACATCAGATTGCAAAAGAGAAGCAACAGCAAGAGCCGCGGCCCCGTCAGATGACTTGCTAACACTCTTGCCACTGGAAATTTGCCCCAGTGCTTTTGATTGTGCCTGATTATTTTTGTTAATCTGTGATGTATAGACGCCCGATGTCACGGAACTGACCGAAACCATTTTTATCTCCTGTTTTTTTGAACTGCGCCGATTGCTCTATCCCGAACAATACAATGGCACAAAAACGGAGCCTTCTGGCTTCGACCTTACCCGTATTTAGTGTATCAAGATTCCCTTACAAGAGGGTTAACAA
>CAZVSN010000086.1:0-6025 GCA_964629455.1 uncultured Micavibrio sp. | reverse complement strand
TTCCCGCCTCAATTGGCGGGTTCAGTATTTTTTATAAAGGACTGATAAATATGGATAAAATACCAATGACCGTTGAAGGGTTTCAAAATCTGGAAGCAGAATTGAAAAACCTGAAATCCGTTGAACGCCCTGCGGTTATCGCGGCGATTGCCGAAGCACGCGGCCATGGCGACTTGTCCGAAAATGCTGAATACTCCGCCGCCCGTGAACGCCAAAGCTTTATCGAAGGCCGGATCAAGGAATTAGAAGCCGCGACCTCAATCGCCCAAATTATCGACCCAAAAACCCTATCAGGCGATATGGTCAAATTCGGCGCAACCGTTATTATCGTTGACGAAGAAGATGATGAAGAGCTGAAATTCCAAATCGTCGGGCAATACGAATCAAACGCCGATGGCGGAAAAATCTCCATCACCGCGCCTATCGCCCGCGCCCTGATTGGAAAATCTGTGGGTGATACGGTTGAGGTGCAAACCCCCAAAGGCCGCCGCCACTACGAAATCCTGATGGTGATGTATCAATAATTTATCCCGCCCCCACTCAACACTCCCGATTCATCAATTATTTACATAATTTAGTATATAATCATAAAGGCTAGGTGGTAAGAATAGGTCTGAACAAATCTTCTGGGGAGGGATTTTCGTGGAACCATTACAAAAACAGCAATCGGCACTGGCCGATTTAAGCGTCTTGCTGATTGAGGACGACTACGCAACGCGCGAAGTTCTGGCATTTTTTCTGGAAGAACTGGGCATCTCGGATGTGCATATCAAATCAAATGCCATGGATGCCTTGAAATTCATGGATGATCACCGCGATTGGCGGGGATTGATTCTCTGTGATTGGAATATGCCGCGTATGTCGGGGGCTTCATTCTATCGTCAGGTCAAAAACAGCCATCCAGATATTCCATTTATTATGGTGACGGGGCGCAATGATGAGGATTCGGTTCTGTTTGCCAAGGATAGCGGGATTTACGCCTATATTCTCAAGCCCGTATCTATCGAAGAACTCAAAACAAAAATCGAAAAACTGGCCTATAATCATGCACATTACCTATCGCAGACATCGGCAGTACAGGAACCGCTCTATACTATCTAATTGATTTTATTGATAAAAAATAAAAAGAGAACAAGTGGGAACATTTGTTCTCTTTTGTTCTTTACAACGGGAACAAATATGGTACAAATGAAGCATAGGCAAAGCCAATCGAATCGTGCAGAAAGGAATTACACACTATGTCAGTCACCCCCTTTAAAGGAAATGATGCAATGGACAAATCATCCTCGGAAAAAAACAAAGCTTTAGAAGCCGCCCTTTCACAAATTGAACGCGCCTTTGGTAAAGGCTCAATTATGAAACTTTCAGGCGATGACAGCTCTAAAATGGATGTTGAATCCATTTCAACAGGGTCATTGGGACTAGATATTGCGCTGGGAATCGGCGGTCTGCCACGCGGGCGTATTGTTGAAATTTATGGCCCTGAATCATCAGGAAAAACCACCCTCGCCTTGCAAGTGATTGCCGAAGCCCAGAAATTGGGGGGCACTTGCGCGATTGTTGATGCCGAACACGCTCTTGATCCATCTTACGCCAAAAAATTGGGGTGTAATGTTGAAAACCTTCTCATTTCCCAACCTGATACAGGCGAACAGGCTTTGGAAATTGCCGATACGCTTGTCCGCTCGGGAGCATTGGACGTTCTGGTGATTGACTCGGTGGCCGCCCTCGTCCCACGCGCCGAACTCGAAGGCGAAATGGGCGACAGCCATATGGGCTTACAAGCGCGTTTGATGTCACAGGCACTTCGCAAAATCACAGGCTCTATTTCCCGTTCCCGCACCGTTGTGATTTTCATCAACCAAATCCGTATGAAAATCGGTGTGATGTTCGGATCACCTGAAACAACAACGGGTGGTAATGCCCTTAAATTCTATGCCTCTGTCCGCCTTGATATTCGCCGCATTGGCTCAATCAAAGACAAAGAAATCGTAACGGGCAACGAAACCAAGGTCAAAGTCGTCAAAAACAAAATGGCACCTCCATTCCGCGAAGTAAAATTCGATATCATGTATGGCGAAGGCATTTCAAAAATGGGTGAACTCATTGATTTGGGAGTTCAGGCAAATCTGGTTGAAAAATCGGGTGCATGGTTCTCTTATGATGGGCAACGCGTGGGGCAAGGACGTGAGAACGCCAAACAATTCATGCGTGATAACCCTGAACTGGCTGCCAAGCTGGAAAATGCCATCCGCATGAAAGCGGGTGTTGTGGCTGACGCTATGCTGACTGGGCCAGACGCAGAAGATACTGCGGATGTGGCAACAGATGTCATAGACGATGAAACACCATCATCAAAATCCAAAAAATCTGCTTAATGATACACTCCTTTCCGCCCCCCCCTTGAGAGAGGGGCGGAAAGAGTAAAACACCAAAAACCACAAAACGAACTGAGTTTAGGAGCTTTTTTCTTCCCTTTCCCCCCTATATTCCTATATATCTTGGGCATACCCCTAGCAGCATATAGAGATAAGAATGTCAGATAAACCTGATCCAATTATTATAATGATTGAACCAAACCACACAGAAACAGCTAGGCTTTTGGAAGCCGCACGACTTGTATCAAAATTAGAAGATCGCAACCTCCGTATTCTTGTTTCCGCCCGCCCCAAAGAACTGGTAACAGGTCACAATATAATACAACACGCAATTGCATCGGCGCTCACTCTCGCGCCAGCAATATCTGACTTCTTAAGAGATTTTTCTATCTCCAGCGAAAACAAAAAAGACCGTGGCCATACGCCAAACTACAGCGATAAATTCCAAAGCATGGCATCCTATAAAGCATCCAGACAATCCCACCATATTTACCCTATATTTCAACCACATTGCGCCAAACAAGCGCGTGCAGTTAGAAAACATAAAGATACTCTCAGGGGACGCAACCTATCCCCTCATGATTAAAGGAAAATAATACCATGGCATTGACCACCATATCGGTTCGCGGGGCGCGCGAACATAATTTGAAAAACATCAACGTGGATTTGCCGCGTGATAAATTGATTGTGGTTACGGGTTTGTCTGGTTCGGGAAAATCATCATTGGCATTCGATACCATCTATGCCGAAGGACAACGCCGTTACGTTGAAAGCCTGTCATCCTATGCCCGCCAGTTTTTGGAAATGATGCAGAAACCAGATATGGATTCTATCGAAGGATTGTCCCCTGCTATCTCCATCGAACAAAAAACAACATCGCGCAATCCACGTTCTACTGTTGGCACAGTGACCGAGATTTATGATTATATGCGCCTCCTCTGGGCGCGGGTCGGCATCCCCTATTCCCCCGCAACTGGGCTGCCTATTGAAAGTCAGACCGTCACGCAAATGGTTGACCGCATTATGGCGATGGGTGAAGGAACAAAACTCTACCTCCTCGCCCCGATTGTCCGCGGACGCAAAGGTGAATATAAAAAAGAATTAAAAGAATTACAGGCCAAAGGATTCCAACGCGTCAAAATTGATGGCGAAGTTTATGAAATTGCCGAAGCCCCCACACTCGATAAAAAATTCAAACATGATATTTCCGTGGTAGTTGACCGTCTGGTTATCCGCGATGATATCAAAAGCCGTCTGGCAGATTCCGTTGAAACCGCGCTGAAACTCGCCGATGGATTATTGATTGCCGAAGATGCAACGACGGGTGCGAACACACTCTATTCCGAAAAATTCGCCTGCCCTGTATCAGGGTTTACCATTCCTGAAATCGAACCACGCCTATTCTCGTTCAACTCACCGCACGGGGCGTGCCCATCTTGCGATGGGTTGGGTGAACGCGTCTATTTCGATGAAGATTTGGTTATTCCCAACCCTAATTTATCCATTGAGGAAGGTGCCGTTGCGCCATGGTCAAAATCATTTGCCCCATTCTATCAACAGGCTCTTGAGGCTGTCGCGAAACATTACAAATTTCGCACCAACATCCCATGGTCAGGACTAAGGAAAGAATACCGCGATATTATCCTTTATGGTTCAGGGGATGATGTCATTGCAATTGATTACCAAACAAAAACCGACAACACTTGGAAAAGCAGAAAACCATTTGAAGGTGTTATTCCGTCATTAGAGCGGCGCATGTTAGAAACAGAGAGCGATTCCGCCCGCGAAGACATGGCAGAATACCAATCCAGCGCAGAATGCGAAGATTGTCACGGCGCACGATTAAAACCTGAGGCTCTAGCCGTTAAAATAAACGGCATGCATATTTCCGATGCCACGCATTTTTCGATTCAGGATGCGCATGACTGGTTTGCAAAACTTCCCAAAAAACTAACCAAACAACAAAATGAAATTGCCATTCGTATTTTAAAAGAAATTAATGAACGTCTGCAATTTCTGGTCAATGTGGGGCTTGATTATCTCTCCCTCGACCGTGCATCAGGCACATTGTCAGGGGGTGAGAGCCAGCGCATTCGCCTCGCATCTCAAATCGGGTCGGGGTTAACGGGTGTGCTCTATGTTCTGGATGAACCGTCCATCGGTTTGCATCAACGCGATAATCATCGCCTGCTGGAAACACTCACTCACCTGCGTGATATCGGCAATACAGTTCTGGTCGTTGAACATGATGAAGATGCCATTCGCTCTGCCGACTACCTTCTGGATATGGGGCCTGGCGCAGGCATTCATGGCGGATATGTTGTGGCGGCAGGAACACCTGAGGAAGTTTTCGCAAACCCAAAAAGCATCACCGCAGATTATATGACGGGCAAGCGGGAAATATCTGTTCCCACATCACGCCGCGAAGGAAAAAAACGTGGAAAGAAAACAGAAATGCTTCGTGTTGTCGGCGCGACAGGAAATAATTTGAAAAATGTGACCGCCGAAATTCCACTGGGGACATTTACCTGTATCACGGGTGTTTCTGGGTCAGGGAAATCGACCCTCACCATTGATACATTGTACAAAGCCGCAAGTCGCAAGTTGATGAAATCAGCAGAAATCGCTGCCCCCCATGAAAAAATCGAAGGACTGGAATATCTGGATAAGGTCATCGACATTGACCAATCCCCCATCGGGCGCACTCCGCGTTCCAACCCTGCGACCTATACAGGGTGCTTTACCCCTATCCGCGAATGGTATGCGGGATTACCCGAAGCCAAAGCACGCGGATACGGCGCGGGGCGTTTTTCATTCAACGTCAAAGGTGGACGGTGTGAGGCCTGCCAAGGTGACGGGGTCATTAAAATTGAAATGCATTTCCTTCCCGATGTTTATGTGACCTGCGAAGAATGTCAGGGCAAACGGTATAACCGCGAAACATTACAGGTCAAATATAAAGACAAATCCATCAGCGATGTTCTGGATATGTCGATTGAAGAGGCCACCGAATTTTTTAAAGCCGTGCCAAGCATCCGCACCAAATTGCAAACCATGCGTGATGTGGGGCTGGATTATATTAAGGTCGGTCAACCCGCCACCACCCTATCAGGCGGTGAAGCCCAGCGCGTGAAACTTGCCAAAGAACTCGCCAAACGTGCAACAGGACAAACCCTCTATATCCTTGATGAACCCACCACTGGGCTACATTTCGAAGATGTTAAAAAATTGCTCGAAGTCCTGCATAAATTGGTCGATACAGGTAACACCATGGTTGTTATCGAACATAATCTGGATGTGATTAAAACAGCAGACTGGATTTTGGACATTGGCCCCGAAGGCGGCAATGGCGGCGGACAGATTATCGCGACAGGAACGCCAGAAGACATTGCAAAGGTCAAAGAAAGTTACACAGGAAAATATCTTGCTCCACTTTTATCACCCAAGAAAAACCGCAAGACGGCATAAGGATACATCATGACCAAAAGACCATATTTCCTAAAAGAATCACCTATCATTGTAATTCTGGATAAATGTGCAGACGGATTAAAAAGCATATTTATGTGCGCGCGTGACAAAAGAAGAAGCGAGATTGCCCACATGATCCAAGATCAGAAAGCAGCGCAATGCCCGTATAAGATAGAGAT
>CAZVSN010000085.1:0-6035 GCA_964629455.1 uncultured Micavibrio sp. | reverse complement strand
AACAATACCCCTATATATACTATATGTGTATAAGGGTTGGGTCCTCACTACATTGACCCCACCCTCTTCGAGTTTACCCCCCACCCCCCTTGTTTTAAAGTTGGCTTTCTGAAATCAGGCTGAGAAAAACTTTTTTTTGACCAAGAAAAAGAACATGTATGACTTGTTGGCTTTCTTCTAACCCATTGATGACTATAAACTTAAAATTATGAAAACACAAGTAGATTACCCAAGCTCAAAAGATTATTTCTTTAATAATAGTCTTTTTATTGATAGTAATAATAAATACATATTAGGAAAAAATATTCCTGATGGTACAGACTATCATATCGCATTCTCTATGCCTAGAGAACTTGCTCTTAAGATTTATTATACGCTTAAGAGCAATTATCCATTGGTATTCAAGCACTTAGTACACTATAAGACCAAAGCAGGTAACAAGGTTTATCTTGGGGGTAAATTCCCTGCTTCTTATAAAGTTAAGGACGTGATGTACACACTAATACAACGGGGTTAAACCTGTTGTATTTTTTTTTATATACTATGCTTATTGGCTTTCTGTTAACCCATTGATTACTATAAACTTATATATTATGGACACAACAACAGTATTACAAATCATTAAGATGATTGATAATCGAATAGAAACCTTAAATACAACTTGTGAGATGTATGTTTCTATGAGAACAGAAACAGATGGGGCTATTAGTGCTCTAATAGAACTCAGAGACCATCTTCAAGAATACATTGAACAGAGTCTTAGTGCAATGGAACAAAGTACACCTGAATAAGGTGTATTTTTTCTGTGTGTATTGGCTTTCTTATTAACCCATTCATTGCTTTAAAATTAATATGGCAACAACCACACCTTCAGCCCAAGTGGCTCAGATTAAGCACAATGATGTTAACTATATCGTTGCTGCAACTAAGTATCATACTTTTCCTGTTAAACAGGTTAAGAAGATAGAACCTGTTAAGCTTAGAACTAAATTCAAGCTTAGCAAGGATTATTCCGTAATAACTATGGAAGAATTAATAGAGCAGGGGGAATAACCCTTGCTCTTTATTGTTAAACCATTTAAAACCAAATACATATGAAAACAACATCAGTACAAAAAGCAATTGTGATTGTAGGTTTCTTTGCAATGAGTTGTGCTCTTGCATTCCACTTAGCATCATAATTAAAACAAAGAGAGAATTAGATTCTCTCTTTTTTTTTTTTTGGCTTTCTCTTTGTAACCCATTGATAAGATGGATATTTAAGATGATAGGGCAATCTGCTTTATGCGGAAGTTTTTGAATGTACTTTACTACGTGCACAGTAGTTATAACATTCACAGTGGATAATAATAAACAAGGGTGCAACCTTGCCACAAGCCTGCCCAAAAGAATGGGGATATTAATCCCTTGTTCTTTTTTGTGGACTGGCTTTCTTTTTGTAACCCATTTTGTTGTGTGCTGTAGGACATTGTAGGACACGTTGTTCACAATTAACCCCTACAGCTCAACTCATATGGCAACTTTTGAGAAAACCCAAAGTATCAGTGCATTTGCAACTGCTAACAAAATTTCTAACTTAACCTTAATGGTTAATAAGGAATCAAAGAAACGCTCTATCCTTGCTGAAAAGGCAGACGGTTCACCTAATGAATTCTACCGTGTATCAGACAAGGTTACAGCATTAAATGCTGACTTGCAGATATCGTGGTTCACAGGAGAAGATGGGGACCCTTCGTGGATGATTCACCCTAAAGGTGAAGGCAAACTAAAGGCGGTAAGTTCTTTGAGCTTCACACCGAACCTTCAACAAGCATTCTAAGCTTGTACATAAAAGATAGGGGATTATATCCTCTATCTTTTTTTTTACTTATTTGTTATTAAGGCTTAAGCCAACAAGCCTAAGGCTATATATATTATTGAGTGTAGAATCATTCACTCAATGATGCTCTGTATAAATACAAAAAAAAAATAATTTGCTTTTGATAAGGAAATTATTTATATTTGTATCATGAATATATTTTCCCTATCTAAGAAAGAAATCATGAGGTCAGAGTTAGCTGAAGCTTGTGCCAAAGTGGATGAGTTATCTAACAAACTTAATCCAACTGAAAGAAAAGAAAGAACTGATAAAGGTAAGAAAAGAGTTAAATATGATAGTTCTTTGCCTCCTAAATATAGGCAATATCTGGGAAGAGCTAATAAAAAACAAATACCTTTTGAGTTGAGTGTCAATGAGTTTGAAAGTTTACTTAAACAATCATGTATATATTGTGGAACAAATAGTAAGATAGGTATAGATAGATTAGATAGTTCACTAGGATATACTATAGATAACTCAAGACCATGCTGTGGCCAATGTAATATAATGAAGTATACAACCTCACAAGAAGATTTCATCCAGCATATCAAAAAGATATACAACTATCTACATAACAGATAGAAAACACGAGACAAGTATACTATTCACTTAGTGAAAGATATGTTTCACCCTTTATGAATAATCATAAAGCCAACAGGCTGTAGGCTATATATATTATCGGGTGGACAATTATAAATTAAGTTGTTAAGATATGCTTAAGGTCAGAGCTAACTACCTCATAGCCATTTCATTAACTAGCCTTAAATTGTTAAAATCCTAATTAGATTTGCGCGCCATAATATAGCTATAAGCACTAGACAAGACATCACTACTATCCTATATGGGTATAGTGTTCTATATATACTTCTCTCTCTATATATATATATATTACTTATATATGATAGGTAGAGAGAATCCGCAACTTTGATATTACCGGCTCATTAGCCACTAACATATTACAGGAACTTAACAAAGAAGTAGCATAAGAATTGGAATGGTGTGATAACTCACATAATTTAAAACATGCTTACAGATTAGGTTTAAAATCAGCAGTTGGAGAAAATAATGGAAGAAACAAAATTACAAAAGATATTGCTATTACAATTAAGCAAACAGCTTTATCTGGTAATATGGAACTAAAAGATATTGCTTTAAAATATAATGTAAGTAACACTTTAGTTTCAGAAATTAAAAGAGGTATAAAATGGAATCATATTTAACCTTGTGAGAGTTTATACAACTAAAACTAGTAATGTGTGCCTAATACCTTGAGTTTATCAGCCCATGACCAACAACCTATATAGAAACCCTATTAGCTATTGATACGCTATTAAGGGAAAAGGTAATGAGGCTGTAGCAAATGGTTGGTATTACTAGTTTTATCTAAAATTCTAGTTTAACACTAATTGGTAATATGACAGATTAGACAACTGTATTCCTATACTAGATAGGTTCTTATTGCTCACGCTAGTAGCTTGCGTGTAATAAATTAAGACTGCTTTATGAAACAATTACTTTAACAACAGGAAATTGCTACTGTTGGGCATCAGTAATGATGTTTGAATAGCAAACATACAAGCTAAGAAGCATGAGAGTGTGGAGCTGATAAGTATGAATCGCTTCTAATAGTTTACGTAGAAACTATTTTTAATCAAAATATTAACTTAAAGCCCCTTGCAGGCTGGTTGTCTGCTAAAACACAATGTCACAATATCATATTTATCATTCAATTGAATCTGGTAAAAGGTTTAAAGAGATTGAAGTTCAACCAAGAGAATATGCTGGATTTGTAGAAGCCCAATCTTTAGAAGAAGCATTTAAACTATCTCAAAATGATTTTAATGAATCAGGAGATTGGTCTAATAATGCGAAAAGAAGTATAAGTGTTGGAGATGTAATCCAAGCTGATGAGGGTTTTTACATGGTTTGTGGTGTAGGATTTAAATTACTCGATGATATGAGTAAAAATGAATCTGAACTCAATGCTTTAGAATCTCAATCATCAGAACAATAATCTTTAAGTTAGCCTGCGATTATCTCAATGGCTGACTTTATTCATTTTAAAAACAATTAAAATAACAATAAGATGTTCAACAGCAAACAAAAACAACTATTTGAAATTGGTAAACAACCAACATCTGACAATTCTTTTGTATCAACAGCATTAAAAGAATCATCAAAAACAAAATCTGAAAATGGTGCTTTAAAATATACTACAACTGGTAGTGATTTTGTAGATCAATTCAGTAATCTTGGAGCAATGAAACAACCAAGATCATTTGATCAAATTTCTTCTGATGTTTCAAAACAATGGGCTAAAAATCCATATTTAACAGTTTGTTTTATTTTCTTTATTAGAATGATTACTCGTATAGTATCATTATTTGATGGAACTAAAACTAAAACTGTTCAAAGAGGATCTGGTTTGAAACATGAAGGAATTATGAGAATGATTTGGTTACAAACATATCATCCTGATACATTTTGGAAAAATATTCAACTTTATATATCAATTGGATCATGGAAAGACATTATTCAAATGCTTTCTTATGATTTACAATATAATGGTTGGAATAAAAGAATATTGAATTGGGATGAATTTGGTAAATTGATATTAGCTGGATTAGAAAATCCCAATACAAGTGAACTCATTAAAAAGTATTTACCACAAATAAAAGCAAATTCACAATGTAAAACATTAGAAGCACAAGCTGATAATATTATTGCAAAATGGATTTGTTCATTACTATTTGGTGGTAAAAAAGAGTCATATGTAAATTATAAGCAATATCGTAAAATGAAATCATCTGGTACTGCACATCAATGGCAACAATTAATATCACAAGGTAAACATAATCTTATTGATTTTAATACTGTTCATGGTCGTGCTTTAGCTTTAATGGTATCTTCTAAATATCTTTCAAATAATAATTTGGAAAAGAAATATGAAGAATGGATTGAATCCAAACCAATTGCTAAATATACTGGATACGTTCATGAATTGTTTGCTAAATTACCACAAAAGAAATATCAAATTGATACTCTTAATGCACAATTTAATGGATTGGTTGGAACTGCACGTAAAAATGCTAAAACTAATACAAATTTAATTGTTGTAAGAGATACTTCTGGTAGTATGGGATCATTAGCAACAGGAACTAAACAATCTTGTTTTGATATTGCAAAAGCATTAGCTTTATTTTTCAGTGAAATGTTACCAAATGGTCATTTTGCAAATAGTTGGATTGAATTCAATAATAGTGCAAAAATGCATCAATGGAAAGGTAGTAATGCATATGAAAAATGGACTAATGATCATACTCATTTTGTTGGTAGTACAAATTTTTTATCAGTGATAGAACTTTTTTGTATTATTAAAAAATCTGGTGTATCTGAAGAACAGTTTCCATCTGGTATACTTTGTATTAGTGATTCTGAATTTAATCCAGGTCAATTAAATAAAACTAATGTTGAAACAGCATTAAATTTATTGAAAAATTCTGGATTTAGTGATAATTATATTTCACAATTTCAGATTATTCTTTGGAATTTACAAAGAAGAGGAGCAGGTAATAAATTTGAAACAAATAGTACAGATGTAAAAAATGTATTTTATTTTTCAGGTTATGATGGCTCTACAATTGCATTTATAACAGGTGTTGATAATGTTGAAAAAGTTCCTCAAACATCTGAAGAATTATTCAATGTTGCAATGAATCAAGAAATCATGCAAATGATTCAAATATAAAAATAAAAAGGGAGATTAATTTCTCCCTTTTTTCATAAGAATACTTACAGCAAATTTAATAAACATCAATCTTTTAAATTGACAAGTTAACAGTATTCTGATAAATAGACTAACAGCAATTTTAAAATTTCTCGCATAATGAATACAAAAATAGTCTATTGTATTTTTATAAATTACTAAAGAGATAATTCTTATCTCAATCTATTGTAAATGTGATACTTGTGGAGAAGAAGTAGAAAAAAAAATACATTTAAGGGAGTCTTTTCTTTACAGTTATGACAATAAATATTAAACTGTTACTTTTTTAAATTAAATTTTAAATAAAATTATGAAACAACTTAATTATCATTACTTTGTAATGTCACAATCTAAATAATATGAAAACATACATTATAAAAATTACAGACACAACAGGATTGGAACATCATC
>CAZVSN010000084.1:0-6375 GCA_964629455.1 uncultured Micavibrio sp. | reverse complement strand
GATGAGATTCGAACTCACGATAGGTTTAACCCTATGCCCGCTTTCCAGGCGAGTGCCTTAAACCGCTCGGCCACCCCTCCATTCATTACTTTGTATATTATTCTGCTCCAGTCGGTTCTGGAAACGCGGCAAACTATCGCCTATCGTTCAAAAATTCAAGGGGAAATGCAAAGACGGATGACGAAATTATGCTTTTATGGTATATTTCCCTATGTTTCAAAAACTTAAGCCCCGCATTTCCCCCACCTGCCACAGCCTTGCCAAACTCTTTGGGTTTTTGACATTGATGGCAGTCGGGCACGATCTTTACCTGTGGTCGACCTCTGACGGGTTTCCGTTTGCCTTTGCCGCCCTTGGGTGGATCACCAAACATTATATTCCCGAAGCCCATGCGGTGGTGGTCAATTTGATAGGTGTACCAACGTTTAATATGATTTTGACACCTGCCCTGAAAATCCCTGCGGCGTTCCTTGCGGGGGGATTGTCACTTGCGTTTATGGGGATAGGCTTTATCCTGCAAAGACGCGAAAATGCGAAATCCGCACCCAAACGCCCCCGCCCAAAGATTAATTAAGGATATCGGCCTTCAATGACCCAAAAACTAACCCAGACACTTAGTTTTAAGCAGCAACAAAATCTGGTGATGACACCCCAGATGCAACAGGCCGTCAAATTGTTGCAGATGTCGAATATTGAATTGCAGGCTTTCTTAGAAGAAGAAATGGTACAAAACCCATTGCTGGAAAAAATAGAAAACGATGATGAAAGCAAAGAGGGTGATGAAAATAATGCTGCTGAACCCGAGCAGGATTCACCGCCAGAAACCCCATCTGATGATGCGCATGAAGATTTTGATGCAGGCAATAAAATGGCGGAAATCGGCGCAGGGGGCAGCAGTAATTTCTTAGATGATTTGCCAGATTTTCAAGATAGTTTGGTGCGCCCCAAAACATTGCGCGAACATTTGAATGAGCAATTGGCGATTGATTGTGAAACCGCCCTTCAGAAAAGCATTGGCGCATTGCTGATTGACCGTTTGGATGAATCTGGATATCTGCGCGACGACCCCGCAACACTTGCGCAACAAATTGGATGTGCAGAAAACACCATTGTCAGCATTCTGTCCCGCCTGAAAGGGTTTGACCCAACTGGTGTTTTTGCCAAAGACCTTGCGGAATGTTTGTCTTTGCAATTGGATGAACAAGGGGAACTGACCCAGAGTTTCAAGATATTGTTACAGAACCTGCCACTCCTTGCGCAGCATGATTACAAAAAACTGGCGAAAATCTGCGGTGTTGATGAGGCAGAAATATCAGAGATGACGGCGATTATCCGCACATTAAATCCACGCCCATCATCACGTTTTGACCATGTTGTGGCACAGACCGCCATTCCTGATGTGTTGATGAAGGCTCTCCCTAAAAATATCGGTGGCGGGTGGCGTGTAGAGATTAATAGCGATACATTGCCCCGTGTTTTGGTGAACCAACAATATTTTACCGAAGTGTCAGACCGCACAAAAGATAAGGGTGAACGTGAATATTTAACCACCCAACTCAATAATGCATCATGGTTGGTCAAGGCATTGGATCAACGCGCACAAACCATTTTAAAAGTTGCGTCCGAAATTATTGAACGTCAGGATGGGTTCTTTCTATACGGGATTGAGTTCTTGAAACCCCTTACGCTTCGCGAGGTTGCAGAAGCAATCGAGATGCATGAAAGCACGGTCAGCCGTGTGACAACAGGCAAGTTTATTGGAACGCCGCGCGGTTTGTTTGAACTGAAATTCTTCTTTACATCATCCATCGAAGGGGCGGACGGAACAACGATTTCGTCCCAATCGGTCAAAGCGCGGATTAAAGCCCTAACCGATGCCGAGAGCGTGGATGCCGTCTTATCAGACGATGATTTGGTTGATGTTCTGACCAAAGAGGGAATGAACGTTGCCCGCCGCACCATCGCCAAATACCGCGAAGCGTTGGGCATTCCATCGTCCGTCCAGCGCCGCCGCATCAAGAAAAATGAAGCGCATTAGCCTGTATTAACCAGTTATCAACCATTCTGGCGTTTTATAGGGGCTATGACTGGGATGATATCAGACGCAGACTTGGCACGGATTAGCCTTTCTTTGGAAGGGCTGGATCTGTTGCGCGACCTGTTCGCAGGGCGGGGCGATGATATCGACCTTGATTTGCTCGCCACTATTTTGTCGGAATGTGCGCCTGAAAAATGCCTGTTGGTTATGGCCTGTGCCGCCAATCATCTCTGCGAAACTGACGAAATTGATGCGGCACTCAAAATATCCCTGAAATTATTATCCGACAATGTGATTGACGATTATGCACCACTCTACCTTGCGCGTCTGAAATCAAGTGTTGCCAAGCATTACGAACAACAAATCATTTACATGGAAGAAGATTTAGAAGCCTTCGCGGAATTGTTTGCGTTGGCCGCCGACCTATCGCCTTCGGACTCTTTACCATACCAAGTGTGCAATATATTGGCTGATCAAGCTTGTGCCCATGCCGAGGTTTTGAACCTGAGCGATCCTGATATTGATTATGCACCAGACGATATCACAGAAGAAACCGCGCCATCACTGATTATCTTCTCAGGTAATGTTGTGCCGTTCCCTGGATTATTCCGCAAGCATTAGGCTTTCTTTTCTTTATCAACTGGGCGCTGGACACCGAAACATTGTGCATCGGTCGGGAATTGATGCGTGCGCACTGCGGTTGCGTAATCGCCGATAGCCTTTGATATATCCTGTCCGACCTGTGCAAATTGGCGGACGAATTTCGGGGTGAAATCCTGAAACAACCCAACCATATCATCTGTCACCAAAATCTGTCCGTCACAGGCGGGGGATGCGCCAATGCCGATTGTCGGGATATCAATCTTTGCGGTTATCTCTGCCGCCAATGGCTCGACAATGCCTTCAAGAACGATGGCGAATGCTCCTGCGTCTTGCAGGGCCTTTGCATCTTTCAACAAATTATCTGCCTCTGTGGCGCTTTTACCATGGCTTCTATATCCACCTGCGGTATTCAGGCTTTGCGGCAATAATCCGATATGTCCCAGAACAGGAATTCCACGCTGGGTCAGAAATGAAACGGTATTCGCCATCTCTGTGCCGCCTTCGATTTTAACGCCCGCACAGCCTGTTTCCGCCATAACCCGCGCCGCATTCATATACGCCTGTTCGGGTGATGCCTGATAGGTTCCAAATGGCATATCAACAATGACCAATGATTGTTTTGCGCCCCGCATGACGGCGGATGCGTGTTGTATCATCATATCAAGGGTAACAGGAAGGGTTGTATCAAACCCATACAAAACCATGCCCAGACTGTCGCCCACCAATATCAAATCGACATGCGGGTCGAGCATTTGCGCCATAGGTTTGCTGTATGCCGTGAGCGATACAATCGGTGATGCGCCTTTGGCTACTTTGCGGGAACGAATAGCGGGAACGGTTATTTTTTGCGGGTTTGCAGAAGTCTGTTTTGACATGATTTTACTATCTTTCTGAAACCATCGGGCCAATTGATTTTCCACCCAAGAGGTGCAAATGGAAATGCGGAACTTCTTGTCCGCCATGTAATCCTGTATTCGCAATTGAGCGGAATCCTTGCTGTGTCAGGTTCTGTTCTGTACTGATTTTCGAGACGGCACGAAAAAAACCTTCTATTTCTGCGGCAGAGGCGCGTGCGCCAAAATCTGCGATATCAACATATGACCCTTTTGGAATAACAAGAATATGGGTTGGGGCTTTTGGGGTAATGTCCCGAAATGCCAAAACATATTCATCTTCATAAACCGCATTGCATGGAATTTCTTTGCGCAAAATGCGTGCAAATATATTGTTGTTATCGTAAGCCATATCATCACACCTGATTAATCTTTATGAACAGAAACCATCAAACTTCATAAACACCCAAGAATCAACATGGAAAATCATCTGGTTTCAATAAGTTTCGATACTGGCCGTTTCTTTTTTGATTTTTTCAAAACGATGTGGTATATTCTTTTAAGCTCACATTATCTTAAAAAATAAATAAGGGAGATGTCCTATGCCATATAATGGTTACTGGATTGAATGCGTCCCCGTTGCCAGTGGGGATAACGAGCACATTGATAACGTAACAGCCGAAGCCAGTTACAGCGCTGCGGTTGCCTCCATACCCGAAGCCAAAGTCTTTGCAGATACGCCAGACCACGCTATCCAACAATTGCGCGATAAGTTAAAGGCGCTTCGTAACGAATATAGTTCCCGCGGCAAGGAGTTGCCTGAACACGACAACCCTGTCCGCCCACCGCGCAATATAGGAACGGTTCGTGGATGGATTTCTGTCTATGTGAAAATGGGTGAGTGCGCCTCACACCACCATTCTTAAAGCCATCCTTCAAAAGATTTCCAGCAAAAACGCGGGCAATTTCTGCCCGCGTTTTTTATGCTATTTATTCTGTTCCTATTGAACGGTTGGCAATAAATTGGCTTCGCTTTCAATATCAATCTTAATATCGTCACCCAAATTCGGAACATAGGTGCTCATCCCAAAATCAGATCGTTTAATTGTTGTTGATGCGCTAAACCCTGCGGTTTTCAAATCTTTCATATTTTGCCCAATCTGATTGAGTTTAACATCCAGAACAACAGGTTTTGTAATACCATGCAGGGTTAAATCCCCCGTTACTTTTGCTGTGTCTTTTGCGGTGACTTCAACTGATTTGCTTATGAAGGTTGCGCTTGGAAATTTTGCAACATCAAAAAAATCTGGTGTTTTTAAATGTTCATCCAATTTTGCAACACCACTATTTATTCCGCCCGCAACATCAATTGTGACATTCACAGAACTTGCAGATGGATTTTCTTCATCCAATACAACAGACCCAGATGCAGACATAAACTTTCCTGATGGGGTTGAAAATCCGAAATGGTTGATGTGCCATGTTACGGCCGTATGTGTTGGATCAAGCGTATATGTTTCGGAAGCGGCCTGCGCCCCGCCAGATACAGCCATCAAGAAGACGGCCAATGACATTGATTGAAAAACAGTTTTAAGCATAAAAATTTCTCCTTGATGCGGTAAGGGTATGTAAATTTAAACTTCTAACATAGCGCCAATACAGCCGCGAACAAGGGGTGTCCGAGAAACAATCAAACTATGAAAATCGATAAGCAGAAATAACCGCACCCATCACCGTGTCGGAAAAATCATGATGTCCTGCATCTGTATCAGCAGCACCCACAACCACCATTAATGGCAATAAATGCTCCGCGCGCGGATGGGCGTTTCGAGCCCCCGCCCCCTTATCCCATTCGTTTAATAAACTGGCCCGCTTGGCGGGGTCTGGATTTGTGACAACGCTTGATAAAAAATCATCAAATTCTTGGGACTGGTTTGGCGGTGCTTTGCCGCTCATACTTGCCATGAGAACCGGTAAATTATGATAGGTCATGCCACTGCCGATAATCGCAACGCCCTCATATCGCAATGGCTCCAAAGCCTTTCCCAGCGCCAGATGCTCTGCTGGATTCAATCCTTTTTTAAGTGATATCTGGACAATCGGAATATCTGCATCGGGAAATGCCACCTTTAATGGAATAAAGATGCCATGATCAAAATCGCGGGCACTATCCTCATTCAGCTTTATTCCTGCGCCCGATAATAATTCGCGCACGCGACTTATAACCTGTGGTGAGTTTGGTGCGCGGTATTCCAATTCATAAGTGTGGGGTGGAAAACCGTAATAATCGAAATACAAATCGGGATTTGGTTTGGTCAGGATTGTAAATTCCGCCTCTTCCCAATGCGCCGATATCACCACCAAAGCCTTTGGTTTTTGTCCCAATAGTTTCGGGATGCTCCGTAAATAATTTGCTGTTCTGTCCCACGCATCTGCGGGGTTCCAGTCCATAAAGAAACAAGGGCCGCCACCATGCGGGATAAAAAATGTCGGAAGTTTTGTGTCTGTCATTTTTCAAATATAGAATGGGCTACACCCGTTGCAAGGGGCGATTTTTCTAGACCACTTTATTTTTATATGTTTCTATTGTGTTCATTAAAATTCGGAGGAATAGATGTCAAAAGAAAATAGCCGTATCGTTACATTTAGCAATCTGGTTGCATACAATCCAAAAGGCGTGATTGGAGGCGACGACCATTATATTCCTGTGAAAGCCATTGTTCCAAACACCACGACAGATGCTGATTTGGCCAAGATTGCCCAAATGGGTTGTGATTCTGCAAATAATCTCAGAAAATTATTTTTGGAATAGCGCACAGGAACAGGCTTTCGCCTCATTTCATTCGGCAACGTTTCAATAAAAAACCGCCCCAACAGGCGGTCTTTTTATTAAAATGGTGG
>CAZVSN010000083.1:3596-6434 GCA_964629455.1 uncultured Micavibrio sp. | reverse complement strand
CCCGGTAAACGGCGGCCGTAACTATAACGGTCCTAAGGTAGCGAAATTCCTTGTCGGGTAAGTTCCGACCTGCACGAATGGCGTAACGACTTCCCCACTGTCTCCAACACCGACTCAGTGAAATTGGATTCCCCGTGAAGATACGGGGTTCCCGCGGTCAGACGGAAAGACCCTATGAACCTTTACTATAACTTTGCAGTGGCATCAAGATTGTCATGTGTAGGATAGGTGGGAGACTTTGAAGCGGGAGCGCTAGCTTTCGTGGAGTCAACGTTGAAATACCACCCTTGACCTTCTTGATGTCTAACCAAGTTCCATTATCTGGAACTGGGACCCTGCATGGCGGGTAGTTTGACTGGGGCGGTCGCCTCCCAAAGTGTAACGGAGGCGCGCGATGGTAAGCTCAGGACGGTTGGAAATCGTCTTCAAGAGTGCAATGGCATAAGCTTGCCTGACTGCGAGACTGACAAGTCGAGCAGAGCCGAAAGGCGGTCATAGTGATCCGGTGGTTCCGAATGGAAGGGCCATCGCTCAACGGATAAAAGGTACTCTAGGGATAACAGGCTGATAGCGCCCAAGCGTCCATAGCGACGGCGCTGTTTGGCACCTCGATGTCGGCTCATCTCATCCTGGGGCTGGAGCAGGTCCCAAGGGTATGGCTGTTCGCCATTTAAAGAGGTACGTGAGCTGGGTTCAAAACGTCGTGAGACAGTTTGGTCCCTATCTGCCGTGGGTGTAGGATACTTGAGAGGAGCTGTCCTTAGTACGAGAGGACCGGGATGGACACACCTCTGGTGTACCAGTTGTTCCGCCAGGAGCAGCGCTGGGTAGCTATGTGTGGACGGGATAAACGCTGAAAGCATCTAAGCGTGAAGCCTCCCTCAAAACAAGGTATCCCTATCAGAGCCGTGGAAGACCACCACGTTGATAGGCTGGATGTGGAAGGGTAGTAATACCTGCAGCTAACCAGTACTAATTGCTCGATTGGCTTGAATTCACACGCAATGGCCTTTATGGTTGTTGTTAAAAATGTGGAAATATCGCGCGCAGTGGTAAACCCACTCGTAAGTGATGTTGTAGCCAGTTCAAAAAATGGTTGAGATAAAAAGAATCCTATTATGAAGTTTGCGGGTCTGTGTTCTGATGACCTGGTGGTTTTACCAAGGGTGAAACACGCCATCCCATCCCGAACTGGACTGTGAAAAATCTTCGGGCCGATTGTACTATGACTTAAGTCATGGGAGAGTAGGTCACTGCCAGGTCTTCTGAGCACAGAGCACGCAAATTGTTTATTCAAATATCACAAATTTAAAGGTAAATGCCCTGCGGTTTCGCAGGGTTTTTTATTTGCGGGTGTCATCTTTGTCATCCTGAGCAATGCGAAGGCGCTCTCTTTATAACCACGAAGCCACGAAGTGCACAAAGAATCACAAAGGCCACCCATTTTCTTCCCTCTTCCTATAAAGATGGATTCTAGCTTTCGCTGGAATGACGGTTGGGGGCAGGGGTGATTGGCTGTGGATTTTGTTTCTTTAGCTTTTTAGATTTATTCTTTTAGGAAGTCTGACTGGCAGGACGGCTTGGGTGAGGCGTGGCCATTTTTGGTAGAATGGAATGGCAAAAGGGATTGCCATTAATGGGATAATCATTCCGCCTGTTACACCCGCTATGAGATGAAGCATAAAGCCAGTGAGTCCCAATTTTATCATGATAATTCTGATGGCGGCCCCGAACATAACATGAGAGAGGTAGATCATCATGCTGTTCATGCCAATAAATGCAATGATTGAGGTGATGCGGGATTGTTTGAGTTTTTGTTCTATCTCACAGAAAAATTTGTAGAACGAAACCATGCATAAAGTTGCCGTTATAAAATGCACCATGTCGTTGATAAATGGTGTTGATGAAACAATTTGGTATACGAACAGCGAAGAAGAAAATATTGCAAGGCATGAGATTGCATCAATCTTGATGCGAGATATTTTACTGTGAGGGAGAATTATCCCGAGCAGAAAGAACGAGATATTAGATATCGTTGGGCGAATAAAATTTTCAAGAGATTCTGAATCCAGATGCTCTAGAATGGCTTGTTTTATAGGGGATAGCGCGGTCATTGTCATGATTGAAGTTATAAAAAATAGGGTCGTTATAATCGACATTCCTTTTTTAAGGGTGCATATTTTTCCAACAGAAATGCACATCAGAAACAGAGCGCCCAGAAACCAGAAATGTTCCTTGGGTGGGAATGGCGCCCAGAGTAATTCAGACAGGCTTACTTTTGAATTTGTACTGCCCGAAGCGGCATACTGCATCCCGAAATGGAGATAAGACCAGATGATAAGGGGATAAATCAACGCATGGGTGTATCGGTTCACCAACCCAGAATAAGATGTTTTGTGGCAGGTGTCGTAAAAAAATGCCCCTGATATATAAAAGAAAAGGGGCATGTGAAAAAGATAAATGGCATGGTCAATATCTGTCCATAATTGTGGAACCGTGACCTTTCCTGATGCGTCCAGCCCCCTGATGACGTGCCCCAGAACAACCAATAAAATCCCTGCGGCCTTCGCCAGATCGGGTGCTAAAAGTCTGTTTGCAAGCGGAGTTGGTGAGGATGTGGTCATGATGATTATGGTTCCTTTATGCCCCTTAGATGTTCTGGCCTATTCATTTGTAAGTCAAGACGAAATTACGACATAATAAAACCCCCGATTTTGTCGGGGGTTTTGAAACTGCTTTTATTTATTACGCTGATTTTTTTGCGTAGGTGCCGCCGAAGGCTTCCTCTGAGAACGCATCTTCCCATGATCCTTGGGTGGATGCTTTGGAATATTCGGT
>CAZVSN010000083.1:0-3496 GCA_964629455.1 uncultured Micavibrio sp. | reverse complement strand
CGCACCGACCATGTTACGATTTGTCCCATGCCCTTCATTTTATTGAAGCGTGGGAAATTCATCAGAATCGCAAAGGATGCAAAGAGCTGTACGCCTTCGGTAAACGCGCCGAACATTGCCATTGTTTTTGCAATATCATGGCGGGACGCCATGCTGGCGGTTTGCAGGAAGTCGTATTTGTCTTTCATTTCTTTGTATTTCATGAAGGCGGAATATTCGACCTCTGGCATGCCGAGCGTATCGAGCAAGTGGGAATAGGCGGCAATGTGCACCGTTTCCATGTTTGCAAACGCACCGAGCATCATTTGAACCTCAACGGGGCCAAAGACGCGGGAGTAATGTTTCATGTAACAATTATTGACCTCAACATCCGCTTGGGTAAAGAAACGGAAAATTTGGGTCATCAGATTTTTTTCGGGCTCGGTCAGGGTCTTTTTCCAGTCACGAACATCTTCGGCCAAGGGCACTTCCTCTGGCAACCAGTGAATGCGTTGCTGGGTCAGCCATGCTTCATAACACCAAGGATACAGAAATGGTTTATAGACGTGACGTTCCACCAATAAAGGGGATTTTGATTGTGTGACATCGTCGGTCAAATCGTCATATTTTGCAGCGATAGTATTATTGGACATGGTTTACTCCCTTAAAAATTACGTTTTAAATTAAGACTGATTCTGATTTGGGCGCAAGCTGAATTCTTGGATTAACCCAAGAATATTTTGTCGCAGACTACTATATGTTGTATTTTGAAATAAAAATACACACATCATATAGTGGTGCGGGGTTATATTAGCGATCTCTTAATACGCCTGTTTTGGACATGAGAATAGCCATCGGGCGCGTTTTCGGAAATTGTGACAGGATAATAGTGACAATTGCCAAAATCGGTACGGCCAGAAACATTCCCGGTATTCCCCAGACCATCCCCCACATTGCAAGTGAAGAGATAATGAAAATAGGGCTGAGGTTCAGGTTGTTTCCCATGAGGTACGGATCTAGGATGTGGCCCAGAAAAGCGTGGGACAGGCAGAGGGAGCCCAAAACCATGGCGGCGATTGTCGGGTCACCGAATTGGATGAGGGCAATGGCCGAAGGCAGTGTCAGTGCAATAAATGACCCAGCATAAGGAATAAAATGCAGGAAGAAGGCCATTAGACCCCAGAATTCAGCAAAATCCACGCCAAAGAAAGAGAGAATGATATATGTCAGAATGCTATCAATCGCGCTGACGAGTGCTTTTATCCCAATATATTTTTGCACGCGGACATCAATTTTGTGAATGATTGCGCGTACATGGTCTTCGGTTTGTTGGTCCGAAATCATATTGATGATTTTGCGGTTGAAATATTTTTGTTCATATAACAGAAACCCTGTGTAGAACACGACAACCAAGGTTTTCCCAGCGATTCCAGTGAATGATTGCGCCAGAATGGTGATGATTTTGCCCAGATCCAGATAAGATTTAATTTCTTCGAAAGTTGGTTCGTGATCAAGGTTAATCCACAACATAACTTTTTGGATGATGGGTTGGAAATTTTCCTGATAATGCGGGGCGGCTTCGATGACATCAGAAATATTACGGCTGACGAGAATGCCTATCCCTGTGAGCAACCCGCATAAAGCCGTGATGGCCAATAGAAAACGTATAAAACGCGGAATAGTGTCGCCCAACATTGGTATCATGCCGATGCCGCGCGCAATTGCGTTAATCAGATACCAGACAAAAACCGCAATCACGAAAGGGATAATAATGGCGCGGGCTTCGTGGAGGACAAAAACCAACAGGGCAAGCGCAATAAAGCCTACGGCAACGCTTGATGCAACAATCGGTGCGGACGGGGAGGTTTGGGGAAATTTGGTCATGTAAGCCTCTGAAATTGATATATTTATAATTTACCATTAAGCGGCCTTGGTACCAAGTCGTTTATGGGGGAATAAGGGGGCTTTTATATTTCTTGACAGATGTGGGAAAACCTGTGCATAACTCCCGCACGAGTTTGCGAATGCTTTTTTTCCGCACCCCGAATAGTTGTTATAAAAACTATTCATATGAACATCTGATGTTCTTTTAAATGTGTTGAACAAGAGCCTCTCCGTTAAGACCTGATCAATTGTATCAGGGAGGAGAAGATTGTTGGCTCTTGGTTTGACCATGGTGGTCATCCCAATACATATTAAAAAAGGACTATAAGATGACCGGGTTTTCAACCTTCGGCCTTACTGAGGCTATGCTCACGAAACTAAACACTATCGGATTTACAACTCCGACCCCTATTCAAGAACAATCAATCCCTCATGCCCTGTCTGGCAAAGACATTTTGGGAACAGCCCAAACAGGAACTGGTAAAACAGGCGCGTTTGGATTGCCCCTTGTTCACCATATTTTGAGCAAACCACACAGCACTGCATTAATTATGACCCCTACCCGCGAACTCGCGGTTCAGGTGATGACCCAGATTAAAGCGTTCTTGCCTGACGGATGCGGCGTGAAAACTGCATTGTTGATTGGCGGTGAAGCCATGTTCAAACAATTGAACCAATTACAAACCAAACCACGCATTATTATCGGCACCCCTGGTCGTATCAATGACCATTTGGAACGTGATACTTTGCGTTTGGCAAAAACAGACTTCCTCGTTTTGGATGAAGCAGACAGAATGCTCGATATGGGCTTTGGTGTGCAGTTGGAAGCGATTGCAGGATATTTGCCTGAAGTGCGTCAAACATTGATGTTTTCAGCCACTGTACCGCCGAACATTATGAAACTTGCTAAAAACTATTTGAAAGATCCTGTTCGCGTTGAAACGGCTGCGCCGCACTTGGCTGCACCGAAAATCAAACAAGAATTGGTTCAAGTGAACGAAGACGGAAAACATGATGCATTGGTGCAATTGCTCGATGCTCGTTCTGGTCAGATTATTGTGTTTGTGAAAACAAAACATGGTTGTGATCGTCTGGCACGTCGTCTGGCTCGTGAAAACCATTTGGCTGATGCCATTCATGGTGATTTGCGCCAAGGTCAACGTGACCGCGTTATTCGTTCTTTCCGCAAAAATGATGTTCGTATTCTGGTTGCAACCGATGTTGCGGCGCGTGGATTGGATATTCCGATGCTCGAAACCGTTATTAACTATGACCTGCCACAATGCCCTGAAGATTATATTCACCGTATTGGCCGTACTGGCCGTAATGGTCAGGAAGGCGAAGCGATTTGCCTTATCTCTGGTGCAGACCGTTCCAAATGGGCAGCGATTGACCGTTTGATGAACCCTGGTAAAGCAAAAGCCGAAGGCGGATATGAACGCCCGAAAGGCGGACGCGGTGGTGCATCTTCATCCCGTGGCGGCCCACGCAAATTTGGTGGCGCTGGTCGTTCTGAAGGACGTTCAGAAGGCGGATATGGTGGCGGACGCAATTACGGCCCGAAACAAAGTTTTGGTGAACGTAAATTCGGCGGCGCATCTTCTTCAGGTGAAAAACCATCTTGGAAATCATC
>CAZVSN010000082.1:2769-6635 GCA_964629455.1 uncultured Micavibrio sp. | reverse complement strand
TCCGCGTCACCATTGAAGATGCCGATGATTATGACCTTTACGGCGTTCCTGTTTAGGAATATCATTTTCCCATCTGGGAGGAATTATCATGAACAAGACATTTATTTTAGGCATTTGCGCCGTAGCAGTGTTAACTGGTTGCGGATCGCGCGAACAAGCAGAAACAAAATTGGCGCGTGGATGTGAAGCCGCCGCGAAATCAATGTTAAACAAAGATCAATATGATCATCAGATTGAAAAAGTCACAGGCCAGAAATTCGGGAAATCCGACGGATTTACTTTGGTCACTGTTGATACAGTCACCAAAAACAAACAATATGGATTTGAAAATCCTGAAACATTCCAATGTAAATTCGAAGAGAGTTCTGGTCCCTTTGGGATGAGTTGGAAAGCTGCCTTGGTGCAGGTGAAAATTGGCGAAGATGTGTATGGCAGTGATGGCGGACAGTTGTTTGGATCTGTTGAAGACCAGATGGCGTTAACCGCCGCCGTTGAAGCCGCGATGAAATAAAGCAAAAGCCCCGGATCGGGGCTTTTTCAATTCTTATTCCAACGTCAGACCTTCTTTGGTGTATGTCCCGATAATTTTGCGGGTCATAGGGTCTTTTACAAAGAACATGGCGGGTTTTTGATTGGTCACCTGATAAACGGCATCAACCGTTTCCATCACGCGGCGTTTATCATAGCCAGAGAGGTGATAAAAGTTTGGCCCCACGTCCAGATAGGGAACATCATCACTGTCTTTATAGCTTCCTGAAATAATCCCGACATTGACCCATTTTTTGACCAGCGCCACGCCGTCACCCCCGTCAGCCTGAATCCAGTCGGCGGGTGTCCAGTTGGAATTTGTCCATTGGGTGTTTTGTGGGTCGGTTCCATTATCGTAATGGGGCACGAAATCCTGATTGGTCCAATGGCTTTCCCACCACCACCAACTGAGGAATTTGGGGCCTGCATGGGCGGGATGAGGGCACAAAAAGGCCAAAAATGAAGCAATTAAAAGGGTTTTTTTCATCGGTTTGTGTCCGTTGCTATGACTTAAAGTGTTTCTTAATCCATAATATGATATATTTAAGGAATGATAAACCCAATTTCCACATCCGTTTCGGGATTAATGGCATCATCCAAGAAAGTCGCGGTTGCGGCCAGTAATATTGCCAATGCCGATGTGGTCGGGTCAACCGACCCCAATTCCCCAAATCAGGCCTATGCGGCCCAAACCACACAGGATGTGAGTACGGCGGGTGGGGGCGTAAAGACTATATCTCTCAATCGCACACCTGCTTTTGTCCCGTCATTTGAACCAGACTCTCCGTTTGCTGATAGTGAAGGCATGGTCAATGCCCCGAATGTCAATTTGGATGAGGAACTCATCAATACCAAAATCGCCGAAAATGCGTATAAGGCAAATGTCACTGCCCTAAAGGCCGGGATTGAAATGCAGGACACGTTGCGCGAAGCATTAGACCATAAATCATAATTAAATCGTTGAAAGCAATAATCCTGCTGCACCCACCAGTATCAGAACACTGGCAGGAATCGACACTTCGTCATGGGCGTTGCGCATATGATTAAGCGCAAAAAGCCAGAGGGGGGTAAACACCATAACCAGCCCTGTCAAAGATGGGTTAGGGGCGGATGTCAGTGAGAATACGGTTGCGAGCATCATTCCGATTGTCCAGAATCCGCACCAGAAAGCCCCCCATAATAATTGAGGATGAAAGAATCCTGTTGGCCGTCCACCCAAAGGTTTTGGAATGGCCGCAACCCAAGACACAACCGAACAAATGGCAAGCGCCAGAAATGTATAGGCCAGTGCAGCGCCATAGAGGTTGTAGCTTGCGCCCATGACTTGTTTGGTCAGGGCATCAACAATTCCGAAACAAACCCCCACAGGAAGAATAATCATAAAACTTTCCCAGCTTGCATCATTATCACGAAGCCGTTGGAAAGAGAGGGTCACAAGGGTAAAGGAAATTATAGCCAGCATAACCCGAAACGGATGTTCAACAAAATCGGGACGGGACAGGGGTTCAATCATCCACCATGTGACATAGGCGCTGAACGCCGCCAAAGGAATAATCATACAAGACACGCGCCCCGTACGTTTGGCGGCCAGATAAAAAAACAAAATCATTCCGATAGCCGTTACAATTCCGTCCAGACACGCGACCAGATAAAAATTTTGCGTATCCGGCCAATCCATATACGGAAAGGCGAAAGCCAGCATCACCGTACCAATCGTTGACCGCCATGCATTCAACATCTGGGCATCCAGTTTAAAAATACGGTTGGATTCGGCCAAAGCCGCCGCACAGAAACTGGCGAAAAATGCCCAAAGAAACCACGTCATATGATGTTATCCGTTCACCAGATAATGAACGACAATCCCCGCCCCATAACCGAGAATAAGAATGGGTGTCCATTTGAGGTGGCTGAGGAATGTATATTGCCCTTTGGATGTTCCCATCAGAGCGACACCAGCCGCAGAGCCAATGGATAAAAGGCTTCCGCCCGTTCCAAGCGCAAGTGTAAGTAATAGCCAGTTGAATTCGGACATATCGGGATCCATGCTGAGAACCGCAAACATCAATGGAATATTATCAATCAGGGCTGAGGCTGCGCCGATGGCAATATTCGATATATCCGCCCCCCATGTTCCGTATAAATGGGACGACAAAACATCCAGATACCCAAGATACCCAAGACCAGAAATACAAAAGATAACGCCAAAGAAGAATAAGAGTGTATCCCATTCTGTTGCGTGCATCAGGGAAAACACATCAAATTCATCTTCGCGGTTTTCTGAATGGCGTTCAAGAAAATAGGTGCAGACTAAAAGCAGCCCCAGCCCCAACATCATGCCCAGAAAAGATGGAAGCCCTAGAATTTGTTCAAAGCTGATTGCCAATGCAATGGTAAATAGACCCAAAGCAATCAATCGTTTTGCGCCTTCTTTCATGGGGATCGACACGGCCATTTTTTCAGGTGTTGTGGCGGGCACAAAGAATGTCATCAAAATAGCGGGCACAATAAAACAGACAATCGATGGCAAAAGCAGAGAGAAGAAATCAAAGAAAGTGATTTTCCCAGCCTGCCACACCATCAATGTTGTGATGTCGCCGAAGGGAGAAAAAGCCCCGCCAGCATTTGCCGCACTGACGATATTCACCATAAACAACACAAGCAATTTCGCATCATCACGAATAAGCGCCATCACAATCGCGCCCATGACCAAAGCCGTCGTCATATTGTCGGCAATCGGAGATAGGAAAAAAGCAAGTCCGCCAGTGACCCAGAATAATTGTTTATAGGAAAACCCTGCCTGAACCATTTTGCTTCGCAAAGCGTCGAAAACCTGACGTTCTTCGAGGGCAGAGATAAAGGTCATGGCCGACAAAAGGAACAACAACAACCCTGCATATTCAGCCAAGGTTTCATTGACGGCATCATGTAAATCTTCCAAATCCATTCCAACATCATGCACAACATACGCAACCAACGCCCAAATCAAAGAGGCGGCAATCATGACTGGTTTTGATTTGCGGAGGGCTGTCTTTTCTTCAACCAGTACAAAAAGATAGGCAATGACAAAGACGGCAATCGCCAGATAAGACGCAGGGTGAAACAATAATTGCCCCATCGGAGATTCCCCCAAGCCATCTTCGCTCGGGATAACATCCTGCGCGATTGCGCTGAAAGACACGGCCAAAGTCGAGAGAAAAGAAAACAGGGCAATCATCATTGGAAACCACATTTAGGTTGGGGTGAGGTATATATACGGTTCAGAATATACGGAATCGCCCCAAAAAAATAGGGGGAACAGAATATAAGTGATTTCTGATTATTTAATTTGGTCTTCTACT
>CAZVSN010000082.1:0-2669 GCA_964629455.1 uncultured Micavibrio sp. | reverse complement strand
TAGCAGAGGGGGCCGTTTTTTGGGTAATTTTATTGATATCGGCGACCTGTGCCCCGATAGAATGTAGCCCTTCGTTAATCATGGTGGCGGAACGGGCAATCTCGCTGCTGGCATAACCTTGTTGTTCAACCGCACCTGCAATTGAAGTTGTTGTTGCATTAATATTAACAATAATCGATTTCATATCACTGACATCAGTAACAGTTCCATCAAGTGCCAGATTGATATTATCCATCAGGGAAACAATTTTCAGTGTGGCTTCGCTTGTTTCATTGGCCAGTTTTTTAACTTCGGCCGCAACTACAGAAAAACCTTTTCCAGCTTCTCCTGCGCGCGCAGCTTCGATAGTGGCATTCAGGGCCAGCAGATTTGTTTGTTCTGCAATTCCGCGAATGATAGAGATAATGCCCCCGATCTCGCTTGTGGCCGCCCCAAGGTCATGGGACGTTGTTTCAAGATGAGAGGCCTTATGCTCTGCGTCTTTGGTAATGCGTGATGCTTCCGAGAGCTGGCGGTTGATTTCACGAATAGAGGCGGAACTTTCTTCGGTCGCCGCCGCAATAGATTCAACGCCATTGCTTGCCCCAGACTGGGATGAATCGCTCGCATTGTGTCCGCGACCCCCGACAATCCCATTGATTACATCAATCAATTGGACAATCGCCTGATTTTTCTCACTTGAGGCAATATTTGCTTTATTAATCAATGTAGATGTTTGGCTGAACGCACCATGAAGACCTGTTGTTAGAATATGTCTGTAGAAATGGTTGCGGCAAGTGCTGTCGGTTGCGTATTTGGCTTCGCGCAGGAAGGCATCGGTCATATCCACAAAATGGTTGATAGACAGTCTGACATCTTCGACTTCACCTGATTTTTCAAGAGGGGTATAGATTCGCTCTTCAAGATTTCCGCGTGCCAGTTTGGTACAAAAAGATTTTATTTTCAGCAGATTTTTACTGGCAATACCAACAAAGATATGGGCAAGAATATTCAATATAACAGCAGTTGTCCCGAGGATAACCAGCCACATATCTGGCAATCCCAGAAAATGTCCGCCCACATTGATAATGGTAATTATCAGTGCCAGAACAAGGACAAGTCGTGCTTTAGAGAGTGAGGATAAATTCATCATAACTAACTCCCTTGCTATTCAGTACATCAATCAAATGGTTAAAAGCGTTGGTCATCCCATCTTTGCGATTGGGCGTGCGGTTTTCAATGCTCAGTAGATCCGCATATAAAGGTGAAATAAAAGTGTCGACAATTTTTTTATCGGGAACACGGCGGTTTGAATGGTATCCGATGATTTGACCCCGTTCATCAAAAGACGGAGTAACATGTGCCAGAACCCAGTAATAATCCCCATTTCTGGCTTGATTAACAACATATCCGAAAATTTCTTGTCCTGCCTGAACCGTGTCCCATATTAATTTAAAAACGCATCGTGGCATATTGGGGTGGCGGATAATGCTGTGCGGTTTTCCGAGCAGTTCAACCTCTGTGTACCCTGCGGCATCACAAAAAGTCTGATTGGCATAGGTGATATGCCCTTTCAGGTTTGTTTTGCTGACAATAATTTCATCAGGGTGAAAGGTAACTTCGCGTCCTGAAAATACAAGCTGGGGCATCTGTGCACACTGTTCATATGAAATACTATTTAAAAACAGATACGCAGAGAAAAGGATACTACCCTAAACATCACCATCAATCTACGCAAAAAGAGAAGACATAAGTAGGGTTTATTTTTTATAGCAATAAGTGCCCTCGTCAGAGAGCCAGTTTGTAACGGCATCACCCGTTAGCCAGTGAATGGCGGTATCATCTTCTTTCAGATAGGCATCCCAGAAAGCGAGCGAGAGCACCTTGATAATCTCTTCATGTACATTGCGTTTGGGGTTGTCGTCCAATTGTCCGCGCGACCCGCTAAACACCATATGATCACCCTTATCCAGCACAATCAAATGTTGGTCGTGTCCGCCCGAATGTTCGAAGACCTCTAACCGGTCTTCGTATCCGTAATGATCAACGGGCGACCCGTCATCTGTGCCCGTCATAAACAGGAGGGGGATTTGAATTCCGCCATAAAAATCGGCAGGTGTGTGATGTTTCTTTTTGCGAAATGGCACAGGGCTATACACAATCCCTGCCTTAAACCGTGCATCGAACAATGAATATTGGCGTGCGCCGTATCCGCGCCTTTGTCCCGCCATCACTTGTGTGGTCATTGCCCCAAAGGAATGCCCCGACATGCCGATGCGTGATAAATCCATCATGGGAGCAATTGGCAATTTGGACAATTGGTTGAGCGCAAATGGCACATCTTTTAAACGCGCAAAGGTGGCGCTGGGCGGAATGCGTGTGGCGCGGATAACATCCCATGGATGTCCTGCTTTTCCTTCCCACAAAGTGGAATCTGTCCCGCCATGTTGGATGTGTACGACAACATATCCGTGCGATGCGATATAGCGTGATATAAACCCCGCCCCGTCGCGCGACCCACCCAACCCATGCGACCAGATGATAACGGGGTACGGCGCACCTGTTTCATCCATCGGACAGTAGGTTTTATAAGCAACCTTGCGATTGCCCCTGTTCACATCAAACCATTCGCCCCGTGCAATGGCAATTTGCATCGGTTCGGTATCAGGAGAAACAGTCTGTGACCAGAG
>CAZVSN010000081.1:1533-6791 GCA_964629455.1 uncultured Micavibrio sp. | reverse complement strand
AATTTCGACATCATGGCTTCATTATCGGCACGACGCGATTTTTGTTCGGCAATAATATCCGCAGGGGCATTTGCCACAAATTTTTCATCCGATAATTTCTGGTCAATTTTTTCAATATTGGCCGCCAATTTCCCGATTTCTTTGTTCAGGCGTTCCCGTTCTTTGTCCAAATCAATGATATCGGCAATCGGCAACACAAAGGTTGCTTCATCCAACACGGTTTGAATTGATCCCTTTGGAACATCATTTGAAAGCGTGACAGATTCCAAACGCGCCATACGACAGAGAACCTCATCATACGCCTGTAACCGCGCCCCAGTTGCGGGTGATGAATCTTTGACCAACATTTTTAATTTGGCCGCCGCAGGAACGTTCATATCAGAACGAACAGACCGAATTTCAGTAATGGCACGAATAAGCCAACCGATTTCCGTTGCCGATTCTGCGCGGTATAATTCCGGCGCGTATGTCGGCCATTTTTGCGCCATCAACAATGAATCTTTTGGACGCACCGCAATGCTTTCGTACAATTCTTCGGTAATGAACGGCATAAATGGGTTGAGCAAAATCAGAATTTGGTCAAGAACCCATCCGATTGTATCGCGCGTTTCCTGTTTCAATGCATCATCCGAATTTCCTTCACCCAATAACGGTTTGGTAAATTCCAAATACCAATCACAGAATGTGCCCCAGACGAATTGATAAATCGCACCTGCGGCATCATTGAAACGATACTCTTCGATATTTTTATCAATGGCTTTTTGTGCGTCCATCACCGCGCCGATAATCCATGTATTGATGGTATGTTTGGCGGTTTCGGGTTTGAATTCTGCACGCGGCATAGCCCCGTTCATTTCGCAATAACGCGCGGCATTCCACAGTTTGGTTGCAAAATTCCTATACCCTTCGATACGGTCTTCGGACAGACGAATGTCCCTGCCCTGTGCCGCCATCGCGGTCAGACAGAAACGCAGCGCATCCGTTCCATATTTTTCGATTGTATCCAACGGGTCAATCACATTGCCTTTGGATTTGGACATTTTCTGTCCCTTGGCATCACGCACCAATGCATGCATATAAACGGTCTTAAATGGAACATCGCCCATAAAATGAATGCCCATCATCATCATCCGCGCAACCCAGAAGAAGATAATATCAAACCCAGTGACCAAAACATCACCCGGATAATATTTGGCAAGTTCCGGTGTTTTGTTGGGCCACCCGAGTGTTGAAAACGGCCATAGCGCAGATGAAAACCATGTATCCAGAACATCTTCATCACGTTTCAATTTTACGCCCGCACCCGCCTCTGCTTGCGCTTCTGCTTCGGTTTCAGCGACATAAACTTTTCCGTCTTCGTCATACCATGCAGGAATTTGATGCCCCCACCACAATTGGCGAGAAATACACCATGGCTGAATATTTCGCATCCATTCGTAATAGGTATTTTCCCAGTTCTTTGGAACGAATTGTGTTTTTCCTGACTCCACCGCTTCCAATGCTGGTTTGGCAAGTGTCGGCGCATCACAGTACCATTGCCATGTCAGATACGGTTCAATCACCGTGTCCGACCTATCACCATAGGGAACCATATGCGTGATATTTTCAATTTTTTCCAATAGGTCTTGCGCTTCGAGTTCTGCCAGAATTTTCTTGCGCGCATCAAACCTGTCCAACCCACGATATTCGGATGGAGCATTATCATTCACCTTTGCATGAATATCCAGAATGGAAATTTGTTCCAGATTGTGACGCTTGCCAATTTCAAAGTCATTGAAGTCATGCGCGGGTGTCACCTTCATCGCGCCTGTTCCAAATTCGGCATCCACATAACCATCGCCGATAATTTTAATCAGGCGACCAACAATCGGTAGAACGGCAAATTTGCCGATTAAATCTTTGTAGCGCTCGTCTTCGGGGTTCACCACCAATGCCGTATCGCCGAGCATTGTTTCAGGACGAGTGGTTGCAACCGTGATAAACCGTTCTTCCTGACCTTCAATCGGGTAACGGATATAATACATATGGCCTTTGACTTCTTTTTGGATAACTTCCAAATCGGACACAGCCGTCAGTAATTTTGAATCCCAATTCACCAAACGTCTGTCTTTATAAATCAATTTTTCTTTATACAGTTGAACAAAAACTTTGCGTACTGCTGCCGACAAACCTTCATCCATTGTGAAACGTTCCCGTTCCCAATCTGGCGTGGTTCCCAGACGACGCAATTGGTTGGTAATTGTTCCGCCAGAATATTCTTTCCATTCCCACACTTTTTCAAGGAACGCATCACGCCCCATTTCACGACGCGATAAACCTTCGGCATCCAATTTACGTTCAACAACCATCTGGGTTGCAATCCCCGCGTGGTCGGTTCCCGGCATCCACAACGCATCGCGCCCACGCATGCGGTGATAGCGCGTCAACACATCCTGCAACGTCATGGTAAAGGCATGCCCCATGTGCAATGTGCCCGTCACATTTGGCGGCGGCATCATAATGCAATAGCCCTGCGCTTCACTTTTCGGATTGGCAGCAAAGACACCTGAATCTTCCCATTTCTGGTAATGGTGTTTTTCAATTTGGGTATGGTCAAATGTCTTGTCGAGCATGTTGGCTTCTCTGGTTGTTTTTCAAAAAATGGATGTGGGATATTATTAGCCTGTTAAGGCTTGTTTTTCAAGTATTTCAGGGGATTTTCAATTCAGGAAAGAAGAAATTAATCTCTGGCTTGACGTGCCAGTTTTTCCAATTCTTTCTCAACCAAACGTTCAACCATCGCAGGCACGTTATCATCCACCCATTGACGGAGCATCGGACGCAATAAATCCTTTGCAATATCTTCGAGTGTAATGCGGCCATCGGCATACATACGTTTGTTTTCTTCACGCTCGACAGGGATATTTCCAAGCAAACGAGAGAAAGCTTCGGTGGTTGCTTCTGCGGCTGGGGCAGAAAACAACGCATCAATATCATTTTGTCCTGCTGACAAATCTAGATCTGATTTCCGCATCGGTTCCTCTTTGTATGACAGGTCAAGATCGGACGCACGCGGAGAGGGTTCTTCCTCGACCATTGGTTTGGACAATGGAATTTCAAATTTTTCTTCGGATTGATCAAAGACCTTTTCCTCATCACCAATTTCATTGGTCAGTTCCAGAACATCGGCGAAGGATGCGCGCTGAGGCTCCTCTTTCGCTGGCTCAGGTTGATAAACGGGTATCTCGAATTTTTCTTCCGCAGGTATTTCGATTTCTCCAGCAGGACGTGGCTCGTCATCATCCGAAATAATTTGACGGATGGATGCGAGTATTTCCTCGATGGATGGTTCCTGCTCTGGTTTATTGCCGGCCATTCAAATGGTTTCCTTAAAAGTCTTCAGACAGTGCAGTTTGTCCGAATGCTAACGTATTGTCAAAGCACGATTTAATGGGTGGGGGGTGTCTATCCACACCCAAATTCTGCTTTTTCGTGCAAAACCGGTTTTATTTTCCGAAATTCTAAAAGATGAAGCCCTGTTGCGGGACAAATCCAGGTGCATAGTTCGTAACACCCTCACCCAAGACTTTTTGGGATATTGCCCCTGTTTTATCCTGACGAATGGCGACCACTTTGCCCATCGCCGAATCACGCGGCATCAAAATGGCATAAAGCGCCCCACCCTCTGCCAATTGCGCCAACAAAGCCACAGGAACATCGGCCACAGCACCATTCACAATAATTGCTTTATATGGCGCGCCACTTACATACCCGCCCGCATGGTCACCCACAACAGGCATAATCTTCTCTGACAGCCCCAATGTTTTCCAATGATTATTTGCGTCCTGTAATAATTTCTCTTCTTGCTCAACCGCAACGACGGAACCAGCGACATGCGCCAGAACGGCTGCGGAATAGCCTGTAGCCCCAGCAATATCAAGCACCTTGTCGGCCGAGGTTAACCCTGCATCCTGTAACATCAATGCGTGTAACAAAGGCTCCATCAATGTCCGTCCGCCACCCAATTGAATATCATCATCCAGATAGCTCACGCCACGGAGGGCATTTGGTACAAACATTTCACGCGGCACCGCCTTATAAGCCTCCATCACCTGTTCCGATACCACACCGGATGGTTGTAATTGTGAGAGAACCATGTTCTCGCGGGCTTTTTCAAAATTCTGCAGAGTCATCTATAAATCCTCAAAATGGACATTTTTAAGCTGATATTAGCTTTACAGGAATTTTAACTGGATTTCCATGGTGAAAAATGCTAAATCCCTCGGCACTTAAGTAATATCCAGTTTTGGGGCGCGATGGCCGAGTGGTTAGGCAGAGCTCTGCAAAAGCTTGCACGCCGGTTCGATTCCGGCTCGTGCCTCCAGATTGGAACCATTAATGAGGTAAAGGCTTTAGGATGCGCGCCTGCGCGCGCGGGTCCGGCTCGTGCCTCCAATATTGGAAAAGAATAAACGGGTTATTTTGAAAAAAGTCGGTTGACAAACACCCGACAAAAAAATACAAAAGCGACCTGACCGCCTTCATAATATTCCCTGATAGCTCAGCGGTAGAGCAATCGACTGTTAATCGATTGGTCGCAGGTTCGAATCCTGCTCAGGGAGCCATTATTTCAGATAAATTCCACGAACCTGCTAGATTTATTTCCACGCTTGCGCGTGCTGGGGTTCGAATCCTGCTCAGAAGCCATTATTTCAGATAAATTCCACGAACCTGCTAGATTTATTTCCACGCTTGCGCGTGCTGGGGTTCGAATCCTGCTCAGGAGCCATTATTTCAGATAAATTCCACGAACATGAAAAACTATTCCACCACACATGTATGCGTGGTGGATTAAACCTATAGAATAAATTTAGGCAACAATCGGTTTTGGCACCTTAGACAAATATCTAAGGTGTTCGGGAACATGTCCTTTTTTATTTTCTGAATAATTCTTTTGAGCCTTATCAACCAATTTGTAGACAGATAGGGAATGAAGCGCTGCTACAAAATCATCAACAGAATCGCCAGCCTTGTTTTCGATAAATGGATTTACATCACTATCCAGCAAATATTCAATAACATCAGAATAAAGAACGGCATCCAACTTCCGCAGAATATATATCAGCGAATGATTCCCATCATTATCCACCTCATTCAAACGTGCGCCACGCTCATGCAACAATTTGACACTGCCCAAATTCCCTTCCTGAGCCGCCAACATCATGGGCGTTGCCCCTGAATGCCTATCTTTGAAATTTGGATTTACTTTGTGATTTAAA
>CAZVSN010000081.1:0-1433 GCA_964629455.1 uncultured Micavibrio sp. | reverse complement strand
GGGCGTTGCCCCTGAATGCCTATCTTTGAAATTTGGATTTACTTTGTGATTTAAAAAAACTTCAATCACATTTGGTTTTGAAATTTGTGCGGCCAACAATAAACCAGCGCCCAAAATACCATTAGCCCCCATCCCAGACAGATGAGAAACAAACCCATCAACCTTATTTATATCAGGGTCAAATTTTTGCATTTCACCCTGCAAACATTCGGCAACTTTTAAGGCCGCCATATCTTTTTGCTGGAGAATATTTGCACCCAACAGATAAAAACGTTGGCTCAAAGTAAACCGATCATCCTGCATGAGTGAGATGACTGGATTGGCTTTTGTGAAGGATGCTAACATGAGAAAGACTCTCTTCTTATCAATATGAAAATAACGATTTGCCTTCTTATATACCCGCCGCCAATCAAATTCAATAAAAAATAAGGCGGACTTTGATTTTTTCCGCCTTATTTTGGAATTTTGCTATTTGTAAAATTTAAAATCGCTATCTCGCGCCCGACAAAAGAACGATGGCATTTAATATCTGGCGCGAGGCTTCGGATACCAAATACACATTATCATCCACCTGAACATAGCGTGTCCCCCGATAGGCTGGCGGTAACACAGCAACAACATGTCGCGATGGGTCATAACACCTTACATAGCGCGGAATATAATCCCCCACACGGTACATATGACGATCTGACATATTCGCCTGCCAAGGGCTGTAATAAATGGTTTGATAGCGCGAGGAGTAAGGCGGCGCGTAATAAACAACCCGACGGCTATCGTGCCTTTCATGGTGATATTGAGGTTGATATTGAGGGCGATATTCATGGTGCCCCTCATAATCACGCCTCTCATCATGCCTGCCATGCCTATTGTCATCAGCCATAGCCGATGGCGGGGCGGCACCTATTCCACCCAAAAGAATCATCATTGAAAATAATAAGCCCGTTTTGTTCATCATGGATTTTTCTCCGTTGGTTATTTACATCTAAATAACGGCACGCCCGACTAATCCCCCCTCGCAATAAATGTATTATTAACTATTCAATGCAAGAATGAGCCCCAAACCCGCTTGGCACAATATCCAAAAACGGAACTAAATTAAAAAAACAAAGTAAAACTATTTATTTATTGTATTTGTCCCAACAAATACAACCCATTACTATCAGTAATATTTCAAACATAATCTTGTTTTTAAATATCTATTCTTTATTTACTTATAGATAAGTAAATTGATTTAATTCAATTTATTTGAACTTGTCGCAAAATTGGAAAAATTTTTATAAAATTTGTTCGATTTGTGTTGCAAAGCGATGATCGTTTTAGTATAAAGAATGTACACACCCTCTATTACCGCCGTTTGTCCGGAGCACCTCAAAGGTCTCCGGACCTTTTTTTGTGCCAATCACCGATGTTTTCTTGAAAGATTCGAATAAAAA
>CAZVSN010000080.1:0-7024 GCA_964629455.1 uncultured Micavibrio sp. | reverse complement strand
TATGGAACAAATTTATCTGGGGTCGGTGACGGGTTCACCTGAGTCAAAGACTAACCTGAATTTGGCGCGCGCCAATCGCCATGGATTGATTGCGGGAGCAACAGGGACAGGAAAAACCATTACATTGCAGGTTATGGCAGAAAGTTTTTCTGCGGCAGGCGTTCCCGTTTTTATTACGGATGTGAAAGGTGATTTAAGCGGCATTTGTCAGCCATCACAGATGCAGGATTTTTTAGTCAAGCGCGCGCAAGAAATCGGGCTTAATCCATTTATTCCATCCGCGTGTCCTGCGATCTTTTGGGATCTCTATGGAGAGAAGGGGCATCCTGTCCGCACAACAATTTCTGAAATGGGGCCGTTGTTGTTGTCACGATTGATGGAATTGAATGAAGTTCAGCAAGGCATTTTGGACGTTGCATTTCGTATGGCAGATGACCAAGGGTTGTTGCTTCTTGATTTAAAAGATTTACGGGCGCTCTTGTCCGAAGTCGCGGACAAAGCCAATGAATTGTCCAAAGAATACGGGAATATATCAGGGACATCTGTTGCGACTATTCAACGCGCTTTGTTGCGGTTGGAAGAGCAGGGGGCCGAGCAATTTTTTGGCGAACCTGCATTGGATATTCGTGATTTAATGCGGACATCTTATGATGGGCGCGGGTTTGTGAATATCTTGGCGGCAGATAAATTGTTACAAGCGCCGCGTTTATACGCAACATTCCTGTTGTGGCTATTGTCTGAATTATTTGAAGATTTGCCAGAGGCGGGGGATTTGCCAAAGCCGAAATTGGTTTTGTTTTTTGATGAAGCGCATTTGTTGTTTAACGATATCCCTAAGGCATTGCTTGAAAAAATTGAACAAGTGGTGCGGCTTATCCGTTCCAAAGGTGTTGGGGTTTATTTTATAACCCAGAACCCATCCGATATCCCTGATGTTGTTTTGGGTCAATTGGGAAATAAAGTGCAACATGCTTTGCGTGCCTTTACCCCCGCCCAGAAAAAATCGATTGCGGCTGTTGTTGATGGATTTCGCGCCAATTCCAATTTTGACATTGAAACAGTGGTGCAGGAATTAAAGGTTGGGGAAGCTTTGGTGTCTTGCCTGAACGAAAAAGGCGACCCATCGATTGTTGATCGCGTTTTAATCCGTCCGCCATCATCTGCGGTTGGTATCGTTGCGCCTGATATTATCAAGACCTTTATTCAAAATAGCCCCGTGGCGCAGGCCTATACTCAGGATATCGACAGGGAATCCGCTTATGAAATGTTGAAAGGAAAGGCGACGCGCGGGAGCGATGCTGCCTCTACATCGGGGCGACGTGAAGATGCGCGAGAAGATGAGCCAGTCCAGAAATCATCGGCGCGGGGCAAAGGTCAAGGTGTGGGTGAAGCTTTGGTCAAATCTGTTGTGCGTGCCGTTGGGTCACAGGTTGGCCGCCAGATTGCCCGTGAGGTTCTGCGCGGTGTGATGGGTAGCTTGTTGAAAAAGTAATCGGGGTTTAAATATCGATGCGGCTTCCCAGTTCCATAACTTGTTTGCTGGGGAGTTTGTAGTAATCGACAATGCTGGCCGCATTGCGGGACATCCATGCGAATAAGTGTTCGCGCCAAATGGCCATACCCGGAAGGTCTGTTGGAATGATTGTTTCACGACCCACAAAATAGGTTGTATCTTTTGCATCAAATTCTAAACCATGAATATGTTCTTTGGCCAATTCTGCCGGAACATTGATGCTGTCCATAAATCCATAGCGGACTGTTATGCGATAAAAATCGTGCCCCAGATTGACGATGCGGATTCTATCCTGTTCACGGACATAGGATTTTTCTTCGACACTGACGTGTAGGAAGATGTTGCGTTCATGCAGGATTTTATTGTGACGCAGATTGAGTAAGAGTGCAGTCGGTATTCCTTCGCTCAGGTTGAACATATAAATGGCGGTTCCGTCTACGCGCGGGAAATTTTCACAATAGTCGCGGAAGAACACATCAATCGGCATTGCTGATGAACGAATTTTATTTAAAACAAGTTGTCGTCCGCGTTTCCATGTGACCAGTAAAAGGAATAGAACGGAGCCTAATGCAAGAGGGAACCATCCGCCATGCGGAATCTTTGTGCTGGTTGACAGGAAAAATGCAAGGTCAACAGTTAGAAAGAGGGCGGCAAATGGAAGCATCATTCTGCGTTTCCAATTCCACATTTTGTTCATCACAATTGCCAATAGCAACGTATCAATCACCATCGTTCCTGTGACGGCAATTCCGTAGGCATGGGCAAGGTTGCTGGATGTTTGGAAAGATAAAACGAGCAAATAAACACAAAACAAAAGCATCCAGTTGATAAACGGAATATAAATTTGTCCAATCTGTTCGTCATGGGTGTGAATGACTGACATGCGGGGCAAATAACCCAGTTGAATCGCCTGCTTTGTCACTGAAAATGCGCCTGAAATAACGGCTTGTGATGCAATAATGGTGGCAAGGGTTGCAAGTATCAGCAATGGCCATTCTGCCCAGTCTGGTGCCATCATGAAGAGTGGGTTTTCGACGCCTTCGGGGTGTGCCAAAATAAAGGCGCCCTGACCAAAGTAATTGAGCATTAATGATGGAAAAATTAAACCAATCCATGCAATGCGAATGGGAAGGCGGCCAAAATGCCCCATATCGGCGTAGAGGGCTTCTGCGCCTGTAATCGCCAGAACAACGCTTCCTAATAATAGGAAGGCTTGGGCAGGTTCATGAATAAACATGGTGGCGGCATACCAAGGGTTGATGGCAGCCAATACGGATGGATTTAAAATGATATGGGATAGTCCCATAACCGCGAGCGCGATAAACCACGCGCAGGTGATGGGGCCAAAGAATTTTCCCATCCCACCTGTTCCCATTTTCTGAAATGCGAATAGAAAGGCAAGTATAGTGAGGGTGATGGGGAGTACCCAATGTGACAGAGATGGCGCCACAACTTGCAAACCTTCGACGGCGGATAAAACGGAAATAGCAGGTGTAATGACGCTGTCCCCGTAAAATAGGGCGGCAGCAAAAATACCCAGAATGGGAATGATAAACATCATATTGGTATTAGAGTGTGAAAAACGGCTGGCAAGAGCCATCAGCGCGAGGCTTCCACCTTCGCCTTTATTATCTGCACGCATAATGAACGCGACATATTTCAGCGTGACGGTAATTGTGAGTGACCAGAAAATGAGAGAAAGAATGGCCAGAACATGCGTTTCATTCGGAATAAGCTGGCTGGTCAAGAAAGATTCTTTAAAGGCGTAGAGCGGGCTGGTCCCGATATCGCCGAATACAACGCCGATTGCTCCGACAATTAAACGGGTTAGATTGCTGGTTTCATTTTTTTCATCAGAGTGGGCGTTTGAAGACATGATGTTCCGTCTGGGTTAGGCGGTAAGAAGCGCGGAGAAATTCCGACTATGGATAATATCCCGAAGTTGCAGTGCAGAAAAGCCCTTATTTCGGATATCGCGCAGGGTGAGTGATTTGTCCCGTTTCGAGAACTTCTTGCCGTCTTTATCCAGCAAAAGCGGGTGGTGATGGTATTCGGGGATGGGATAGCCCAATAATTCCTGTAACAAACGGTGGATATGGGTGGATTCGAATAAATCTTCGCCTCGTGTCACCAGATTAATATTTTGGAGGGCATCGTCATGGGTGACGCAAAGGTGATAACTGGCAGGTGTATCTTTGCGTGCCAAGACCGCATCCCCCAATATTTCAGGTCGAGCAGTTTGTTTGCCTTTGTCTTTGTCGAACCATTCCAACTTTCCTGTGCCCCCTGTGCGACGAATGGCTTCATTCATATTGAGGCGCAGGGCATAAGATTGTCCTTCAGCTATTTTGTCTAACCCCTCGGAAAGACTCATCTTTTTGCATGTCTGTGGATATAAGGGGGCCGGTGAATGGGGCGCGTTGGAAATATCACCCAATATATCTTTTCGTGTGCAGAAACAGGGGTAAAGAAGTTCCATATCATTCAGTTTTTGAATGATTTTTTGGTAATCATCAAAATGATCGGATTGGCGACGAACAGGTTTGGGGTATGGAATACCCAGCCACGCCATATCTTCATAAATGGCTGTTTCAAATTCGGGCGTGCACCGTGTTGTATCGATATCTTCGATGCGGAGCAGGAAATCATCTCCCTGCTCTGCGGCAAACCATGCGGATGCCGCATGTCCAATATGCAGGTAGCCAGTGGGTGACGGGGCAAAGCGGGTGGTTATCCTCATCAGGTGATGATGGAAAAATCACCCATACTAATCAAGCTGTTTTTTTGAACTTGTCTTGCAAGATGGAAAAGCCAAGCCATGCGCATGGAAGGATAATCATTCCAAACAGGATAAGTTGCCCAATAACAGAGTCGTTTTCGGCGAATTCTTCGGTTGCTGTGTGGAATGCGAAATTATCTATGAAGGGCAGGGCATCGGCTTCTGACATTTCGTGCAACCCAAAAATTGCTAAATGGATAGAAAAAACAATAAGGAAGATGCCAGTTGCTTGTAAAAATAGTTTCAGATTGATGAGGTGGGCATTCTTGACCCACAGATATCCGATAATGGCAGTGGCGAGTAACCCTAACCCTGCGCCAGTTAAAATGGTGGAGGCAGGTGAGTCTTGAACAAGAGAGCTGAGCATCAAAGCTGTTTCCATGCCTTCGCGGGCAATCATCAAAACGGTGAAGGCAAATAACCCAAGTAGTGCGGGCATAGTGGCTTTGGTTGAATGATGTTCCAGCTTGGCATTGATATTGGTGCGAATGGTTTTTGCGGTACGCATCACATGATAGGTCATGGTGGCGACCAGAACGCCAGCGAGGAGGGCAAGCCCACCTTCGGTTGCAGGGCTTTCTGCCATTTCATCGGCCATCATGCCAATGCCAATAGAGAGGGCGAGTGCCGCGATAATGCCTGCATAGACAGCAGGGGTCAGGCGGGATTTTCCTGTTTTTACTAAATAGGCGAGGGTCACGGCAACAATCAGAAAAGATTCAAGGCCTTCACGAAATACAATTAAAGCGGTTTCAAACATGGTAATGTGTCCTGCATGATATTAAGAATTATTCGCAATATAGTATTGTAAGCGCGTGTTGTAAAGGATATTTCTTGCCATTGATTAGGGAAATAGTATAGCTATTGGGTTAGAAAATATTGTGAGGAACACATGGAAGAGCAGTCTTTATATAAGGCGTTTACGGTTGGATATTTGGGGGACTATGCGGGTGTGACTTGCCACTTGGCTGTGCCTATAATTGGGACGAGTTCCCGTCCAAAAGACAAATGGCATCGTGAAACATTTACGGTAGAAACCTCATCCCATATTTTTAACCGTAAAAGTCTGGTCAATAGGATTCGTGAAATTGAGTTCGATGGGCGCGATATCACAACTCTGGAATTTTTAAAAACAGCGCAAACCAGATTGGAAAATTTTATTGATTTGAATGGTGAAACCAATCCTAACGAAGCAATTGATTGGGAACGTATCCCAGCTTAACATCTTTTCTATTTTATATTGACCTTATCGAATGACGGTGTAGCTTGGTGGACATCGTCATTTTTATTTTGAAAAGGTTATCCGTTATGACTGTTTATACGCAAGGCCCCGCCGCAGGCGGACAACCAACATCACTTGTTATTTTGTTGCACGGGTATGGATCAAATGGCGAAGATTTAATTGGTCTGACACCGTATTGGACTCAGGATTTGCCAAATACTGTGTTTGTGTCCCCCGACGCGCCTAATCCATGTGAGGTGGGATTCGGGTTTCAATGGTTTTCATTGCAAAGTTGGGCACCGTTATCTTTGTTAGCAGGGGCAGAGGCCGCAACCCAATGGTTGAATGGTTTTATTGATGACCAGATGAAAAAATATAATTTGCCAGCGTCAAAAGTGGCGTTGGTCGGATTTTCCCAAGGTACGATGATGTCTTTATATGTTGCCCCGCGCCGCGCAGAAAAATTGGCGGGTGTTGTTGGGTATTCAGGCGGCTTGATTGGGGGCGAGGGGTTAATCGGGCAGTCTAGTATTTCGCGCCCGCCTATCTATCTGGTGCATGGTGAAATGGATACGGTTGTTCCTGTCGGGGCATTTTTTCATGCCAAAGAAACATTAAAGCAAGCTGGGTTCGATGTTGCGGGGCACACAACACAGGGCATGGGACATAGCATTGACGAACAGGGCATCCACGAGGGTGGTGCTTTTCTCAAAAAATGCTTTGGTGATTAATGGGGAAGCATTTCATTTAATTTCAAGAAGCTTTCCAGTTTGCATTGCCATTTTTCTGTTGTTTGGATGCGTTGCTCCGATAGGGGGTTTTTGTCGTATTGAACAAGTTGTGTGGTAAGGGTGTATTGGCCAGTGCTGTTCTTTTTCATTCCGCTTTCTACAGTCTGTTCAACAAACTTTGTTTTGTTGAACAGACTGAGCAAACTGATATTTTCTTTTGAATTAAGTCCTTTGCCGTTTGTATCTAGATTCTGATTATTGACAAAGGCAATAGAATCTCGGGCAACACTGTCCAAGGAGTTACTACGCATATTCTGAACTCTCTTGACTTCACCAAATTCATTGAATGTGGCGTAAAAGCGGAAATCTCCGTCTAGTTGTGTTTTTCTGGTTGATAAATGACCATCATTTGCGTCTTGTATCTCTCTATGCCCATCAGAGCAGGAGAAAGTTGCGTTGCCTGCTGTCGGGGAGTTCGGGATTTCGGGGGGCGGTGTGGGTTCGCTAGAAAGGGCGGCTACCAAGGCGGCTCCTGTTACCCCAGTGAGAGAGAGTAAGCTTAGGGACGATAATTTGTTTTTTGTTGAGTTGTCCATTTTTTCCTCATTTTCCCCTTGCTGTAACTAATAATTCAATAAATATAACCACTTCTATTAATTATGTCAATTGAAATTGTTTTTTGGGGGATTGGGTGTAGTGTAGGCCAAAGCAGTCTTTATTGCGTTGCGATTTTTTGAAAGTTTTTGGAAAGCTTTATAATTAAGTTTCTTTATGGCGCG
>CAZVSN010000079.1:0-7394 GCA_964629455.1 uncultured Micavibrio sp. | reverse complement strand
AAATGGCACGGAAAACACCACCCGCACAAACGCCAATGGATAATATTATTGAACAGCCAATGGCTGGGTTATTATCTGGGCGGTATTTGTCTTATGCGCTGTCGACAATTATGTCGCGGTCATTGCCCGATGTGCGCGACGGATTAAAACCTGTTCATCGTCGCGTTTTGTTTGCGATGTACCAATTGAAACTTGCCCCCAATCTGCCGCCCAAAAAATCGGCGCGTGTGGTGGGTGACGTTATCGGTAAGTTCCACCCGCATGGTGACCAATCGGTTTATGATGCGTTGGTGCGTCTGGCACAGGATTTCGCGGTGCGTTATCCGCTGGTGGATGGGCAGGGGAACTTTGGTAACATTGACGGCGATAATGCGGCGGCGATGCGGTATACCGAATCCCGTTTGACGGCAGTTGCTATTGCCTTGCTCGAAGGGATTGATGATGACGCGGTGGATTACCGTGCGACGTATGACGGTGAAACATTAGAACCCGTTGTGTTGCCATCCAATTTTCCAAACTTGTTGGCCAACGGGTCATCGGGGATTGCCGTTGGTATGGCAACCAATATTCCTCCACATAACGTTGCCGAGCTTTGCGAGGCAATGGAATTGATGCTGGAAAAGGATGTATCAATCGAAGAATTAACCAAAATTGTACGCGGGCCAGATTTTCCGACAGGTGGCATTCTGGTGGAAAGCCATGATGCAATTGTTGAAGCGTATCGCACAGGACGCGGGTCATTCCGTACCCGCGCACGTTGGGTCAAGGAAGAATTAAAGCAAGGCACATGGCAGATTATTGTCACCGAAATTCCGTATCAGGTGCAAAAGGCAAAATTGGTCGAACAAATTGCCAATCTGATTAATGACAAGAAAATTCCGATGCTCGATGATATTCGGGACGAAAGCGCAGAAGATATGCGCCTTGTCCTTGTGCCAAAGAACAGAACGGTTGACCCGAATTTGATGATGGAAGCATTATTCCGCGCATCTGATTTGGAAAACCGCTTCTCGCTTAACATGAACGTGTTGGAAAATGGTTTGGTTCCAAAGGTCATGGGACTAAAAGACGTTTTGCAATGTTGGTTAAACCACCGTCAGGATGTTCTGGTGCGGATGTCCAATCATCGTTTGGGGCAGGTGAACCACCGTTTGGAAGTCCTTGCGGGTTATTTGATTGTTTATCTGAATATTGATGAAGTCATTAAAATCATCCGTGATAAAGATGAACCGAAACCAGCACTCATGAAAAAATTCTCGCTCACCGATGTTCAGGCTGAGGCTATTTTGAATATGCGGTTGCGGTCTTTGCGGAAATTGGAAGAAATGGAAATCCGCAAAGAATATGACGGGTTGGAATCAGAAAAAGACCAATTGGAAAAATTGTTGAAATCTGAATCCAAACAATGGGCAGAGATTAAAAAACAAATTGGCATTACCAAAAAATTATATGCGCTGACCACCGCTCTTGGTGCGCGACGGACAACCATTGGCAAACCGCCAGCCCCTGTGACCATTGATTTGAATCAGGTCATGGTGGAACGTGAACCGATTACCGTTATTCTATCAGCCAAAGGCTGGATCCGCGCGATGAAAGGTCATGGCGTTAACCGTGTTGACTTGAAATACAAAGAGGGCGATTACGAACAATTCGTATTCGAAGCCCACACAACCGATAAATTGGTGGCATTCGCCAGCAATGGTCGTTTCTATACCATCGCGGGCGATAAACTTCCACCGGGGCGTGGGTTGGGTGAACCTGTTCGTTTGTTGGTTGAAATTCCGACCGATGCCGATATCGTTGAAATGTTTGTTTGGGCACCTGACCAGAAACTCATCCTCGCCAACCGTGAGGGCAAAGGGTTTATCGTGACATCAAATGATGTTCTGGCACAAACCAAAAACGGAAAACAAATTATGTCGGTGGACGATAATGGGGATGCCATTATTTGCCGCGTTGTTCCAAAGGGGCATAACCATGTCGCCGTGATTGGCAATAACCGCAAAATGTTGGTATTCCCGTTAGACCAAATCCCTGAACTCAATAAAGGCAAGGGCGTGATTTTGCAGAAATTAAAAGATGCGGAACTCAGCGATTTGAAAACATTCAATCTGAAAGAGGGGCTAACCTTTATTTCAGGAACGCGTGAAATGAATGTGCCAAATGCCAAGGAATGGGTGGGTGAACGCGCATCGGTGGGTAAATTGCCACCCAATGGGTTCCCAAAAAGCAACCGCTTCGCATAAAAATTCGAACAAATCAAAACAAATAAAAACCCCTGCAAATCGCGGGGGTTTTTGGTATTTCAATTAAGGTGCGGAGGTTAGGAAAGGTGTTGAGTCAATTGTTCCATCATCTAAGTCAAGAGAAATGCCGCCAATCCCAACGGCACTGCCCCACCAATTATTTTCTGCAGAAAGGGTTTCGCCGTTGATATCCAGAAATAAATCTTCAAAGCCAGAGGTAGCACCGTGTATTGAATTTCCTCCTGTGCTTCCTAACGTGCCACCGCCTAAATCTAATGTAAAAGGTGTTCCCCCGTTGTCATTGTTAATGAACAGATTTCTAAAACCATTTCCTGTCATTGTAGAATTTTGTATTTTCATCTCAAGCGTGGATAGCGTAATGGAGGTTATATGAACTCCAGGCCCACCTGATGTATTTGTAAAACTTGAATTGTCTATCGTGGCAGAGAGAATTTTTCCTGTTCCTGCAACTGATGCGGTAAGACCAGAAGATGAGTTTCCTGATGTGGATACGCGATTGATCGATAGATCATCGATTGAGGCCGAAGCAGATGATGAGAATAACTGAATCCCAGATCCGCCATTATCATTAAAATTGGAATCTGTAATGCTTGTGTTTATGATATGCCCAGAACCAGGTTGGATATAAATGCCATGACTAGTGTTGTTGTGTGAACTTGTATCGTTAATGGCTGTGTTCTGGATTTTACCATTTGATAATGTTCTTAGATAAATTCCTCGGCTCTCATCGGAGATATCCACATTATCTATATCAAGCCCATCTATTATGGACCCAACGTTTGTACTGACAGCATAAATTCCATAGCTTCCACCATCAATGATTGTATCGGCGATTCGAATATTTTCATATGTTGTACCGCTAGTATTAAGAATGTAAATATTATAATTAAATAGACTAGGATCGCTTACTTTAATGCCTGCAACAGTGACATCGCTGGCTTGTATCAAAATATCTTGAAGAGGACCGCTTGAACTAATGACAGGCGCGGTAGTTGCGGATGAAATAATGATTGATGTCAGAGAGCGATTTGCCCCCTGAACTGAGAATTTATTTTCGTCCCACACAAAATTCGTTCCCGAACCGATGAGTTGTTGTCCTGTTTTGTTAAGGACTATGCCTGCATCCTGTCCTGCACTTGTGCCGTCGCCATAATGAACATAAATAATGCCGTGTGGGTTGGATGCGACAGAGGCAGCCGCCAGTGTATTAAATGGATGTTCGGCCGATCCATCTCCACCACCTGCAGCCGTATTATCAACGTGCAGAATTTCTTGCGCTGTTCCTGTTGTTGTGTTGATAACGGGCTTTGATAAACCTGTATTCGTTACCTTTTGCCCTGTAACAATATCAATATCACGTTCAGGGCTTTCGTCCATACGTCCATGCAGTCCCGATGTTTTTATGCTTTTCTTTTGATTAAAAGGAAAGCGGACGGTGGCTTCCAAAAATCCTTGGCTTCCACGTTCATCATCCTTTTGAAACCGTGCCCCGATTTGAAAATCGGGGGTAATATCAATAGTTGCGCGTGTTCGCCATCCAGCAACATCTGGTGTTACATCGCCTTTGAAGTAATACGCACCCATATAAAAGCGGGCATCATCTGCTTTGTCCGCTATAAATGGAATTTTGTGGCCAAATTCAATATCGAACCCGCGTTGAGGCTCTTCAAGAGTTGTTCCAGTTGTATCGACGACCAGCCCCGTTCCTGCGAAATATGGGGTTGAGTTTCCAGTATTTTGTGTGGTGTGTGATTTTTCATCAGACAGGGGGATATAAACATTTAATCGTAGATCGGAATCTTCTTTCAGCCACTCTGTTCCCAAAGTCACTTGGTTAAAGAAAGAGCCTAATTTTGTTGATCGTCTATCAATCCAGCCATATCCGCCCCATATACCCTTTCCTAAAAGAGGTTGGGTGGATAGGGTGCGATACCCCAGTCCTATATTCCCTTCACGGTTATCATTATTATCGCCCATTAACCGAATATCGGTAAACAGAACATCGGTATCTGTCTGCTGGAGCGGTACCCATAAATTGGTCATCAAAATTGAGCGATCGGAAGAGGCTCTCCAGTTAACTTCTCCTCTTGGTTTTAAATCACTCGCATAAGACGTATAAGATGTCGTTGTCGCTAAAAGAATAAAAAGAAGATGGGGGCAAGGTTTTCTGAATGGGGGTATCATTTAAATCCTTGTCTGCTTTCTTTAAGGGAACTGCACGTTACCCAATGTCTTCTTATATCCGGGGTCGACAGGAACTGAGCCCGTGCCGCCTGCGCTGGCTTTTTTCTTTCCATCGACAGGTTTGGTCAAAGAATCGCGGAGCAGAATAATACTGATGCGGCGGTTCTGTGGATCAAGCGGGGTATTTGGTTTCAGATGTTCTGTATCGGCTTTTCCAACAACGTTAGAGAGTTTTTTGGCTTCGATGCCGTCTTTAATCAAAGCGCGGCGGCTGGCATTGGCGCGGTCTGCTGACAATTCCCAGTTGGTATAGTTTGTGCCGTTGGAATAGGGGGCGGAGTCGGTATGTCCGCGAACAGATATTTGGTTCGGCATTTTTTTAATAATGTCGGAAACAACGGCAAGGAGTTTGACTGTTTTTTCGTATGGCACGGCGCTTCCTGTCGGGAACATGGATTCCCCGTCACGGTCAACAATCTGGATGCGCAACCCTTCGGGGGTCATATCAACAATCAGGTTTTTGGTCAGGCCGTTAAGGTCTGAATTCTGAACGGCTTCCTGAATTTTTTCTTTGATTTGTTCAAATTCTGAATCTTCGCGTTTTTGCAATTCTGCCTGAAGCTGTTCTTTGGATAATTGTTCAGGGTCAATCTGGGCTTTGACATCTGGTGATGGCGTTTGGTCGTTGTGAACAATCGGTTGAACATCATTTACCCGCGCGCCTTCGGTGGATACGGTCAACCCACCCATGACACCACCCGCACCACTGGTGACGTTGGATACTTCCATCGGGGTTGGATCAAAATATTCGGAAATCCCTTTGCGTTGTTCCTCGGTCGTGGCGTTCAGAAGCCACATCAAAAGGAAGAAGGCCATCATCGCGGTCACAAAGTCGGCATACGCAACTTTCCACGCACCACCATGGTGTCCGCCACCACCCTTGATGATTTTCTTGATAACAATAACAGGGGCTTTTTCGTCAGGCTTTTTCTCGGCCACTTTTATTCAATCCTTATATTACTCTGGTATTAGGCTGGAGCAGGCAAAGCGTTCAGGCTCTCTTCCAATTCTTGGAAGGTTGGCTGAACTTCATGTGGCAAGAATTTACGGGCAAATTCAACGGCAACTTGAGGGGCCGCGCCATTCAAGAACGCCAGAACGCCAACTTTCAAACAACGGTAATACATGACTTCGGTTTCGCCGCGTGCGGTCATGGCTCCAGCAATCGGGCCAATCAAACCATAAGCCAGAAACACCCCAAGGAATGTTCCAACCAAGGCGCCACCAATCATGGCCCCCAAGATGGCTGGCGGTTCGTTAATCGAAGCCATGGTTTTGATAACGCCCAGAACGGCGGCAACAATACCAAGCGCAGGAACACCATCAGCCATAGTTTGCATGGCGTGCCCTGGATGTCCGTAATGGGATTCAAGCGTTGCAATTTCTTCGTCCATCAATGCTTCGATGGTTAGGGGGTTATCATTTCCCAATGAGATAATGCGGAGGTAATCACACAGAAAAACACTGGCATGGTGGTTATGTGCGAAAGAGGGGAAGTTATTGAACAAAGTACTGTCGTGCGGGTTTTCAATGTGTGGTTCAAGGACGAGCCAGCCCTTTGTCCGCACCAGTTTAAAGACAGAAAACATCATTCCCAACAATTGCATGTAATCATCTTTGCTATAGGCCGAAGGCTGCCCAAGGCATTTGAATGACTTCATCGTTTCTTTAACAACATGGGGTTGGTTGGCAACCAGAAAGGCCGCCACCGCGCACCCGAAAATAATGGTAAACTCACCAGGCAATGCGCCCACGATAACCATGATAATTTTAATGAAATGTTCGACATGAAAATGCATGGCAATCAGAAGACCGCCGAATGTGAACACAAGAACAAGGGCTAAACCAGCGTATTTCATGGGAACCTAATCATCCAATTGATTGAAAGCATAGACAGAATCGTATCTGCATGATGCCACATCCCGCGCATCAGGATAAGGGGTTTTTTAAAAATTATTAGTTATGTCCAGTTATTTGAACAGTGCCAGACTGAGCGCGATAATCGCCATCCCAGATATAATCCCATAAACTGTTTCATGCCCTTTGGCATATCGGGCAGCAGTGGGGAGTAATTCATCAAGTGCCAAGTAAACCATTGCACCAGCTATCACACCAAAGACACTCCCGTAAACGGCGGGGCCAATAAATGGAGCCAGAATGACATAGCCCAAAACAGCCCCCAAAGGTTCGGCAATAGCGGATATGAATGTTGCGAACACAGCCTTTGTTTTTGACCTTGTTGCATAGAAAATAGGAATAGCGATAGAGAGGCCTTCTGGAATATTATGGATAGCTATGGCGAAAGCCAAATTCATCCCGACGACAGGGCTGTTCAATGTTGAAAAGAATGTCGCCATCCCCTCTGGTATATTGTGTGCGGTAATAGCGATCGCGGCGAGCAGGCCAACCTTCTTAAGGTTTTTTCTTTGCACGCCGTGGTGGTCTTCGTGACAATTCTCGATATCCGTATGCGGATTTGGCAATATTTTATCCAATATCACCAGAAGAAACATACCAACAAAGAAAGAAAATGTTGATATAGAATAAGCCTGTTTTTCAGGAAAGATTTCACCAAAGGATATTTGTGATTTCACAAGTATTTCGACCAGTGATATATAAATCATCGCTCCGCCCGCAAAGGAAAGGCCAAAGGCCAGAAGTCTTGGGTTAGATTCCTTGGCCCCGACCATAGACAGTGCACCAAGCATGGTCGCCGATGCGGCAAGCGCTGTTGCTAAAAAGGCAATCAAAACATTATGTTCAAACATAATGATGATGATATTCCTTTATAAGGGAAGAGCAAGGGGCTTGTTAGTGATGATTTTTCTTTTTGGATAGTATCCAGTTTTTAATCGGTTTTGCGGCAACGGCCAGAATAATCAA